>CAXIBU010000366.1:0-1611 GCA_964021555.1 uncultured Verrucomicrobiales bacterium | reverse complement strand
CAAGCCGGTCTGATGATGGGTGATCCTGTCTGGGTCCTTCCGCAAAGTGAAGTGCCAGGAGTTCCCTTCGTGGCCCTTGCTTCTGAGGAGCTAAATAGCGGTGATTGGTCTACTCCGATCATCTTCCGCATGGTGAACGCGATTTCTCCGAGTGGTAACGGAACCTTCTCGATGTTTACTACGGATTCGGGTGGTGCTCCGACATTCCACTTCTCAAGTGTGGGCGATGGCTCAACGGCTAATTCGAACCAGTTTACCTCGAATTTTGCTCACGATCACGTCAACTGGGCCTTCACTGAACCCGGCACCTGGACGGTTGAGGTCGAAGCTTTCGGCACGCACAACGCCCTTGGTGCGCTCTCTACGACAGAGACAATGACCTTCCAAGTTGTGCCCGAACCTTCCTCATCAGCTCTCGTGCTGCTTGGTGCATCGACTTTGCTCTTGCGCCGCAGGGTTGCTTGAGTTCTGGCCTGCTTCATAGTGATTGGCATGCCTTTTAGGATGCATCCGACTGATTGGGTGCTAAGTTTAGGGCATGTCAAAACCTACAATCCTAGCCTTTTCCGGCAGCCTGCGGGCTGAGTCATTCAATCAGAGCCTGGTTCAGGTTGCCGCCCGAGGCGCTGAAAATGCGGGGGCCGAAGTGACGGTCATCTCGCTAAGGGATTATCCTCTACCACTTTTTGACGAGGATCTTGAA
Organism: uncultured Verrucomicrobiales bacterium; assembly: GCA_964021555.1. GTDB lineage: Bacteria > Verrucomicrobiota > Verrucomicrobiia > Verrucomicrobiales > Akkermansiaceae > CAXIBU01. The sequence continues at coordinate 908 of CAXIBU010000366.1, read as the reverse complement.
TCGGCGAAAGGCCTTCCTGAAAACGCGCTGAAGTTAAAAGCGCTGTTTGAGCGGGCGGATGGGCTTCTCATCGCATCGCCTGAATACAATAGCAGTCTTACGGCTGCGCTGAAAAACGCGGTCGATTGGGTGTCGCGTCCTGCCAGCAAAGATGAAGGGGCATTGGCCTCTTTGGCGGGCAAGTATGCCGGCATCATGGCGGCCTCACCGGGTGGTTTGGGTGGCCTGCGGGGGCTCGTCCACCTGCGCGCAATCCTCAGTAACATCGCAATTACAGTGCTTCCGGATCAGCACGCAGTGAGTTCAGCTCACGAAGTGATCAAGGACGGCACGCTGAGCGATGAAAGACAGCGGAAGAAAGTCGAAGGGATAGGAGCCAAGTTAGCCGAGACGTTGGCCAAGCTTGCTGATTGAAGGACTGCTGTGGTCCTCAGACACATCCGCTACTTGTCGCTCTTGGTCTCTTTTTGTTCGACGGGGGTAAAGAGACCTTGGAAGGCTTCTGGTGCTTCGCCACCGTTAATCATGAGCGCGGTTGGGCTGCCGTGCTTGAGCTTTTGGGTGGCGACGTAGCGCATAAAATGGCCGTCTGTGCCGTAGCTGTTGCCGAAAGCAGCGAGGACAACGACCTCTTTTTCAGGATTCTGCCTTTGGAGCCGTGCGACAATTTCCTGGAGTTGTTGGGTCTTTCCTGCTGCCCAAGTCACGGGGTAGTCGATGCGTTCGGTGATGTGTCCGTCCTCAATTTTCAAGCGAATCCCGTTGAATCGCTCGACAGGGAGACCGAGGCTCGGCGCAGACGCATCGACAAAGAGATCTCCACTGGCTGAAATGATGTGATTTTCGATCTTCTCGGTTTCCAGGGTTTTAAGGACCTCGATGGAGCTGGTGAAGTAGTGTTTGGAAAA
>CAXIBU010000365.1:0-1628 GCA_964021555.1 uncultured Verrucomicrobiales bacterium | reverse complement strand
TCCGCCTGATATTCGAAGAAAAACGTGACCGCATGTTCTTGAACAAGCTGCAGCCAATTCTCCAAATTCGATTCATCATCTGCGGTCACGCGCTCGAAAATGGCTTTTGCAAAATCGAGGTCAGCGTTCTCGAACAGTTTTACCGCCAATATGTGAGCGAATGGTTCAGACAGGTTTCCCGGCAGCTTGGGAACGGTCGATGGATTGAGTTTCTTCAGGTCCTTTTCAAGAATCTTAACCAAGTTCGAAGTCACCGCCTCAAAATGTTTAGTGGGCTTCTCGAGTTCCACTCCAGCCTCGAAGTAAAGCGCCATCGCAGCCGAAACATCGCCACCCTGTAATGTCTCAAAAATCAGAAACGGATATAAGCTCACAGGCAGCTTATCTTTTAGAGTCGGATGTTCTCGGATAGTCTTTTGGTATGAGAGATATGCACGATCAAAATAGATACCTGAGTAGACATAATGCACCCAACCCATCGCCTGCGTATCGGTCATTTGCTTAATCGGAAACCTGGACCCATTGCCCAACCAGTCGGTAATCTGCCTAAAAACCATGGAATTCACCTCGGTTCCATTCTCATTTCGAATAAGATTCAAGGCTGCCAAATGATCATTCTTGGACGCCAAATAGGCTAGCTCCAGAACGATTGACTCCGCTCCCAGCTTCGTCGGCAGTTCGGGAGCTTCCATCCTCCAGCGTTGGTAGAGGCGCATTGATGTCAACCAGGCTGGGTTGGCTCTGGCTTGGTAGGCCGAGAGAGGAATCGCCGCTTCCTGGCTCATGAGAGCATCAAGCAAACACACCATCACCTCGACTCTGAGATTGCGCAGATTCAATCGCATCAGGTCCGCGCGAACTTTTCCGCGCTTGCTGAATTCTTCTAAAAGCAGTTTCCCGAATGGGCTCTCATTGGTGGATTCAAGTCCGAATTTTTCCAAGTGCCAGGCGTAAAGGCAGGCAAGGCACTGAAGCATCTCAGGCCCCACTGGGCGCACTTGTGTCAACTTCTTTACAAGATCGACACGCTCTTCCGCATCAGCCCGGTGAAAGTTAAGTAGACGCTTACGCAGCTCTTTAGGAATCCCATCGGGGATCCCATAGAGAATCGAATTTCTCAAGACCCGCACTCGCTGAGCAAGCTCCGGGTCTTCAGCCACAAACACGTAGGGTGCCAAATGCCAGATCGAATCACGGCCTCCCTCGATCAAGGTCCTACGGGCTTTTTCCCATTTTCCCTCGTCCTCAGAAACAAACTCAAGCGTTGCAGCCGCCAGGTGATCCTCGGCAAAAAGGTGGGCACAGGAAAGAAGCAACAAAGCAAGCGCAAGGAAGACTTTCATCTGGCGCTACTATTACAGTTTATCACACTGAGTGAAAGACAAAGGAAGGAAGCTTTAACGCCCTCGGCACACGACCAATTTTCCGTCAGCCCAGAATCCAGGGTTGAAGCTCGTGTCCTAACTGCGTCTGACTTCAACCGCATGTGATATCGTTCTGGCCGATGCCATTGAGCACTTGAAAGTCGCCCACCATAACGAATCGCCGCCGGATCAGGATCGACAAATTCGCACCCCCTCCCCTCTATCACCTAATCACGAGTCCCCACTTCCCCCTTGCCACAGGTC
>CAXIBU010000364.1:0-1650 GCA_964021555.1 uncultured Verrucomicrobiales bacterium | reverse complement strand
GGCTCGGGTGTAGGAATGATCTTAGGCGCGGGGCTGGGAGTCTTTTCCGGCGTGGTTTGAACTTGAGGAGATTCAATTTCTCCATGGACTCCCTCGATGTTGCTTTGCTTGGTGTCGCAAGAGGCGAGGGCGAGCGATGCCATACCGGCACCGACGGCGACTTTGGCTGCTCGTAGGTCGAAGCGTCCGCAGAGGCGTCCGCCGGATTTTTCGCGGAGGGTGCGAATTTCTTCGATGGACTTGCCGGTGAGGTTCACCACGGTGAGTTGGCATTTGTCGCAGAATCGCTCACGTTCGTCGCCAGTCATTTCGCACCACTTTTCTTGGCATGGGCTGGCGATCAGGTCTTTCGGGGAATAGTTGGTTGCTTTCATCACCCCTAGTTCGCCGGTTGGGTGTTGGGATGTGACATCAAATTCGGGAAACTTCGATTGATGGCCATTTCCGGACTGAGCGAGAGACATTCAAGGACCTCTCTGGCTAGTAACCGTGTAGGTTGATCTCGTCGCTGGGGTGGAGCGGGATGCGGCGTGAGAGCTTCTTCTGGATGACCTTGAAGTGAGCAAGCTCGGCCTCGTTGACTAGGGAGATGGCTTCGCCGCTGGCGTCTGCACGTCCGGTGCGGCCAATGCGGTGGACGTAGTCTTTGGCGGAGCGAGGGAGTTCGTATTGAACGACGAGGGGAAGCCCTTCAATATCGACCCCGCGTGAAAGCAGGTCGGTGGCGACGAGGACAGGGACGTGGCCGCGCTTGAAGTCCTCGAGGGCGTGTCGCCGAGCTTGTTGACTGAGCTTGGAGTGCATGGCGAGGGCGGGGATTTTGTTCTTCTCGAGCTTGTTGGCGATCTGGTCGACCCGATGGGCCGAGCCGGCGAAGACGAGCGTCTGCGGGAGATTGGCGGATTTGATCAGGTAGCGCAAAAGTGGGCCTTTGCGCGCATCGGGCACGGAGTAGGCGAGCTCTTTGATCTGGACCTCATCTGTCTCGTCGGTATCGATTTTGACGATTTCGGGGTCGGTCAGCGTGAGGCTTTGAATTTCGCTCAGCTCATCTCCGAAAGTTGCCGAGAAGAGCAAATTCTGCCGTTGCGGGGGCAGCAGCGCGAGAATTTTGGAAACTTCGACCTGGAAGCCGAGGTTGAGCATCTTATCGGCCTCGTCCAGGACGAAGTGAGCGACGGATTTCAAGGAAAGGGCATTGCGCTCGACGAGATCGAGAAGGCGGCCAGGAGTCGCAACGAGGAGGTCGACTTTGGTCAGCGACTGCATCTGCGGATTGACCGAGACACCACCGAATACCGCCTTGCAGATGGGGCGTCGGCCCTCGGTGGGAAGGAAAGAGCTTGCGACGTCGAGCACCTGATGGGCAAGTTCCCGGGTGGGGACTAGGATGAGAATCTGAGGTTCGCGGTGTTTGCTGGGCAGTTCCCTGAGCTTCTGCAGGAGCGGCAGGAGGTAGGCTGCTGTTTTTCCCGAGCCAGTGCGGGCGATGCCAAGCAGGTCACGACCAGTCAGGATCGCGGGAATGGCCTGGGCTTGGATCGGGGTCGGCGTGGAGAAGTCCTGCGCGGCCAGAGTGGTGAGCAATGCTGGCTCTAGGCCGAGAGATTGGAAAGACATGTCGGGAGAGGTAAACCACAGATTCGCTCA
>CAXIBU010000363.1:0-1726 GCA_964021555.1 uncultured Verrucomicrobiales bacterium | reverse complement strand
ATAGGACCTAAATTCGGGCTCCAAGTCCCAAGAGAGATGAATTTTCAACACAAGCGAAGCTACGCACAGCATCGGCTGCTGGCAAATTCGATCTGGCACAACAATCGCGCCACGAATGCCTCAGTTTCAGCTCCCTTCTGGTGCTAATTATCCTTCTATTCTCCAGCTCGGTTGAGCAAGCTCTCTGCAAATGAATGGAGTTCCTGACAACTTGCGCAGCTGGGCTGAAATTGACCTGGGAGCGATGCGCCACAACTTGGCCCACGTCGGGCAACTTGTCGGCAGCGAGGTCTCACTGATGGCCGTGCTGAAGGCGGATGCCTATGGTCACGGGCTTAGCAAGATCGGGCTCGCCCTGGATTCCGAGGCCATTGCCTTCATCGGTCTCGCCAATGCGGCGGAAGCCTCGAGACTCCACGAAAAGGGCGTGAAAACCCGGCTTTTCCTCCTCGGACCGACTTTCCCCGGTGAACGACCCGAAATTGTCGAGAAAGGCTTCATTCCGTGCCTCTCAAACCTAAAAGAAGCTCAGCACTTTTCCCAACTTGCGACCGAAATGGGAAAAGTCGCGACCGTCCACCTCGCCGTCGACACCGGGATGGGCAGGGGCGGATTTTCCGCAGAGGAGCTGGAGTCGACCCTTCCCGAACTGCTAGAACTCCCAAATTTGAAGATCCAAGGGATCGGCTCGCATTTGTCCTCGGCTGATGAAGATGAGGACTTCACGAAACGGCAAATTGCCAAATTCTCCGAACAAGTCGAACGACTTCGAGCTCATATCGAGCCAGAGTTCATCCACCTCAGCAACTCCGCCGGCCTGCTCGGCTACGAGCGCGGCATCTGCAACTTGGTGCGCCCCGGCCTCCTGCTCTACGGCATCAGTCCCATGGCCAATCATCAGCACCAAAACGGACTACAGCCCGTCATGCGCCTGATGAGCCGGGTGACCATCGTTCGCCAGCTCGGGGCTGGAGCAACCATCTCCTACGGCCATAGCTTCCAAGCCGACAAACCGATGCGAACTGCCACCATCGGGATCGGCTACGGCGATGGCTACCCCCGCGCGGTCTCGGATGCCGGAGCTTACGTTCTCATCAACGGCGAAAGATGCCCGCTACTTGGGCGCGTCACCATGGATCAGATCGTGGTCGATGTGTCCCATTTGGCCTCTGTCGAGGCAGGCGACGAAGTCGAACTCTTCGGCCCGAATTTGCTCGTCACCCAGGTCGCGGAATGGGCCGGAACCATCCCTTGGGAGATCTTCACTGGTATCACCCCAAGGGTTCAGCGCATTTTTCTCAACAAATGAGGTCTTTTGCCTTTCAGATCAGGCCCCGCTCGCTTCATACTCCGCCCTGATATGAAACGTCTTCTCATTCTTCCCGCTCTCGCCCTCCTTGCACTTCCAAGCTGCAGCTCTCTCGACACCAATGCTGGCGCTGCCGGACAAGGCGTGACCCCAGGTTACTTCTCAGCCGCATCCACCCGCTCCGGCGCTGGGATGCACTGGCAAAAGCGCGAGTCGTTCAGCCAATCCTTCCTCAACCGCCCAAGCGCCGCCGCCGCGGACCCAGCACTGGCTGATCTCACCGCCGAGGACATCGCCAACATCAAAAAGCTGCGCAAAGGCAACTAAACGAAGCACCCAACCTTTCTCCCCCAAAGCCCCACTCTCTCAGAGAAGTGGGGCTTTTTTGATTCTTAGCATCGACGCCAAACCCTCCTC
>CAXIBU010000362.1:0-1746 GCA_964021555.1 uncultured Verrucomicrobiales bacterium | reverse complement strand
TTATCCATTTCGAAATTCTCGGCCGTCCAGTCTGGCGACAGTTGCACCACGAGCCCCGAGCGACCGCTGGGAACTCGACCCGGCTTGCAGTCTTCGCGGCTAAACCAGGCAATCCGGTGTTGGCGATCACTATTCAGCCCCGCATAGAAGTTGTGGGGAAATTCGATCACTTGGTCGAAGGCTAGCATCACCGCGAACTGGCGAAAGTAGGTAGGCGTGGCCGCGGCAGGGCCGTGAAATGACTTTGGCAAGATCTCCAAGGTTTGCGGAGTTGGGGTCGAGAAGATGAGCTGTTTTGCTTGAGCGAGGACTTTGCCCTCATCATCGAGAATCTGCCACCCTCCATCGACAGGCTCCACCTTTGCCACTCGAATTTCTCTGGTAATCGGGTGCGGGCAAATTTTGGCCAGTGCTCGCCCCAGAGAATTGATCCCATCGGTAAATGTCCATTTGGTTGAGGCATCGCGATTGGGGTCGCCCGGCTTCAGCTCACCCTTGGCATCAAAGGTCCAGATCGCACCGGCGACCTTTTGCTTTTGCAAATTCGGTAAGTTCTCAGATAGCCAGTCGCCCAATGAACCCTCATCGATGCTCAAATAATTGGCCCCGTGATCGAAGTGAATGCCATCGATCTCACGGGTCGCCGCGCGCCCCCCGAAGCCGCGACTTTTCTCGAACACCTCGACCTGACGGCCCTTCAGCTCTATCGCCGCACCAAGCCCTGAGACGCCCGCTCCAATGATTGCAAAATCCAACATGCAGCACCTAAGCGCAACTTAAGGGCTGCGCAAGAGTCTTATACCGTTGAGCCAATCAAGCCGAGCACTGAGAGCAAACCCCAAATACCTCGATGGTGTGGTTGAGGTCGGAGTAGCCCTGCGACTTGGCCAACTTCTCCAATTCCCCGCCGAAACAGAGATCCAAGCGCACCGTCGCATGGCATTCGCGGCAGATAATGTGGTGGTGATGATCGCCCACCGCATGCAGTTCGAAGAGCTGCTTACCGCTCTCCAGCTGGATCACTTGAACGATCCCATGCTCCGCAAATACGGTCATATTCCGGTAAATGGTAACGAGATCCAAGCTACCCGATGCCATCTTCGACAGCAAATCCTCGGCTGAAAGCGGGCGATCGGCACTCTCCAGCTCCTCCAGTAGCTGGCGCCGTGGCTGGGTCACTCTCAGTTTGGCTTCGCGGAGCCTGTCGATTCCATTACTCATTCGGCACCGAAATTAGCAGAGCTTGAGCGTGCCCTCAACGAGATTTCTGCTTTCCTCTCGGGCTTGGTTCTCACAAGGTATCCGCATGTCATCACTCACGCGCCTCGGAGTCCTAGGATCCGGCTCCGGCTCGAATTTTCAAGCCATCCTCGACGCCATTGCTGCCGGTGAACTGCAGGCCGAGGTGGTCCTCGTTCTTTCCGATAATCCGGACGCTTACATTCTCGAAAGAGCCAAAGCTGCCGGCATCCCCCATCAAGTGATCGATTGCCACGGTTATCGCACCCGCTTCCCTGACGAGGCCCAGGCGAAAGTCGCGGCCCAGCTGACTGAGGCGGGCTGTGATCTGGTGTGTCTCGCTGGCTTCATGCGGCTGGTGAAACGTCCTCTGCTTGACGCCTTCCCGTCGCGAATTCTCAACATCCACCCATCGCCATTGCCCAAGTTCCCCGGACTGGATGCCTGGAAGCAGGCATTCGATGCTGGCGAGGAAAAGAGCGGATGCACCGTGCACCACGTCGATGC
>CAXIBU010000361.1:0-1758 GCA_964021555.1 uncultured Verrucomicrobiales bacterium | reverse complement strand
GGGCCGCCATTTGTTCTGAGGCTAGGGACTCATCCGATAATGTCAAAGTTCCTTATTTGGGGGTATTACCCAGCGATGTTGAGATGGTAGCGGGTGTATTTGAGCTGGCCTGTTTTGGTCAGTGCGCCCTTGGCAACAAGGTCGTTGAGGTCACGCGTAACGGTGGTTCGCGGTGCGCCAGTGATGGCGATATAATTTTCCGCGCTGAGGCCGCCTTTGAAGCCGTCGATGCCCTCACGGAACATGCGCTCGATCACTTTCTGCTGGCGTTCGTTCAGCTTGCCGCGCAAGCGGTCGTAGAGCTTGGTTTTTTCGATAATAAACTCGATACGCTTCCGAGTATTGTCCTGAGCTTCCAAAATCGTTTCAGCGAAATACGTAAGCCAGCCCGTGACCTCGGTGTCCTTGTTGTAGCGTTCGAGTTTTTCGTAATAGGTCTCCCTGTTCCGCTCGATGGTGTAGGCTAGAGCAATGAGTGTTGGGTGCCCGAGACTTTGGGCGAGTGACTTTTCGGCAATGGCGCGTCCAATCCGTCCATTGCCGTCCTCGAAGGGGTGAATGGATACGAAATACAAGTGAGCCATTCCGGCGCGAGCGAGTGCGGGCAAGGATTGCTTGCCGCCTTCGCGGCTCTGCTCGAAAAACTGGATGAAGGCATCCATTTCCGCCTCCATGCGGGAAGAGGGTGGTGCTTCAAAATGCACAGTTGGTTCATGTATAGCCCCGGAAACCACCTGCATCGGATCGGAATGAGTCCGATACGCACCGATGGTGCGAAGATCCCGACGGCCATTCATCAACATGCCATGCCACTCGAAAAGAGTCTTGTGGGAAAGCGGCGTATCGAAACTCTTGTAGAGATCGACCATCATCGCCGCGACTCCTTGCTCGGCCGGGCTGATTCTGCGATTGTCGGTCTTGATACCAAACTGCTTGCCGATGGAAGACTGCAAGCTGTCACGATCCAAGTTTTCGCCCTCGATCTTGGAGGTTTTCAGAGCCTCCTCACTGATCATCTCGACTTTGAGCCGGTTTTTATCGTCCTCGGAGACGTGCTTGAATGCGCCGAGACTCTCTCCGGAATTCCGCAGAAATTGTGTCTCCAGCCCCTCCAACGCCTTGCTGTCGTAGGAGAATTGAGGCCATTCGCTTTGTTGCCAGTTCCAAATCATGGGGGATACGATGCTTTTCTATAAACCACATTGGGTTAAAAAGTGGGCCATAGCAAGGATTTCTATAAACCACTCCCCCTCTGAATAATGTCAAAAATGGAGCGGTGAAGCTCACCCTCAAGGGCGCATGAATTCTAGTCCTGGCAGGTTGCGTATGACTGCGAAGATGAGTAGAGCGGCTGCCCAGCTCCAGATCAGTGGGCTTGGAAACCAGCGCAATGGCGGTCTCCTCCTGAGCACTAGCACGGTCTCACCGATCAGCACAATCAGTAGGTAGAGCAAGGTTATGAACCAAAGGGGGTGATACTTAAATGCGGCAGCCCAATCGAATTGGGCAAAGGCGAGAGTCGAACGTGTCCCTCCGCACCCAGGGCATTCCAAACCCGTCATCTGCTTGAGCTGACACGGTGGAAGGATGCCACCTTGGGTCACGCTGGGCCCTACCGTCAACAAGATCACTGAGGCCAGACCGATCGCAGACCACAGCAAGATCAGCGACTTTCTCCGCGAACGATATCGGGAAGGAAGTTCAGGCGGAAAAGCCCTCTCACTCATCGTCCGTGCTCAAGGGATCAGCGGCTTCGGT
>CAXIBU010000360.1:0-1820 GCA_964021555.1 uncultured Verrucomicrobiales bacterium | reverse complement strand
TCAACTTGGACGGAGCCACCGTTACTTTCACCGGCTTTCGCAACGGCGGTGGCGCACCTAGCCAGTTCGGCATCACCGCGACCACTGGTGGGGATCCCGTCGTGATCGGTGACCAGATCGGCTCGGATGTAGGTGTTCCACTCACCGGTCCTACGAACGTTGCTGATATCTCAGCCTCCTTCTCGGGAGCTGAATGGGACGGAGTCACGGACCAAGTCGAAATTCGCCTATACGGCGCTGGAAACTCCACAACTGGAAATTTCCACTTCAGCGACCTGGTCATCGACGGCGGAACGGTCTCCGCTATCCCTGAGCCATCCAGCACCTCTCTCATCGGCCTCGCCGGTTTGGGACTGCTCGTCCGTAAGAGACGCTAAGCTTTCATTGCCAAATTGAATCTCAAAAGGCCGCTTTGTCCCTGGAAAGCGGCCTTTTTGTGCCCAAAGCCATAGATTGCATAGACTCGTGAATGGTCTCGGTCCCGAAATTCAAGGGTTACCTTGATTTGGAAAAAGGCATCGGATGGGCATTTCAATGTCGCTGGTTGTTGCTGGCACCATGACTGGGGAGCAACGCTGCCCCTGCAAAGAAGCGCCCTGCTTCTTTTAGATCACGAAGCGCACTTCCAAAAAGCTCAGATAATCTCATTCGTTTCGTTTGATTTGCCAAGTAGTAGATGGGCTCAGGCTTTTGCTACTCGCCGGTCATTCGCCTGGCCCTAGGCAAGCGTTTCCAATCAAAGCTCATTCGTTTTAGGTCGAATTGATTCGCTTCAGGATGCCTCCGTAGTCTTTACTGTTCGGTATGACATCTCGACGCAAATTTATCCAGCAAGCCGCGGCGGCAGGTGTGCTCTCGGTTGCTTCTGCCTATGGAAATGACTCGCCATCTGGTCGCAAGCTGGGCGTCGCTTTGGTGGGTCTTGGCGGGTATTCGCGAAACAAATTAGCGCCCGCTCTGAAAATGACGAAACACTGCTACCTGGCTGGAATTGTCACGGGCAGTCCAGAGAAGATTCCCAAATGGAAAAAGGATTACGGGATCAAAGACGCCAACGTTTACTCCTATGAGACAATGGACAAGATTTCAGAAAATCCTGAGATCGATGTGGTTTACATTGTTCTGCCGACAGGATTGCACGCTGAGTATGCCATTCGCGCCGCAAAGGCTGGTAAACACGTTTGGTGTGAGAAGCCAATGGCTCTCACTACCGCAGATTGCCAAGCCATCATTGATGCTTGTAAGGAGAATAAGGTGACACTGAGTATCGGTTATCGGATGCATCACGAGCCTAATACCCAGACCGTGATAAAATATGCGGAAACGAAACCCTATGGAGCAATCAAATCCCTCGATGCAAAAGCGGGCTATGCGGGCCCGCCTCAGGGTAGAGGCTGGCGATTCGATCCCAAGCTGGGAGGTGGCTCGCTCTATGACATGGGAGTCTACCCCATCAATGCTCTACGATATGGTTCCGGGATGGAGCCGACTCGTGTGGTATCTGCGAAGCGTCAATTGAACGCTCAGGGAGTCGATCTGGTCGATGAATTTGTGCTCGAGTTCCCTGGTGGCGTGACCGCAACTGGGCGCACCAGTGTGATCGAGGCATACAATCGCCTGCGGGTCGAATGTGAAGACGGCTGGTATGAGCTCAAACCGATGTCGACATACGATGGGGTGAAAGGCCGGACGAGCGATGGAAAGAAGCTAGATCAGCGGACTGAAAGCCATCAAGCCCTCCAAATGGATGCCGAGGCCCAAGCCATCATTCAGGGTAAGCCCCCGATTGTTCCAGGGGACGAAGGCCTCCGCGACATTCG
>CAXIBU010000359.1:0-1833 GCA_964021555.1 uncultured Verrucomicrobiales bacterium | reverse complement strand
GTTTTCCTCGACTTCCGCGATGCGATCAACCGTCTCGGAGAAGATGCGATCCGCGCTCGCTACGGCAACCTCTTCCAAATGTATGAGAAAATCGCCGGCACCAACCCTTACAAGCAGCCGATGATGATCTATCCAGCTGTCCACTACACCATGGGCGGTCTTTGGGTCGATTACAACCTCATGTCCAACATCCCGGGACTCCACGTTCTCGGCGAGGCCAATTTCTCCGATCACGGAGCCAACCGCCTCGGGGCATCCGCCCTCATGCAGGGCTTGGCTGACGGCTACTTCGTTATCCCGTCAACCGTCGCCAACTACCTCGCCACCCAGAAGCCTGCCGCGGTCACTACCGACCACGATGCCTTCAAGGAGGCCGAGCAAGCCGTCAAGGAGCGCATCGACAAGTTGATGTCCATCCAAGGCACCAAATCCGTCGATTACTTCCATAAGAAGCTTGGCCAAGTCATGTGGGACTACTGCGGCATGGAGCGCACCCGAGAAGGTCTGCTCCAAGCACTTGAAGAGATTCCTAAAATTCGCGAAGAATTCTGGGCTGACGTCCGCATCCCGGGCGACAAAAACGAGCTCAACTCGGAACTCGAAAAGGCCGGCCGTGTCGCCGACTTCCTCGAATTTGCCGAAGTCATGTGCTACGACGCCCTTGATCGTGAAGAATCCTGCGGCGGTCACTTCCGCGCTGAATATCAGTTCACTGAAGCAGACCCAGAAGTCCAATCAGGCAAGACCCAACCAGGCGAAGCCAAACGACGCGACGATGAGTATTCCTACGTCGCCGCTTGGGAGCACACCACCCCGGGCCAACCGCCAATCCTGCACAAGGAACAACTTACCTTCGAGGAAGTCATTCCAAGCATCCGCTCATACGCTTAATTTTACCAATCATTCATCATGGCTAAACTTAATCTCACGCTCAAAGTCTGGCGCCAAAAGAGCGCCAACGACAAAGGCCGCATCGAGACCTACGAGGCGAAGGCAATTCCTGAAGAGGCATCCTTCCTCGAAATGATGGACATCGTTAACGATGACATCCTCAACAGCGGCGGCGAGCCCGTTCACTTCGACCACGATTGCCGCGAGGGCATTTGCGGCATGTGCTCAATGACCATCAATGGCGTCCCTCACTCGAAAGAGCGCGGCATCACCACTTGCCAGGTCCACATGCGCAAGTTCCGCGATGGCGATACCATCTGGATCGAGCCCTTCCGGGCGAATTCCTTCCCCGTCATCAAAGACTTGGTCGTCGACCGCTCGGCCTTTGACCGCATCGTCGCCTCAGGCGGCTACATCAGTGTCCGCACCGGATCTGCTGTCGATGCAAATGCCGTCCCCATCGAAAAAGCCGAGGCTGATACCGCCTTCGACGCGGCTGCCTGCATCGGCTGCGGCGCTTGCGTCGCCGCTTGTAAAAATGCGTCTGCCATGCTCTTTGTCTCGGCCAAGGCAGCTCACCTCAACCGCCTCCCTCAGGGTGCCCCGGAAAAGAACAAGCGCGTTCTTGGAATGGTCCGCCAGATGGATGCCGAGGGCTTCGGTAATTGCACCAATCAATACGAGTGCTCCGCCGCCTGCCCGAAAGAGATCAGCGCCGACAACATCGCCAAGCTCAACCGCGATTACCTCATTGCCCTGCGCCACGAAGGTGCCTCGGCCGCGTCTGCCAACTAAAGGTTCTCAATCAAAACTTCAAAGCCGCCCCTGGTTCGTCCAGCGGCGGCTTTTCTGTGCTAAGCTTAGTTACCTCAGCGATCGTTATTAACCCTCGAGCAAATTGACCGCGCTGACCAGTGCCCGGAGACCCGCCATCTCAATCGA
>CAXIBU010000358.1:0-1855 GCA_964021555.1 uncultured Verrucomicrobiales bacterium | reverse complement strand
TAATTTCACGCTTCATTCAAGATGCTCTACTTGTGGGATATCATCGGGACCTATGTCTTCTGTGTTTCCGGCGCCATTGCCGCGCGCCAGAAGGACATGGATTGGTTCGGCATGTTCATGCTCGCTCTGATCACCGGAACTGGTGGCGGCACCCTGCGCTCGATGATGATCGGAGATACTCCCCCGCCAATCTTCAAGGATCCCATCTACCTTTTCCTGGCCGCTGGAGCCGTCATGACCGCGCTTTTCGCCGCGCCGTATTGGGAAAAACGACGCCGCATCGTCTCGGCGATCGATGCCATCGGGCTCGGCGTATTTGTCTGTATCGGCGTCCAGGTCGCACTCAACCGCCACCTCGATTGGTGGGCAGCGGTTGGCATGGGTGTCATTACAGCAACCTTTGGTGGCGTCATTCGAGACGTTGTCCGCACCGAGGTCCCACTCATTTTCCGCAAGGAGATCTACGCCACCGCTTGCGCCATCGGGGGACTTATTTACCTCGCTCTGGAGAGCATCGGTGCCCCTTCCAGCCTGAATTCCGTCGCCACCGTCGTCAGCGTCGCCTCGATTAGGCTCTTGGCCATCCGCTACGCGCTCAATCAGTCGAGTTGAGCCATCATGCAACTGAAACCTTGAAAGTCTTCCGCCTTCAAGCTTGTCTCCTCCCGTGAGCCAACTTAGCGATACCTCAATCGACCAAGCCATGGCCCAGCTGACTGCTGGGACCGCCAAAATTCTGAACGAAAAAGACCTTCGCGAAAAGCTCGCGCTCGGTCGCCCCCTTCGGGTAAAGCTCGGGGTGGATCCCACTGCGCCGGACATTCATTTCGGCCACACCGTCGCGCTCGAAAAGCTGCGTCAGTTCCAGCTTCTCGGCCACCAGGCCGTTCTCATCATCGGCGACTTTACCGCCACCGTTGGCGATCCTACCGGCCGCTCGGCCACTCGCCCACCACTCACGCGTGACGAGGTTCTGGAAAATGCCAAGACCTATACCGAGCAGGCCTTCAAGGTCCTCGACCGCTCACAGACCGAGATCGTCTACAATGGCGACTGGTTCCGCAAGATGACCTACGACGAGGTCCTGCAGCTCAACGGACGCGTCACCCTTCAGCAAATGCTCCAGCGCGAAGACTTCCGCACCCGCATCGATGGCGCTCAGGAAGTGCGACTTCACGAACTCCAATACCCGATCATGCAGGGCTGGGACTCCGTGATGGTCAAAGCCGACGTCGAGATCGGCGGCACCGATCAGCTATTCAACATCCTCGTCGGGCGCGACCTTCAAAAAGAAGAGGGTCAGCCGCAACAAGTGGCGATGATGGTGCCCCTGCTGGAAGGAACCGACGGCGTCAAAAAGATGTCCAAGTCCTACGGCAACTACATCGGCGTCAGCGAAGCCCCAAACGACATGTTCGGCAAGCTCATGAGCATTTCGGACGAGCTCATGGTTCGCTACTACACCTTGCTCCTCGGTGAGGACCTCGATACCTCCATGCACCCGATGGATGCGAAAAAGTCGCTCGCGCAGCGTCTCACCAGCCGCTACCACGACGACGCCGCGGGGCAGGCCGCCCGAGACGACTGGGAAACCCGCTTTTCCAAAAAAGACCTCGCCGCCGCAGACCTGCCCGAGCTCTCCGTCTCAGACCTAAGCGGCCTGACCGTCTTGGCCCTCGCCTCCACCGTCTTCGAGCAAGCCTTCGGCCTCAAGAAATCCAATGGTGAGCTCAAAAAGCAATCCATCCAGCCAGGAGCCATTCAATTGGACGGCGAAAAGCAAACCGACCCCAACGCCATCCCTACCCTGGCCCCCGGCCAAGTCCTGCGCCTGAGCAAGAAGCACTCAGTTCGT
>CAXIBU010000357.1:0-1866 GCA_964021555.1 uncultured Verrucomicrobiales bacterium | reverse complement strand
CGCTTAACGAAAGCGCTTCTCGTCAGTGCCTCTTCTCTCGCTATCAGCATCTGCTCCGCGGCTGCTGACCCTCAACCTAACATCGTTTTCATTCTCAGTGACGATCAAGGATGGACCGACCTTGAGGGGGTCAACGAACACAGCAGCACCTACTACCAGACTCCAGCGCTCAAGCGCATGGCCAAGCAAGGCTTTGTCTTCAACCGAGCTTATGTGGAACCTGTCTGCGCGCCGACCCGTGCCGACCTCCTGACTGGCTTGTATGCCACACGGCATCAAATGTATACGGTAACCAATCCTAAGGATTCAGCGAAACATCAATTGGGTCGCCGCGACAATAAGGGCAGCCTTGATACCAAGTTTCTCACACTAGCCGAACTTCTCGACAAGAATGGCTACACCTGTGCACAGATCGGCAAGTGGCACCTGGGAAAAGCCGGCTCGGAAACCGGACCGAAAGCCCGCGGCTTTGACATCACTTTCGGCGGCAGCACCCAAGGAATGCCCCGCGGAGGACAAAGCAACACCACCGGGCCGACAGGCCCCAAAGGAGGAAAATACTGGGCCGCAGAAGATGGCTCATTTCCCTTTCTAGCCAACCTCCCCGCCAATGGCAAAGCAGGGCAATACCTGACGGACCGCCTCACTGATGAAGCTCTCGCCGCCATGGAAAAAATGAAGAAGAAGCCCTTTTTCCTCTACCTTCCCCACTACGGCGTCCACGCCCCTGTCCAGGCACCAGCCAGTGATATCAAGCCTTACGAATCGCGCAAAAAAGACCCTAAACACCCCGGCCACAAGAACCCTGATTACGCCGGTATGGTCACTTCGATCGACCGCAGTGTTGACCGCGTCATGACCTATCTCGAGGAAACAGAAGACCCTCGGAATCCAGGCCATCGATTGATTGATAATACCTTCTTCATCTTCATGAGCGACAACGGAGCGACCAACCGCACCGATAATTTGCCTCTTCGAGGGTCAAAGGCGACCCCTTTTGAAGGAGGCGTTCGCGTCCCGATGATCGTTCGTTGGAAGGGTTTTCAAGGCAGCACGGAAATCATGGTGCATGCCGTCGATTTTTTCCCAACCTGCGCCGAATTGGCAGGAATCAAGAACCCACCTAAAACCGATGGCTTGTCTTACCTGCCTCTACTGAAGGACGAAGTCTTGCCTGAACGCGCCATTTTCCGCCACCAACCCGTGCACGTAAATACAGGCCCGTCCTCGAGCATCACCAAGGGAAACTATAAGCTCATCTACGTCTACAGCACTCCCAATTCGAAAACATACAAGGGCTACGGATACTATCACTTCAGCGACCTTACCGACCCTGCAGACGAACAGATCAACCTCGCGGAAAAGGTCGACTTAAGCCAGAGCGATGCTGAAATGGCGATCAAGAATGAAAAGCACCGCGAGACCTTCCTATCGATGGCCAAAGAACTCAACCAATGGTTAGTGGAGACAGATGCTGATCTACCCTACCTTAAGGGAACCAAGAAACCAGTCGCTCTGCCCGAATGGTAACTTGCAATCCAGCGGAGTGGCGCGCGCACCTCGACCGACGCGAAACGCAGTAGACCCCATCGAATTGCGAAGCGCATTTCGATTAATACCGCCCCCCCGGATTTGTCTCTTTTGAATGAGGAGATGGTATTATTGAATCGCCCCCGCAGCCTGTGCTGCCAAGCACAAGCTGCCAACCATTCCGGCCTGCTGTCCTAAGCCCGCGCCTTGAATGAGCGCCTCGGCATCATCTGGCGTCTGCAGACTCGAGAAGTAACCATTGCATCGTTCTAATAGACGAGATCGGACCTTCTCCAACAGTCCCGCCTGTTGGCTCACTCCTCCACCAAAGATGAT
>CAXIBU010000356.1:0-1866 GCA_964021555.1 uncultured Verrucomicrobiales bacterium | reverse complement strand
CTCAATAAGGACAACCGCGAAGCACCGAAACCTTCCGAGGCGAAGCCATTCGACGTCAGCCAAGCCAAGCAGGACGCCAAGATGCTCGGCGGCATCGTATTTCAGAATGTCTGCGCCAGCTGTCACGGCGAGGGCGGCGAAGGCCTCTCACCAAATCCGCCGCTCGACGGCTCACAATGGCTCTCCCTCGATGATCGCAACCTGATCCGCATGCAGCTCCACGGCCTTTCTGGTCCCATCTCGGTCAAGGGCCGCACCTACGAACTGGCCATGCCATCAAATGCCAACTTGAGCGACCAAGAGCTTGCCGCAGTCCTGAGTTACGTGCGCGGCAAGTGGGGCAAGACAGACAAGAGCATCGCCCCGGAATTGGTGGCCGAACTTCGTGCCGAAACTCGAAATTCGCCATGGACCGCCGACGAGTTGCTTGAGCAGACCTCTCCGAGGATCCGTGGGATGATCGAGCGCGGTGGCGTGCCGCAAAGCTCCACCCTGCCAAATCCGCAGGAAGCGAGCGACTCCGCTGATGGTGTCGCCGGTGTCCACAAGCATGCCATGATGACCCTTGGGCTATTCTTGGCACTTACCTTGGCTGGGCTCTTTATCCCGACCAAAGGTCAGTAAACCTCGTTCGTTCGGGAGGCGCTCCGTTCGCGCTCAAATTCGAAACCTTAAAGAAACCCTAGAGCATGGCACGAATTGTCATACTTTAGGGTTTCCCTTTTTTCGCAACTAGGCAAAATTTCGGTAATATTGCACACCGTATGAGCCAGCCTACTGATCCCAAACGTCCCCATTCTTCCGTCGTCGTTGACGGCACCGACCGCGCCCCTGCCCGCTCCATGCTTCGAGCCGTCGGGTTTACGGACGATGACTTTCGTAAGCCGCAAATTGCGGTGGCCGGCTCACCCAGTGACCTGACACCTTGCAACATGCACCTCGGCGAACTCGCCGAGCACGCCACCAAGGGTATCAACGAAAACGGCGGGAAGGCCGTGAATTTCAGCACCATCACCGTCTCCGACGGGATCAGCATGGGCACCAAAGGCATGCGCTACAGCTTGGTCTCGCGCGACGTCATTGCGGATTCCATCGAGACCACCGTCGCAGCAGAAGGTTTCGACGGCCTAGTCGCCATCGGTGGCTGTGACAAAAACATGCCTGGTTGCATGATTGCCATCGCCCGCCTCAACCGCCCCGCCGTCTTCGTCTACGGTGGCACCATCCTCCCAGGGCTCATGCCCCACGATAAGGAAGAGTGCAATCCGATGGACATCGTCTCAGTCTTCGAGGCTGTCGGGAAGCACGCCAAAGGTGAGCTCACGGACGAAGAGCTCAAAGAAGTCGAAAAATACGCCATCCCCGGCGCAGGTTCCTGCGGTGGCATGTATACTGCCAACACCATGGCCAGCGCCATCGAGGCACTTGGCATGAGCCTCCCCGGCTCCAGCGCCCAGGTGGCCGTCGGTCAAGCCAAGCGCAAGGACTGCGAAATGGCGGGCGCGGCAGTCGTCTCTATGCTCGAAAGCGGCATCAAGCCACGCGACATCATGACCCGCAAGGCCTTCGAAAATGCGATCACCACCTGCCTTGCACTCGGTGGATCGACGAATTTGATCCTGCACTTGCTCGCCATCGCTCACTCCGCCGAGGTCGACCTAACGATTGATGACTTCCGCACCTTGGGCGAAAAGATCCCTCTCCTAGCGGACCTCAAGCCCTTCGGAAAATACAACATGAGCCACCTCATTCGCATCGGCGGAATTCGCCCGATGATGAAGATGCTGCTCGATCGCGGCATGATCCACGGCGACTGCCTCACCGTCACTGGCGAGACCGTAGCGGAGTCATTGAAAGACGTTCAGC
>CAXIBU010000355.1:0-1871 GCA_964021555.1 uncultured Verrucomicrobiales bacterium | reverse complement strand
AGCGAAGTTTTGGCTCAAGGCGTAGATTCCACCAAGTAACGATGCGATCATGAGAAATAGCGAAAACGCGGCCCGGAGTTGGTATTTTTTCTTTATCGCAGGTGTAATTGAATAGGTGATCTTTGCCTTCTTCTGGACGATGGCCGCGATGATCAGGAAGATAATCAAAGCGAAGAGTATGAGGAGGAGCAGAAGCGGAGGGTAGTAGGTGATCAGCTGAGGCTTCTTGATTCGCTTCGCTGGGGATTGGCCTGTGATGATGCAGATGTCGGGGAGGATAGCGCCGTCTCGAACGATCAGCTCACCCTCGTGGACCATCCAAAGATTGTTGTCGATTGGGGAGGAGCTGTCGTAGGCCTGTGGAGCTGCGTAGGGGTTTGAGGTCATCTGATTGAGAGATCGAGGGGCGTTGAGGCCGGATGGTAGGTGTTAAATTCCCAAGGCGTAAAGCCCTTCTCCCCATCGATGGCTTTTTTGAATGGCTTGGTGCAACCAGCCTTGGGCTTCACGGCAGGCTGTAGCTAGGTCATCGCCCTTGGCAAGCCGAGCGGTGATGGCGGAGGCCAAGGTGCAGCCAGTTCCGTGGGTTTGAACATTGTGTAGTCGAGGGACCTTGAAATGGTGAATTTCGTCAGCGTCGATCAGCACGTCGATACATTCATCACCAGTATCGAGGTGGCCTCCTTTTGCTAGCACGGCGCAAGCGTGGGAACGAGCAAGGTTCTTGGCCGCCTCGATCATTTCGGCAAGTGTGGCTACCTTTGCTCCAGTCAGTGCTTGTAGCTCGTCCAAATTCGGGGTGAGAAGTGTGGCTCGGGGGAAAAGCTTACCTTTGAGGGAATCGACGAGGTCAGCGGATGCCAGAGAGTCGCCGCTGGTCGCGACGAGCACGGGATCGATCACGAGGTCGCCGTTGTATCCGGCAAGTGCCTGACTGATGGCCATGACCTTACGAGCACTGTGGAGCATGCCGGTTTTGATGGCGCCGATTGGGTAGTTTTGCAGCAGAACCTCAACTTGGCTTTTGACCATGGCATCACTCACGGGCTCTATGCCCAGCACTTGACCGGGCGTCTCGGATACAATCGCGGTGACAGCGGTGAGCCCGTAGACTTGGTGCGCGTGAAAAGTCTTGAGGTCGGTCTGGATACCGGCTCCGGCGCAGCAGTCAGAACCTGCAATGGTCAAGGCAACGGGAATCATGGAGCGAATTTAGGGCAAGTCCGGGGAATGGCTATTGTAAATCTTGCAATGGCTTTTTAGATTGTCTGCGTGTTTGAAAGTTATCGCCATGTTGAAGGGCTTCGGGTGCGCTTGGATCGCTTGGTGTTCATGCCTCAGTTGCAAGCGCCTGTCGGGCGACCTTACCCCTTCGCGTATTTTCTGACGATCGATAATCAGTCCGCTGAGACAGTGACCATCACTGCCCGTAAATGGCTGGTCCGCGACGATCAAACGGGTGCCATCGAAGTGATGGAAGGCGATGGGGTGGTCGGTGAGAAACCGCGCTTGGGCCCTGGCCAAGCATTCTCTTACAACAGCTATCACGTGTGTCGCGGGCCTGCTGCGGTAACGGGTGCCTTTTTCGGTGAGAACGAAGTTGGGGAGAAAATCGTGGTCAGAATCCCAGAGTTCCGACTCACGCCGCCTGATAGTGATCCTGATGACTGCCCGTTTTGACTAGTTGCGCTGGGTAGTTTCACTTCGCCTCATAGCCAGGAATACCGGGACGGCGATGTTTTGAGCGAGTGAGAATGTCATTTCGGCGCTCGATCATTTCGCGCATGGCGGGGGCAAAAGTCGCCTTGAAGGAGTCGCTTTCGAATTCTTTGGTGGAAAATTTGGGATCGAAGGCCCGAATGAGGCTTAAT
>CAXIBU010000354.1:0-1890 GCA_964021555.1 uncultured Verrucomicrobiales bacterium | reverse complement strand
ATTTTACCTTGTCGGAATCGCACTTGCTTCGATGCTGCGACTTTGCTTGTCTCCGGCCTAGACACGAGCCAGTGATCCACTGTTTCTCTGTCACCCATTTTTCTCACTATTTGATCTTATGACCTTAGCCCAAGAATTATCCCAGCGATTGCAGCAAGCCCTAGAGAGTCATGCCGCTGCGAAGGGGCTCGAACTGCCCGAAGGATTTTCAGCCCCAGTCTCGACCGCTGCGGACCTGCGCTTCGGTGATTATCAATCAAATGCAGCGATGATGCTGGCGAAACCCTTGCGCTGCAATCCACGTCAGTTGGCTCAGGAATTAGTCGATTCCATGCAGCTCGACGGGCTGGCAAGCGTCGACCTGGCCGGGCCGGGCTTCATTAATTTTCGGGTGCTGCCAGCGGCATGGTCCCAGCGCTTGCAAGCTCAACTGAACGATCCCAAGCTTGGCGTGGGGCAGGTCGAGCCGCGTAACATCGTCATCGACTTTTCGGCGCCTAATGTCGCCAAGCCGATGCATGTCGGCCACATTCGCTCGACCATCATTGGCGATAGCCTGTCACGCATTGCTCGTTTTCTCGGCCACCACGTCACGACCGATAACCACATCGGCGATTGGGGCACTCAGTTTGGCATGGTCATCTATGGCTGGAAGAATTTGCTAGATGAGCAAGCTCTGAAATCCGACCCATTGCAGGAGCTCCTACGCCTCTACCGCGCGGTGAACTCTCTGGCCAAAGAGGATGAGGCAATCAAAGACGCTTGTCGCAACGAGCTGGTAAAACTCCAAGCGGGCGATTCCGAGAACGTCGAGATCTGGAAAAAATGCGTTGAGGTCTCCAAGATCGGGCTCAATCGGATTTATGACCGCCTCAATGTCCGCTTCGATCACTGGCTTGGAGAAAGCTACTACAACGATCAGCTCGGACCTTTGGTCGAAACCCTTCTATCCGAGGGCAATGCAAAAGAAAGCGAAGGCGCCATCTGCGTCTTTTCTGGTGACCTGCTTGAGCCGAACAAAGATCCCTTCAAGGAGAAGCGCGACGACGAATGGTCTGACCTTCCGATGATCGTTCGCAAAAAGGACGGCGCATTTAACTACGCCACCACCGACATCGCTACCGTCGATTACCGTCTCAAAGAATGGCAGGCTGATGAGATTCTCTACATCGTCGATGCACGCCAATCGCTGCATTTTCGCCAGCTCTTTGACATTGCGGAACGCCGTGGCTGCAAGGCCAAGCTCGAGCACGTCTCCTTCGGCACGATCCTTGGGAAAGACGGAAAACCCCTCAAAACCCGCGACGGCGACCTGCCGCAATTGGATGATGTGCTCAACGATGCCGTGGCTGCCTCACGTCAGATATTGGAAGAGAAGAGCGGCGACCTGCCAGAGGACGAGAAGGAGCAGCTCGCTGAGATCATCGGACTGGGCTCCGTCAAGTTCACCGAGCTTAGCCACCACCGTTCCTCAGACTACATCTTCGACCTTGAAAAAATGGTCGCGCTGCAAGGGGACACCGCTCCTTACCTTCAATACAGCTACGTTCGGATCAGCTCGATTTTCCGCAAGCTCGATGAAGGCTCCGACTACACGCCGGGCGAGATCGCCATCGAGGCAGATGCTGAGATTCACCTTGCACGCTGCTTGAGCCGATTTGGCGAGGTCTTGCCAGTCGTGCTCGAAGGCTACCGCCCCAACTTACTGGCCATCTACCTCCTCGACCTGGCCAAGGCCTTCCACTCCTTCTTCGAGGCTTGCCCTGTCCTCAAGTCCGAGGGCGAAGTCAAGAGCTCCCGCCTGGCTCTCTGCGAACTGACCCGTAAGGTTCTCGAACAAGGTCTGGGCCTCATGGGCATCCAAGTGCCAGAGCGCATGTAATTCTTATC
>CAXIBU010000353.1:0-1901 GCA_964021555.1 uncultured Verrucomicrobiales bacterium | reverse complement strand
GGTCGCGTGAGTTGATCAGGGCGTAGCGAATTCGTGGGCCTGTCGGGTAAAGGCGCTGTGGCGAGGTCAGGCGCGCGAAGTTCTCGGGTCGGTTGTCTTCAGCAAAGTCATGCAGCTGCATCAGGATCCGATGACCCTTCATCGCAAGGTCGGCGATTCTGTCGGTCAATGAGGCGTTTTTACCCAGAGTGGGATTGTGGAAGTGCCACAGAGTGATGTCAGGACATGGCGCATCGAGCGCAGGACAGTTGCCGCCGTAGCAGAGGCCTTCAATGACCTGATAGGGAAAAGGGAAATCCCCGACCGGCTCTTCACCGACGATGAAACGAAAGGGGCGTCCTGCTTTTTCAAGCAAAGCCGCTTGGGCTTCCATCACCCGGCGCACTCCACCGATGCGCAGATGGTAATGAACGAGCCCGATCATCGTTTCGACTATCGTTCCGACTATCGTTTAGGCAGCATTCGAGCGGCGGATAAATCCGAAGATTCCGAAGGCCGCTAGGAGACCAAGAGCACCCAGACCGATCAAACCGGGAGTGCCTTTGTTTAGTAGCACCCAGATAGAGCCGAAGCTGGCCATGCCAGTGGCAAAGATCAGCAGTAGGTTGACCAATCCGCGTCTCTTGGGAAGTTCGTCGCCCAAGGCCGAGCGCGAATTCATCAGCAGAAGGAAGGCGAGGTAGGCAATTGGCAGCAGGCTGGTGGCAATGACACTTGCTGGAACCGCCAGAGCCGCCTTGGAGCTGCCGGCCCAGAGGACGGGCGAAAAGAAACCAGCGATGGCCGGGAGGGAGGCACCGATGAAGAAAACCGTTCGGTTGCCGTGTTTGCCGAATGCTTCGCCGATCGCGTAGCCGTTCATCATCATGTGAACGAGCATCGTTGAGAGAGCCATTGCCAGGACCCCTATCCCGAAGATCGGCTGTGCGGCCTTGCCGAGGAAAGGTTCGAGTGATGAGGCGAGGGCCTTGGCGTCGCGCTTGACCAACATTGCAGCGAGGTCCCGCTCGGATTCACTGAGCTTCTCCTCGGCGAGAGTGATACTGGTCTCCGCCCCATCGGTAGGAATTTCAAGAGTCTTGAGACGGGCATCAATGATCTTCACGTAGCTCGCTTGAGCACTTGTGGCGATCGAACCATCATCGAGAAAGACGTCGCCAGTGCGCGCGTGGAATTGTGAGGCCGAGGCGATGACCAAGAAGCTGGTGGCTAAGATGAACGGAAGGAAAAGCCCGAAGCCCAGATCGAAACGCGAAAGTTCACGATCCTTCTTCCCCCAGCCACGCTTCAGTAGGGTGTAAGGAAGCAGGAAGGTCATATTGATCCCGACGGCGGTGCCAAATGCGGTGATGATGACATCGCGCTGTTGATCCAAAAGGTAGGTCTGCCAATAGACCTGTTCGGTGCCGCCCATTTGATCTAGAATGACCGCAAACGAATCAGTCGGGCGGAACAGGGCACTTGGATCCGGGATGAATCCAGCGAAAAGCTCGCTCCAGGGAATGGCTCCCTTGGCTGCAAGAGTGACCACCACGCCCATGAAGGCGAGAACGACCACGGCGACGAGCGCCTTGAGGACGTTCTCGATGATGCCAGCAGCCTTGCCTTTGCCTGTCGAGAGCCAGATCAGGCTCAAAGAGACAACAAAAAAGGTTCCAGTGATGATAAAAGGAGGCAATTCGAACCCGAGGTTCTGCCTCACTGCACCCTCACCGAGAGCGAATTGAGCGGCGCAGAATACGGTATCGGCAATCACCGTTGCCAACAACCAAGCCCAAGCGAGCGAGGGTGAAATGCTGCGTTTGACCGTCAGGAATGGACGCTCCTCGGTCGATAAGGTCACGTGACTGATAGCGGACAGCATGATGACCCCGCAGAGCATGGCCAGTGGCTGAAGCCAC
>CAXIBU010000352.1:0-1935 GCA_964021555.1 uncultured Verrucomicrobiales bacterium | reverse complement strand
CTTCACATTATCCAGAAGCGATTCGGTTTCATCGGCGCTGAAGCGATCGAATGGACCGCCGAAAAGCTCGGCCTCTCCCACGTTCAGGTCCTCGAAGTCGTCAGCTTCTACCCAGGACTTCGCCAATACGCTCCGGGCAAATTCCACATCCGCGTCTGCCGCACGCTTTCCTGCGCCATGGGTGGCTCCTACGAGCTGATGGATGAGCTTTGCAAAGTCACCGGCATTGAGCGCAGTGAAGATACCCATCATCACCCGATCTCAGTCAGCCCGGACGGCGTCTTCTCTGTCGAATTTGCCGAATGCCTCGCCTCCTGTGGCACTGCACCCGTTTGCTTGGTCAACGACGACTTCCACGAAGACGTCGCCGCCAGCAAAGCCGCTGACCTAATCAAGAGCTACCGCGCTCAAGCCGCTGGCGATTCCTAAGCGATCCCGCCCCTACCGAACCTGCCGCGTCACACTAACCTGACCCGCACCTCAATTTTACGTCCATGTCCGAGATCCAATACAAGCCTGGCAAAGAACCTGATCCACGCGAATACCGCCTGATTTTCCGCAACGTCGATCGGGTCGATTACGATCCCTCCATCGATTGTTACCTCAGAGATGGTGGCTACGAACAGCTCAAGGCCGCCCTAAAAATGGAGCGCGACGACATCCGTAGCGAAGTCGTCAAGTCAGGCCTTCGCGGCCGTGGTGGTGCGGGCTTCCCGACCGGCGTCAAGTGGGGCTTCATCCCACCTAACAATACCAAGCCAGTTTACCTCATCTGCAACTGCGATGAATCCGAGCCTGGCACCTTTAAGGATCGCTACATCGTTCACCAAGACCCTCATCAACTGCTTGAGGGCATGGTCATCTCAGCCTACTGCGTCGGTGCCAAAAAAGCCTACATCTACATGCGCGAGGAATTCCCCGAAGCCGCTGAGATCATGGAAAAGGCAATCGAGGAGGCCCGCGAAAAGAACTTTCTCGGCAAAGACATCCTAGGCACTGGTCTCGACGTCGAATTTGTCGTCCACCGCGGCGCAGGTGCCTACATCTGCGGCGAAGAAACCGGCCTGATCGAGTCACTCGAGGGCAAGCGCCCTTACCCGCGCATCAAGCCTCCCTACTTCCCCGCCGCTCTCGGCCTCTACATGGCCCCGACCATCGTCAACAACGTCGAGTCGCTCTGCCACGTCAAACACATCATCCAGATGGGTGGTGACGAATACGCCAAGCTCGGTGTCGCTCGTAACACAGGCACACGCATCCTCTGCGTATCTGGTGACGTCAAGAAGCCAGGCTACTACGAAGTAGAAGTCGGCAAGCTCACCATGGGCGAGCTCCTCAACGAAGTTTGCGGCGGACCAAAAGAGGGCCGCAGCTTCAAGGCAGTCATCCCAGGTGGCTCCTCTTCCAAGATCCTTCGCTGTGACGAACGCTTCAAGATCGGTAAAGGCGATGACGAGAAGGAAATCGGCTTCATGGACATCCAAATGGACTTCGATACCCTCGCCGCTTGCGGCTCGATGGCGGGTTCGGGTGGTGTCATCGTTCTCGATGATTCCCGCGAAATGTCATGGGTCCTCAACAACATCAACCACTTCTACGCTCACGAGTCCTGTGGTCAGTGCACCCCATGCCGTGAAGGCAATGGCTGGATGAAGAAACTCTCCGATCGCCTCGTTTCCGGCAATGCCTCACCCGAGGACGTCGATACCATGGAAGAAGTCGCCTACCAGATCGACGGCCGCACCGTCTGCGCCTTTGGTGAAGCCAGCGCTTGGCCAGTCGAAGCCATGATCGCCAAGTTCAAAGACGAGCTCGTCGCCAAGACAGACCCAGCAAACGCCAACAAAATCCACACCGAAGAAGCCAAGGCACAGCGCCGCTACCTCGCCGAGCAATCCTAAGGTATAACGGATTATTCTATCACCCCAAAAGGTC
>CAXIBU010000351.1:0-1938 GCA_964021555.1 uncultured Verrucomicrobiales bacterium | reverse complement strand
CCACCTCCGCCGGCGGCACCTCCAGCAGCACGTGGAAGTGATTCCCCATCACACAGTAGGTGAGCACCTTCACCTTACAAAACGCCGCCATCTTCCAAATCAACAGCGACAGCGCCTCCTTCTCAGTCTCATCAAAATACCCCACCTCATCGGTCAAGCGCGACATCACATGATAGCAATTCGCCCGATCCCCCTTCCCTACCACCCGCGCCCACCGCGAACGCCGAAACCGACGCACCCCCGGAAACTGCCCCGACCGCCCCGCCTCCGGCGGCGAAGTCTTCACCCGCACCCCCACCAAAGGATCAACCACCCCATCACTCAACTCATTTTCCATACACCACTTATCCGCCACCATCCCACCCGCCGTCAACAGCAAAACACTATTTTGTGACTGACACAAAATTGTATTTGATTTCAATTGCTTTTATATCGGCATTTATAGGGGAAGTTTTTGGCAAAATTGATCGGGGCGTGTTAAGTCACCCTCATCAAAAATATGAAACTTCGACTTTTGCTCCCCAGCCTTTTGCTTTGCCTCATCCCTGTCACTTGGGCTGAAGCTGATGACAAAGAATCCAAAACAGAGGAACCGGCTGAGGCTAAGGTATCAACGACCAAGCACTCAGTGACGATTGATGGTGAAGTCATCCGCTATCAAGCAAATGCGGGCAAGATGCAGCTCGAGAAGGACTCCGATGGAAAGCCATCGGCTGATATCTTCTATGTCTCCTACATCGTCGAAGGCAAAAAATCCTCTGAACGACCCGTCTTGTTTGCGTTTAATGGTGGGCCGGGCTCGTCTGCGGTGTGGTTGCATTTGGCAGCCCTCGGGCCACGTATCGTGCCCACCAGTGGAGATGGGACCCAAGCCTTAGCGCCACCCCATCGTGTCGTTGAAAATCCGCAATCAATCCTTGATGTCGCCGACCTCGTTTTCATCGACCCAGTCTCAACAGGCTACAGCCGGGCTGCTGAGGCCAAAGAAGCTGGCCAATTTCATGGCCTGAATGGTGATATCGCCTCGGTTTCTGATTTCATCCGCCGTTGGATCACTGAAAATCGTCGCTGGGGATCACCAAAGTTCATTCTGGGTGAAAGTTACGGTGGAATTCGCGCTGCCGGCGTCACTGACTACCTCCAAGATCGCTTCGGCATGCCGATCAACGGAACAGTTCTCCTATCTTCGCTTCTGGATTTCAGAACTCTTAGCCCATCCCAGGGTAATGACCTTGCCTACGAGGTCTTCTTCCCAACCTACACCGCTCTTGCACTTCACCATGGGAAGATCAAAGGAGATCGTCAGGCACTTCTCAAGGAATCAAAGGAATTTGCTAGCGGAGAATACTCCGAAGCCCTGCGTGCCGGACGCCTCCTTGATCCTGCCGACGCCAAAAAGATCGCCAAGGCATTCTCCCGCCTCAGCGGACTCTCTGAAGACTACGTCCTAAAGTCGAACCTTCGAGTTCACCCCACCCGCTTCCGAGGCAAGTTGCTCGAAGAGAAAGGCCTGACTTTGGGCCGTTTTGATGGACGTGTCGCATGGCCGGCCCCGAAAACCGCTACTGCCATGCCTGGCCAGGACCCCTCGTATGATGTGATCTATGGCCCCATTTCCAGCGCGCTCTTAGACTACTTCACGCGAGACCTCGATTGGCAAGTCACTCCAGCCTACCGGATTTTGACTGGGAAAGTCCACCCTTGGAGCTGGAGTAATTCGAATAGCTACGTGAACGTCACCGAGAAACTGGAGTCCGCCATCATGTCGAACCCTAAACTTCGTGTGCTCATCCAGCGTGGCGACAGCGACTTGGCCACTCCTGGTGCTGGCATCACCTATTCGGTGAACCATCTCAACGAAATGCCCGATTCTCTTCACGACAACATCGAATTCGCTGATTACGAAGCTGGCCACATGTTCTACCTGAACCAGCCCGA
>CAXIBU010000350.1:0-1943 GCA_964021555.1 uncultured Verrucomicrobiales bacterium | reverse complement strand
TGCCAATCTTCAGCGAGAGCTTGATCCGGCTGGCAAAACCACCAGCAACGGCCCCGCCTGCCGCATCAGCCTCCGCAGCGCCCAATGGCAGTTGAGTTCCAGCGAGTGCAGCGAGTGAAGTTCCGAGAAATTGGCGTCGTTTCATTGCAGAGGATACTAGTGAGCCCGCCAAAATCTTACCAGCTATTCTGACATCCAAGCTGACAGAAGCAGAATCCGCTCGAGGGCTTGGCCAGCACTTGGCTTTCCTTACCTTACCCCATGACTTCCGCGCAGCGATCGCAGAGGCCATCCTCGTTGAGGGGCTCGTAGCGGCGGCAGCGTGGGCACATTTCGTAGACTGACTTTTTCGCCGTAGCACTTGGCTCGACTGAGTCTTCGCCTTCGACGACTGTCAACTCGGCGACAATGAAGAATTCGGTCGCAAATTCGCGGTCACGCAGGTAGCTGAGGGCTCCTGTGTTTGCCGGAACGGTCAAAGTGACTGCTGCTTCGTTATTCTTATTGAATGCCTTAGCCTGAACTTGCTCCTCAATGGCTACTTGAATGATCTCACGAAGCTTGAGCAATTCGTCGACCTTGAGCTGGGCGGAGCCGTCGAGACCGGAGATGGCATTCGGGAAGTCCTGTTCGTGGATGGAACCTTCGCCACCCGAGTATTCCCAAGCTTCATCAGCCGTGAAGACCAAGACCGGTGCCAGCAGACGGACAAGTCCCTGGAAGACCTCGTGCATCGCTGTCTGGGTCGCGCGGCGACGTAGAGAATCATTGGAATCACAATACATGCGATCCTTGGTGATATCGACGTAGAGCGCGGACAGGTCATTCGCGCAGAATTGGTTGATCGAGTTGAAGACCTTGCGGAATTCAAAGGCTTCGTAAGCCTCTTTACACTCGGCAATCACGACATTGAGTCGTTCCAAAATCCAGCGATCCAAGAGAGGCATTTCAGCCACTGGCACGGCATCCTTGCTAGCATCAAACCCTGAGAGGTTGCCAAGAAGAATCCGCAGCGTATTTCTCAAGCGGCGGTATGGCTCGGCAATCTGCTTGAACAGATCTTCACCAAAAGGAACTTCACTCTGCCAATCAACTGAAGAAACCCAGAGACGCACGATGTCAGCGCCATACTTGTTGTAGAAGTGCGCCGCATCTGTCGGTTTACCGCCCTTCTTATCGTCGGATTTTGAGGTTTTCTTACCGGTGTCCTTATCCACGACAAATCCGTGGGTCATCACTGTCTTGTAAGGGGCCTTGTCGGTGAGACCGACGGACAACATGAGTGAGGACTGGAACCAACCGCGATGTTGGTCGGTTGCTTCTAGATAAAGGTCGGCGGGACGCGTGAGTTCCTCACGACGATCAACCACGGCGGCGTGGCTCGAACCTGAATCGATCCAGACATCGAGTGTATCCCGTGACTTAGTATAACCTGCTGGCAGACCGAGACGTTCGCAGATCTGCTCGTCGTCTAGCTCGAACCAGATATTGGAGCCTTCCGCCTCGATCAGGTCGGCGACTTTCTTGGCGATTTCGGCATCGATCACCGCTTCGCCCTCCGCATTGAAGAAGACAGGAACCGGGACACCCCAGGTGCGCTGGCGGGAAACACACCAATCCGGACGCGCCTCGACGGTGCCGTAAATTCGATTGCGCCCCCATTTCGGCAACCAATTGACCTTATCGATCTCCTCTAGGGCCGTTCCGCGTAGGCTATCGAGCGAGATGAAGAACTGCTCAACCGCACGGAAGATGATCGGTGTCTTGGAGCGCCAGCAATGCGGGTAGCTGTGTTTGTAGGTCGCCTTGCCTAGGAGATAGCCTTTGCCTTTGAGAATTCCGGTGATCGGCCAGTTGCAGTCGAAGACGTGCTCACCGACGAGGTCAGGGAGGCCGCATTCTTCGGTGTATTTACCGTGATCGTCGACGGGCGATAGCACGCC
>CAXIBU010000349.1:0-2029 GCA_964021555.1 uncultured Verrucomicrobiales bacterium | reverse complement strand
GTCATGAGTAAGCCTCTCGGGGTCGTCATGCGCGTTGACGGTGCATTTCTTGGCTTCGAAGACACTAACTCTAATTCAATGAAGGACTCTGATGAAAAAGAGATTTTCACCGTTGAAGTCGATTCCGCCAACAATCGCCTAATTGCTACCGACATCGAAAACTCCTTCCACCGCGACCAAGGTTACCGCAGGAGCGGTGGCGGCTTCCTTACCGGCATGCTTATCGGCAACATGCTCAGCGGCCAACGTCGCGCAGGCATTAGCAGCGGCCGCTTCTCCAGCATGAAAATGTCGCCGAAAGGTTACCACTCCAGCGCCGTCAAGTCCGTGAAATCAGCCCGCTCCGCTCGCTCATCCAGCGGCTCGCGCTCTTTCCGCTCCGGCAAATAATTTAGCACAGGCTCAAGAGCCGTCCATGCATTCATGGGCGGCTTTCTGCTACCTAGCACCTTCACCTCATCCCCACTATGAACGAATCCGACGACAATCAGCCAGAGTCCTTGGAATACGCCGTCACCAGCAAACAGGTCGGCATTCTCTGCCTCTCCATCCTTGTCGTCGCCCTCTGCGGGATCGCCTACGAGCTAATCATCGGATCGGTCTCCAGCTACCTGCTCGGAAATTCGGTCTACCAGTTCTCCATCACCATTGGCCTCTTCATGTTCGCCATGGGGATCGGCTCCTACCTCTCACGCTTCATCAACCGCAACCTGGTGCAGGCCTTCGTTGTCGTTGAGATCCTTATAGCCCTCATCGGCGGGGTTTGCAGCTTGCTGCTATTCCTCGTCTTTTCGCACGTCCCCAACCTCTACCAGGTCTTCATGTATGGGATGATTCTCACCATCGGCACCATGGTCGGGATCGAAATTCCCCTGCTCACCCGTATCCTCACCACCCGCCGGAAATTCAAAGATGCCCTCGCCGAGGTCTTCTCCCTCGATTACTTGGGCGCCCTGATCGGCTCACTACTCTTCCCCTTAGTGCTCCTGCCCCACCTCGGGCTCGTTAGATCATCCTTCGCAATAGGCCTCCTCAACATCGCGGTCGCCATCGTCAATGTCTGGCTCTTCCGTCACTATTGGAAACGCCCCATTTTTATCCTTCTTAGCTCGATCTTGGTTCTCATGGGTCTCATCGTCGCACTAGTCGCCGGCTCCTACCTCAGTCGCTTTGTCGAACAACAGCTGTATTTCGACAACATCGTCTACGAGCACCAGAGCCCCTACCAAAGAGTTATCCTGACCAAGTCGTCCCAAAATCAAGAGCACCGGCTCTACATCGACGGCCACATCCAGTTCGCCGAACGAGATGAGCACCGCTACCACGAGGCGCTCGTCCACCCCGTAATGAGCCTTCAAGGCCCCGCCAAACGCATCCTCATTCTCGGTGGTGGCGATGGCATGGCCGCTCGTGAGATCTTCAAATGGCAGGGCGTCGAGCACATCGACCTCGTCGACATCGATCCCGAAATCACCAAAGTCTGCAGCGAAGTCGAGGCCATCGCCAGGCTCAATCGCCACTCCTTTGACGACCCTCGACTGCACCTCCATCACACCGATGCCTTCAACTACGTTCGAGAAATTCGCGAGCCCTACGACCGCATCATCATCGACCTCCCGGACCCTCACAATGAAGTCCTCAACAAACTCTACTCGCGCGAATTTTACCGCATGCTGCGGGGTGCACTGAAGCCCGATGGCGGCCTCGTCAGCCAGTGCTCTTCACCCTTCGCCACCCGCCGCGTCTACTGGTGCATCGCCACCACCATGGAGGCCGCTGGATGGACCACCACCAGCTACCACACCGCCACCCCAAGCTTCGGCGTTTGGGGTTTCCACCTCGCACGACCCAGCACCTCACCCCCAGATCAAAACTGGCGCCCCTACCCCGAGGGCATGAACTACCTCACCAAAGAAGTCTTCACCGCCTCACAAGTCTTTGCCAAAGACATCGCCCGCCTGGATGTCCCCGTCAACACCATGCTAGAGCCCCACCTCTACCAGCTCTACAACCAAGAAGTCCACGGCCA
>CAXIBU010000348.1:0-2094 GCA_964021555.1 uncultured Verrucomicrobiales bacterium | reverse complement strand
CTCCTCGCTCAAGGACCGCTCGACAACATCGGTTTCGATCCGTTCGCCGAGCAAGCATCCGACACGGCAAGTAAATCCAGCCTGATCAGTGAAGTCAGCGAATTCGTCCCAGGCCAGCCCTTCAAAGTCGCTCTCAAACTCGAGCACGCCGAAGGCTGGCATTCGTATTATAAGAATCCTGGTTTTGCCGGTCTGCCGCCAACCCTTAAGTGGACCCTTCCAGAAGGGTGGAGTGCAGGACCAATCGAATATCAAGTTCCCCACACCGTGTTAATGGCAGGAGAAATGACCTACGGATACGAGGGGACCGCTTACTTTTTCACAACTCTCACTCCACCAGAGGGCGCCAAAGAAGGTCAAGAGTTCGAAATCGAATTACAAGCCAACTGGCAGATCTGCGAAGATTCCTGCGTTTTTGAACCTGGACCTGGCATCGGAGATTTCAAAAAATTCACTATCGACCTAAGCGCGGCCAAAGCAACTAAGGCTTCCGACCAAGCTGCCGAGCTAAGCGAAGCTCAAAAACACTTACCGAAAACTCCCGAAGACTGGGAAGTTAGCTACCTCAACACCGGGAGCTCATTCATCATCGAGCTTAAGCCAAAGGGTGAAAAAAATCACTCGCTGGAAGAGCTTTATTTCTTCTCAGAAAAACCAGGAATCGTCGCCTTTAACGAAGAACAGAAACTTGAGAAGAAGAACGGAGTCTACCGACTCAAGATTCAGAAAGAAGAGGGCTCCGAGCCGTTCAAAACGCTTTCGGGTATCATCAGCGCCAAAGGCGGATTCCGAGCAGATGGAAGCGTTCACGGTCTCCTGCTAGAAGGTATCAAGCCTGGAGTTGCGACTGCGGATGACCTCTACGAAGATGTCGAGATCGGCGCCTTTTTACTGATTATCGGTGGAATGATGCTTGGTGGCGTCATCTTGAACCTCATGCCCTGCGTCTTTCCAGTGATCGGGCTCAAGATCATGGGTTTTGTGAATCAAGCAGGTGACGACCGAAAAAAGATCGCCGCTCACGGCATCGTTTTCACGGCAGGCGTCCTCCTATCCTTCTGGCTGCTTTCCGGCTTCCTCCTATTCCTCCGAGAGCAGGCTCTTCGGGGTGACGGTGGTGAGGTGGGCTGGGGCTACCAATTGCAAAATCCGTGGATGGTTTGGGGCTTGCTACTAATCATGTTCATTCTCGGGCTCAACATGTTTGGTCTGTTTGAAATCGGCGCGAAGGCGACCAGTGTGGGAGGCAAGCTACAGGCCAAGCATGGCCTCAGCGGGAGTTTCTTCTCAGGAGTCCTCGCTACCGTGGTTGCGACACCATGCTCAGCGCCTTTCCTAGGTGCAGCGATCGGCGCGGCGTTTGCGCTTCCACCGATAAAATTCATGATTGCTTTCACGGCAATGGCGGTCGGCTTGGCTCTTCCATACATCATGCTTTCGCTTTTCCCGTCCTTGGTCAATAAGCTGCCTCGCCCAGGCGCATGGATGGAATCTTTCAAGCAAGGAATGTCATTCCTGTTGTTTGGAACGGCTGGCTACCTCGCCTGGGTCTACCTTGCCCAAGTCGATTCCTTTCACGGACTCTACGTCTTCATTGGGCTTGCATCGATTGCAGCTGGCACTTGGGTTTATGGGCGCTGGACTGAGCTCACACGCTCTAAAGCACAGCGCCTCAATGGCACCATCGTAGCCTCAATCCTAGTGCTCGCGGGCCTCTACCTCTCACGCCCGGTCATCGAGGTCAAAATCCCCTGGGAACCATGGTCCGAGGAAGCGGTTGCTGAAGCTCTCGAAGAAGGAAGACCAGTCTACGTTGATTATACAGCGAAATGGTGTGTCACCTGCCAAGTGAACAAGAAGCGAGCTTATACCGAGGAGGTGGCCCAGCTGTTTGCTGATCGAAATGTCTTAATGCTGAGAGCAGACAAAACCAGCGCCAGCCCGAAAATCGAAGCTTCTCTTCAGAAACTAGGGCGAACCGCAATCCCTGTGAACGTGCTGCACGTTCCTGGCAAGGACGAGCCAATTATCACGCCTGAAATTCTCTCTGCTGATTACCTCAAGAATCTGATTGAGTCAGAGACCGAAATCCCA
>CAXIBU010000347.1:0-2169 GCA_964021555.1 uncultured Verrucomicrobiales bacterium | reverse complement strand
GCATCGAGCGGCTCCTGCAGGGCCTTCATGGTATCGGCGGCGAGGGCGCGCAGTGGGGTAATCCAGAGAATGCTGAAGTCCTGCTTGGCCGGCGGTTTTTGTAGATCGATGCCCTGCAGGGATTGAGCGAGTGGAGCCAGCCAGACGGCCAGCGTCTTGCCTTGCCCTGTTGGCGCGTGGAGCAAGCCTGACTTTCCACTGGCATGGGCAGCCCAGACTTCGCGCTGGAAAGGAAATGGCTTCCAAGCGCGCGCTCTGAAGAACGGATCAAAAATGGATTCGGTTTCGTCGATGGTCTACGTGTAGCACGGGACCGGCACCGCAACAGGGGAAATGTGGAAAGGCTATCTTCTAGAATTGCTCGTGCAAGAGGTGGAAGAAGCGTTCCCTGATCCGTTCGAACCACGGCCTTTTCTGCCATGATTCTAACTGTATTTCTTCACTGTCTTCCAAGTGTGATTCGAAAATGTCATCAAGCTGTTGGGCAACCTTTGACGACGCAACCCCTACGACTACCTCGTCGTTAATTTCGAAAGATCGGTCATCAAAGTTACAGGAACCGATGCCGCTCCAATTTCCATCAATCGTGATGATCTTTTGGTGCAAGAGCGTCTTTTGATATTCAAAAATTCGAACTCCGGCTTCCAGCAGTTGGCTGTAAATTCGGCGGCCCGCGTAGGTCACGAAAGTCGAGTCGGTCGCGTGAGGTGCAGGGGTGACGACCTGCACATCGACGCCGCGTCCCACTGCTTGAGCAAGAGCTTTGATTCCGCGTGGATCTGGAAGGAAATAAGGATTCTGAATTCGAATGGTTTCTTTAGCCAAGCCAATCGCCAGGTAGTGAAGCACCTGGACCGACGAAGGCGTGTTGTCTGGCTTGACTGAGGCGACGTGCGCCTGAATGTCCCCGCAAGGAGCGAGCTTTGGGAAAGTGTCCTCTCCGATGAAATATTGATCTGTCGCCTCCCTCCAGTTCATGGCGAAGGTTGACTGGATGGCTCCAACAATCGGACCGGTGAAAATGGCAGACACATCGCGGAAGCGATCAAAGTCCTCTTGGTCTTCGAGCCAGTTATCGGTGATGCAATGCCCCCCGACGATGGCTTTCCTGCCATCGAAGATCATCATTTTGCGGTGATCCCGGACATTGAGCCTACCAAGGTTCATCAGATTAAAAGAACGGAACTGGTGAAATTCAACGTTGGCCTTCTTAAGGGTATCGATTGCCCGCTCGCCCATATCGCAGGAGCCCCGGGCGTCCACTAATACCCTGACTTTTAAGCCACGTTCCGAGGCGGCGGCGAGCGCCTTGGCAATCCGGTCTGATGCCTTGCCTTCGGTCCACAGGAAGGTCTCTACGTGAATGGTGGATGTGGCTCCATCGATGGACTCAATGACTTCATCAAAAAAGCGGGCATCTTGGATGATCTCAACCTCATTACCTGATAGCATGGTGCCGAGGGTGGTTCCAGCGACGCCCTCCAAGGTCTCTAGAATCTCACTATTTGGTTCCTCGTGATAGTGGGATTCCTGGTGCCGGATAAGTCTCCAGACAACAAACAGTAATATTGCCGTCGTGAGGGATAGGGTGATTTCAAGTGGTGTCATTTAGTCTAATCGTGTGAATCTCGAAGAGAGTGCAAAAGTATAATAGGACTCTCTAGAGATGGCACTATAGCACCGAATCGGTCGTATTCTAACGATAACTCATTATTCTAACAATAAATTAGCCATCATTGCAAGTGGTAGGCTCAGGTGGCCAAGGTCTGGAATTTCAGCCAGAAGCCGAATTCGAGGCAAACAATCGCAAGTGCGGGCATCACGAAGCTCAGGATGATTCGGTCCTTTAGATTTAGGTCAAAGACGAAGCCGAACATGAGCCAGGAGGCCATTGCTCCAAAAATGTAGCCGCCAAGCATGCCATTAAAGCTATTGAGCATAGAGCCGAAGTAAGCGAGCCAACCTACGATGAAGCAAACGCTTCCGGTGCGCCATAGGTCCGTCTCCGCCGAATGCCTCACCATCGCCCAAATGAGGGCTTGGCTCGAGATCAGGTAGGCAATGGCGAAAAAGAGAAAGCCAAGGTCTTCAACGTAGAGGAAAGCGAGGGAGTTCATTTGCTGATGTTAGTGAAGTCTTTGCGGTCTACGGTGAAGGTTACTTGGTAGG
>CAXIBU010000346.1:0-2193 GCA_964021555.1 uncultured Verrucomicrobiales bacterium | reverse complement strand
TCCTCCGGCGTGAAGTCTAGGCGCATGACGTGCTGCTTGCTGCCGACGATGCCGCCCTGAAGATACCAGTGATCGGGGTTTGGCTTGCGTTGTCCAACGCCTAAGCCTCCCTCGCCGATGTAGACGGTCCCCTTGGGGTCGAGCTTGTCGTCGAGGATGGGCGGGGTGCGCTTGACACAGTGCCCGTCAGATTCGCAGGCGAGGTCAACTTGGTATTTGTCGAAGAGCGGGCAGAAGAATTCCTTGTGCCGGGCCGGTGTCTTAACCGCGGGGTAGATAGGGCGATGATATTGGGTGAGCAGCCAAGTGCACTGGGGACGCAGCTTTTTCAGTTCAGCTTCCAGAAATTCGACCTGAGAGGCACCAGAGCGGTTGGTGTCAAGCGTCACCATGGCCACGTCTTTCCCGATGTTGGTGGTGAAGTTAACGAGGTCGGTTGGCGTTTGCTCCAGACCGAAGGCTTCGAAGATAATCTTACCTCCATCATGGTTTCCCTTGGCTGTGAGCATAGGCAGGACGCGGCCGTCTTTGGCGGTGGTGAGTTCGTTCTGGCTCAGCCACAGGCGCCATTGCGACCACTTGTTGCCTTGGGCGACGTAGTCACCCCCATGGATCAGACCGAGGATGGCGGGGATCGTTTCGAGCTGATGCGCCATGCGCAGGTTCATGCGACAACGATTGAGGATGCCGGAGCGGGAATCGCCCCCGTGTAGCAGGGAAAAATTCGAGCCATCTTTGGGAGCGGTCCTGAAGTAGAATGGTCCAGTGAATTGACCATCACTTTCCAGGAGAAACCAGTATTTGGTATCCGCCTCGAGCCCCTTGATGTCAGCATGGTGGTAGTGGGCTGGTGCGATCTTTTGCTTCTGGTCCTCTTGGTGGAGGGTGTAGGAACCGTTGCGCTGAGCCTCCTGATGAAGAGCGTATTTGGCTGGATCTAGCTCACCATTTGACTTGCCGTAGTGGAGGGTGTGCTTGCTACCTGCTTCGGCAGTTGACCACGAAATTCGTGCTTCGGTCGAGGCATCACCATCCCAGATGAGTCGCCATTGGGCAGGTTTCAGCCCTTTCATTGGGGTGATCTTCTGGGTGACCTCTTCCAGACTCATTCGCTCGATTGGAGTCTCGCCGAGGGCGACGGACGCCCAGGTGCAGGCGATGAGGAAAAGGTTAAGAGCGAATCGGTTCATGAATGGGCTTGGGTTTATCGGCTTGGCTGGAGTTAAAGCGACCTTTGAGGAAAAGGTAAAGAACTAGCGGTAGTCCGAAATTGGCGGCCCGTTCCGCAAAAAGGAACCACGTTTCGTGTCCCATGCTGATCGGGCGGGAGAGTGCGGTCGCGAATCCCCACACGCTCATGAATAGCAGGATGCTCGGATGGAGCTTGAACAGCAAGCCCAGCGCAACGACGAAATCCACGCAGCCAATGACTTTCAAAGTCGTCTCGATGGCAGCGGGTGAGATCTGCCAGTTGATCAAATTGGCAGTGCCCGCGATCAAATCAACGAAGGGCGGATTCGCTTGGAAGGCTTCCCAGCCATGAGCAGCGAAAGTGGTGGCGCAGCAAATACGAGCAATTCGAGTCCAAATCGGGGTCGCATTTTGCTGGGATGGAATTTCGTCCTCTTGTCGATTAGGGCTCCAGATCAGCCAGGCGAGAATCAGAGGCAGCCCCCAGCGTGTCGCGTGAGCGAAGAGTGATAGTTCGGAGAACAATTTGCCACCGAGCTGTTGATCAGCGAGTGCCTGAAGGATGAGCCAAGCGGTGGTGGCAAGAAGGGGCAGGAGCATCCATCTGGAGTTTCCGATAGGTGTGAAAATCAGCAAAACTCCGACTAGGAGCGCTATTCCAACGATGTGATCGACTTTGCGCCAAGTCTCAAGCTTGCGCTGCTGTGCTTCTTCATCGACCTCGGGCGATCTGACGGCAGGGGAAGGTGTCGGGGATTCCTCGGCGAACAACTGCTGGTTCATGTAATCCGCCACGGCCTCGTCCTGATGAGTGGTAATTTCATCTTGGTGGGCGAGGAAGCGCACCACAGAGCTATTGTCGTTGAAAACAATTGGCTTGAGCGCGCCAATCAGTCCGATCACGAGGATCAGGCCGAGAATTTTCCGAAGCTTGAGCATTGGAGATGATCGATAAGTTCACCTCATACGTTGCATTTTCAAGCGATGTGTCAAATGCGTGGC
>CAXIBU010000345.1:0-2218 GCA_964021555.1 uncultured Verrucomicrobiales bacterium | reverse complement strand
TCCTAGCCCACTTCCCATTCCTCAACGAGGTGGGTCGGGCAGTCGTTTAGGAAGCGTGAGGGTCGCTGGTAGAAGTCGCCGGTGTAGCTCTTTGGGTTCACCCTTGGGTAGCAAAGATACAGCTCATCCTTAGCTCGCGTGATGGCGACGTAGAAAAGCCGTCGTTCTTCTTCAAGGGCATGCTCGTCTTCGCTATCGAGCACCTTTTTGTTCGGGAACATCCCTTCGGTCAACCAGATCACGAACACCGCTTTGTATTCCAGGCCTTTCGCCTGGTGGATTGACGAGAGAGTCACCGAGGGTTCGCGCTCTTCCTGCCGCGCCCGCCCCTCCTTGCCATCCGCATTTCCCAGCAGCGAAAGTTGCCCGAGAAATTCGGTCGCGTCTGTGAAGCTCTCGCTGAACATCATCAGCTGCTCGATGTCCTGTCTGCGCTGCTCGTAATTATCGAAATTCGCGCGCAAGTATTCATCGTAGACTCCCTCAAGGACCGAATAAATCATGTCTGAAGGACGCGCCAACTCGCCATCCATCACCAGTTCATCCAAGGTGTAGCCCAACTGAGCCCAGCTCTCTTGCGCCTTTTTCGGTGGTGAGAATTCCTTGATGATCGTAGAAAACTTCTCCGGCAACTCCTGACGGCAAGCAGCCGACTTTTGCCACTGCGACCAGAGCTTATCAGCTCCTTTTGCCCCAATCCCCTCCATCTGCAGCACGATGCGCTTAAAGGAGACTTCGTCGCGCCGATTCGTCACCAATCGGAGGTAAGCACTCACATCCTTGACATGTGCCTGCTCGAAGAAGCGTAGACCGCTCGTGATCTGAAAAGGCACACCTCGCTGGGTCAGCTCGAGCTGGATATCCATCGATTGATAATGCGCCCGGTAGAGCACTGCAATTTCCTCTGGCTCCATGCCCCCATCCATCAATTCCTGAATCCGCTGGCAGACAAACATGGCTTGAGTGCTCGGATCGTCCAATGCAATCACGGCGGGCAGGTCATCCGCCAGGTCCCGGCTCGGACGCAGGGTCTTTTCAAATTGGTATCGGTTCGCTCGGATCGCGGCGTTGGAGAGCTCGAGAATTTGCGGCACACTGCGATAGTTCGTCTCGATCTTGTAAGTCTTCGCCCCTGGGTAGCGCTCACTGAAGCTCAAAATGTGGTCCATGTCCGCCCCGCGCCACGAGTAAATGCTCTGCGCATCATCCCCCACCACCATCAGACTTTGATGACGACTCACCAGCAGGTCGATGAACTCACTCTGCACGCGGTTGGTGTCCTGATACTCGTCTACGAGCACGAATTGAAAACGGCTTTCATAGAGCTCACGCAAGGTCGGCGATTCTTTGAGCAACGCCACCGTCTTCACCAACAGATCATCGAAATCCATGCTGTTGGTATCGAGTTTCTTCGCCTCATAGGCCTCCTGCACCTGCTCGATTTCATCGTGAAATTCGAGGTGATAAGGAAAGCTCTCCTCCAGCACCTGCTCGAGGTCGGCCCCGGTATTCACCGACAAACTAAAAATGCTCGCTAGCAGATCCGCTTTCGGGAACCGCTTGGCATCGACTTTCAAGTTTAGTTCGGTGAGCACCCCCTTCATCAGCGACTTTTGGTCATCTCTATCTAGGATCGAGAAGGACGAAGTGAAGCCCAGTTCATCGGCATGCCGACGCAAAATCCGGTTCCCAATCGAGTGAAAAGTCCCGCCCCAAAGGTCCGAAGTATCGACCGTGACCAGTTCCCTCACCCGCTCCAGCATCTCTTTGGAGGCCTTGTTAGTGAAAGTCAGCAGCAAGATGTTACGCGCCTGTATCCCCTGATCGAGCAAATACGCGACGCGATAGGTAAGCGTCCGCGTCTTCCCAGATCCGGCACCCGCAATGACCAGCGCGGGACCCGGCGCGGAAGCGACTGCTGCCAACTGCTGATCATTTAGCTCATCAGCATAAGTAATCCCGGAGGCCCCGGTAAAAGCGGGCTTATCGGTCGAGTCGAGCTTGTAGGAGCGGGCCATGCAGGTCAGTCGACTTTGATTTCACCTGAATCAACCTTTTTCGTGTAGCCAATAAAATCCTTCAATTCACGTTTAACGATAGGAAGAAGGAAATACAGCCCGATCAAGTTTGGCAGCACCATCGCAAACAGCATCGCATCGGAAAGTTTGAGCACGTTCCCCAAGCTAGATGCCGCACCAATCACGGTGAAACAACAGAA
>CAXIBU010000344.1:0-2260 GCA_964021555.1 uncultured Verrucomicrobiales bacterium | reverse complement strand
GGGGCCTACTTCTCATTCAACGCAAGCTTCATGGCACCGCGAAAGTCCGCCGTTAGAGAAGCCTTCCGGCAAATCCCTGCAGAGCGAATTTTGATTGAGACGGATGCCCCGGCCATGAGTCCGCCGGCCGAGCACTGGCATGCCTCTGCTGGCGAGCCAATGGCGCATAACCACCCGATCAATCTCATTTGCGCCTACCAAGCGCTGGCGGAAATCCGTCGCACCACGCCAGATGATCTGGCCTCGGAGATCTGGCACAATCATCGGCAGTTCATTGGCTGCGCTTTCGTAACTTGAAAGAATGATCGTCCCTAGTATCGTATCGGACAGTTATGAAACCTTTCGTCAATCTCCTAGCGGCCTTCGCCATGGGCACAGCGCTACTTTTCGGTCAAAGTGGAGACCGTAAAGACGCTTCGAAAATGCAGGAGGTCGTCCCCACGGATCAAATCCCACCATCGCCTATCCTCACCCCCGAAGAAGCTCTTGAAGCGATCACGATTCAAGATGGCTTTGAGATCACGCTCTTTGCCTCGGAGCCGATGATCAACAAGCCGGTCAGCCTGCACTTCGATGCACAAGGCCGAGCTTGGGTCGCTGAGATGGTCGACTACATGAAGGACATT
Source organism: uncultured Verrucomicrobiales bacterium (assembly GCA_964021555.1). Taxonomy (GTDB): domain Bacteria; phylum Verrucomicrobiota; class Verrucomicrobiia; order Verrucomicrobiales; family Akkermansiaceae; genus CAXIBU01. Next base: position 1,634 of record CAXIBU010000344.1, on the reverse strand, counting down.
GACGGCAAAGGCGAGGGTGACAAGACTGGGCGCATTGTTTGCCTGGAAGACACGGATGGAGATGGCAAGGCGGACAAATCCACTGCCGTTCTTGAAGGGCTTGAAAATCCGCGACTCGCCGTCATCGCTTATGGTGGGCTCCTCTTCTCCGATGGCGCGGCTTTGAAATTCACTAAAATCAATGGCTTGACTCCGACTGGAGAAATTCAGGTCATCGACGAAAAATACGCCCCCAGCGGCAACATTGAGCACCGCCCGAATGGCATGATGCGCGGCATCGACAACGCGTTCTACAACGCAAAAAGCCAGACTCGCTACGCCTTTGATGGGAAAGATTGGTCATCATCCAAGACGCTAATGCGCGGCCAATGGGGAATTTCTCACGACGATTGGGGCTTCGTTTTTCATAATCACAATTCGACCTGGGGTATCGCTGATCGTGTCCTGCCTCAAATTTTGATGCACCACCCGGCGATGAAAGCACCTGGGAAAGTCGGTCAACAGCTTCGGAACCCCAGGGTCTACCCATCACGTGTCACTCCTGGGATGAACCGTGGTTACATGACGAAAGACCGTGGTTTCAACTCCAACACCCTCGACGAAGAGGGCAAGCTCGTTCAGCCCACTGGAACGTGCGCACCAACCGTCTACCGTGGTAATCAGTTCCCCGAGAAATTTAAAAATACGCTCTTTGTCGCTGAATCTGCAGCCATGCTGGTGAGCGCCATTTCGTTCGAACGTAACGGAGCCAAGCTCAAGCCATCGCCCACCTTCAATAAGAGCGAATTTCTCACTTCTATGAGCGAGCGATTCCGCCCCGTAGCCATCAACAATGGCCCCGACGGAGCGCTCTACATCACCGATCTCGCGCACGGCATGATCCAGGATAAGCACTACATGACGACTTACCTGCGTAACCAATACACCAGCCGAGGGCTCGACAAGCCAGGCCAGGGCTATGGACGGATCTACCGCATCACTCACAAGAACGGAGCCGAGACCACCCGAACGCTTCCCGAAAAAGTCAGCCTCGAAAAATGTGTCGAGCTGCTCAGCCACGACAATGGCTGGGTCCGAGATCGAGCTCAGCAACGGCTCGTCGAAGCTGGGAAAAAGGCCCCCTATGCCAAACTCCGCACGGTCGCTCGTAATGAGAAGAACCCCCTCGCTCAAATGCACGCCCTGCGCACCTTGGCAGGCCTGCGTGCCTTAGACGGGAAGTCTCTAACGGCAGGCTTGACCTCAAAGATCCCCGAACTGCGCTACCACGCCTTGGAGCTCGCCGGGCTATTCCCCGATCCATCGGCCTTTGATGCCGTCGTCGCTTGTGAAGTTCCTTCCGGATTCCTTCACGGCAAAGCCTTTGCCCTAGCCAGTTACCACAGCGAACGCGCCACTGCAGAGCTGACGAAATTGCTCAAGGATTCTAAGGCTCCCTATTTAGCCGAAGCGGCATTCAGCGGCTCACTCGGCAACGAAAAGAACCTCGAAGCCGTTTTCACGGCCAGTAACCGTCTCGACAAGAACTGGAAAGAGCGCTTCAAAAAAGCGGCAGAACTCGAAGCCAATGGAGGTAAAGAAGTTGAGGTTCTCCCTGACCTTGCCGAAGCCGACCTTGCCAGCTTCAAATCTGG
>CAXIBU010000343.1:0-2277 GCA_964021555.1 uncultured Verrucomicrobiales bacterium | reverse complement strand
GGCTAGCCTCGGCAAAGGCGTAGATCTCACCTACAGGCGCAGGCGGGCCGTCGGCGAGCGGCGAGTCGGGAACAAGCCAGTTACGGGCTGCCATTGCGAGAACCAACAGAGCGACTACGATTCCAATCGAAGTGAGTGGTTTGAGAATGGAACGATTCATTTAGTCGAACATCGCACCGCGGAGCTCGATTGACAAGTTGCGGACGAGTTGCTGCTTGTCGCGACAATGCATTCGATCTAATCATGCCCCATGAGACCAAAACTTGCCCCCTTGCTGTCGATGCTACTCCTGCCTTCGCTGGCGCTTGCCCAAGAGGCTGGTGAAGCGACCTTGACCTTGGGCCCCGGCCCCGCAGAAAATTTGTTAGCTCTTCAACTCGGAGCTCTGGGATTTACTGATTCCCAAAGCACACAAATTTCCGGTGACATCGATGTGTCCTTGGAGATCGATCCAGCGACCGGAAAGGTCCTGACAATTGAGTTTACCGATGGTGAACTAAGTGCGAGTGACGTCGTCTTTTCCTTGGCCTTTGGTGCCGCCACTGCGAGCACCTCGGGGATCAAGGGAACTGTCGATACGCCTGGTGCTCCCGGTGCGGTCGATGGTGATACGCAGAAATTCTCCGCGGCAGAACATCGCATCACCTTCAATCAGGGACAGCTGATGGGGGACGCGCTCGGGAACTCCTTTTCGACCGACTTTAGCACCAGTCCAACCGAATGGACAGGTAACGGCGATGGCGAAGTGACGGTGACTGAAGTCTCGCGAACCGCCACGCGTATCATCTTCGACGTGGACTTGGCCTTGCCCGTGATCGATACGCAAACGGAAACCTATGACGGCATAGAGGTAGAGCTCACTCTCACCGGCACCTTGACGGCGTCGGGCCAAGTTTTCGTTTACCGCTCCGCCTACCTGCAATGGACGGAGGAAAATGGCATCGCTGGTGCCGCATTTACCGACGACTTTGGACCTGGTGCTTGGACGAATGGACTGACTTGGGCCATGCGCAGCTCAAGAGTGCCCTGGTCTGCCGCTTCGAATGGGGCCCTCTCTCTCGATCTTCCCGCCGCTGGCACTCGTGGCGCTCTGGTGCTTGAGCAATCGACCGACCTTTCCAACTGGATCCCCGCGCTTGGCTCACAGATTGTGGGTGGGGAAATCGAGCTGCCTGCAGGCAGCACAGGCAAAATCGAGCTCGTTTCTCCAAGCGTGGATCGCTACTTCCGCGTCCGTGCGATCGAGCCATGAGCTCCGCTTTAATAAGCGGTCTAGGACTTTAGAAATCCGGTCAAGGGACTGGTGGCGGAAGCGCCGGTCTGCGTCCCAGGTAGTCCGCACTCATAGGCTTCGCGGCCGGCTTCGACCGCCATTCGGAAGGCGCGAGACATGCGGACTGGATCGCCAGCGACGGCAAGCGCCGTATTTACCAGCACGGCATCAGCTCCAAGCTCCATCGCCGCGGCTGCATGACTTGGTGCGCCCAAGCCGGCATCGACAATCACTGGGACGGTTGCCTGCTCGATGATGATCTCCAGCTGATCCTTGGTGGACAGGCCGCGGTTACTGCCAATGGGTGAGCCCAGGGGCATCACGGTGGCGGTCCCAACTTCCTGCAGTCGCTTGGCGAGAACTGGATCCGCATTGATGTAGGGGAGAACGGTAAAGCCCTCCTTAACCAGTATCTCGGCCGCCTTCAAAGTCTCGATGGGGTCGGGGAGTAGGTAGGTGGGATCGGGGTGAATTTCGAGCTTCACCCACTTCGGCAAACCGGCGGCGACCGACAAGCGAGCCAAGCGCACGGCCTCCTCGGCATTCATCGCACCGCTCGTATTGGGCAAAAGCAGGTATCGCTCGGGATCGATGAATTCCAGGATGTTGGCGTAAGGATCCTTCTCTCCCGATAGGTCCGCCCTCCTCAATGCCACCGTAACGATCTGAGTGCCACTCTCAGCGAGAGCAGCTTTCATCATTTCATTGGACTCAAACTTCCCAGTCCCCGTCAAAAGGCGGGACTGGAAGCTACGATCAGCAATGACTAAGGCTTCATTTTGGGCGGACATCGGCGTCAGCTTACCCAGCCACCCGCCCGTTCCAATGGAAAAAATCATTTTCTGACAGAGAATCCTTGACCTCAGCCGCTTCGTGGATATTCTCCGCGCCCACGAGGGTTCCTACGAGCCCAACGGAACAATGCGCTTGTAGCTCAACTGGATAGAGCACCTGACTACGGATCAGGAGGTTTGGGGTTCGAATCCCTACAAGCGTGCCACTTT
>CAXIBU010000342.1:0-2318 GCA_964021555.1 uncultured Verrucomicrobiales bacterium | reverse complement strand
CCTGTCCATCAATGGGGGCATTTGTCGTCGATGGCACCAATATCCCATCTGAAGGGTTGCCTCTACTTGCGACTCAAGATACTCCCACAGGTTTCGGCAACGCAACGGGTGGAGGTCAGGATTCAGCGGGCGGCTCCGAACTCAATCAGCTCTACGGCGAGATTGTTGGTGGAACTTTGAATTTTGCAATCACTGGTAATCTTGAGGGCAATTTCAACAAAATGTGGATTTTCCTCGATGGGGTCGATGGAGGAGAGTCAACGCTGCTCAACGACAATGCGGACGGTGGCTTTGGTGAGATCAACAATTTGGCCGGCTTGAACTTCAGTGGCGGCACGCCAGATCATGGCTTTCGCTTTGAGATCGGGTCAGGCTTCTACGGAATCAATGCCTTCGATTTGATCGACAATACCGCTGGGGTGGTAACATCGGGCGGTGGACCTGGCGACCTTCCCCTAGCGGGCGTGGTCGGTGGTTTCGGAACGACTGTCGGGTGGGACAACAGTAACATACTGGGTGTCGATGGGGCGTCCGCTGCTGGTGCAAATACGGCCACGACAGGGTGGGAATTCTCAGTTGATATGGCCACCCTTTTCGGGGAGGTGCCCTCTTCTGTTGGGATCACCGCCTTTATCTCCAGCGGAGACGGCACCTTCATTTCAAACCAAGTTCTACCTGGAATCGGCGGGGGCGGAAACCTCGGAGCGGCTAGTGGCAACACAGTGGGAATGACAACTGTCGTGCCTGAGCCTTCTTCCGCACTGATGGCTCTTGCCGCATCCGCCGGCTTCCTGCTGCGTCGCCGCCGTTAAGACTAAAATGCAGGCTTTGATTTAAACACCATCGTCTCGCCGTTGGTGGGGTGCCTGAACTGAAGCTCGCAGGCATGCAATTTCAGGTTCCCCGGGCCGACCCCTTTTCCATAAAACGGGTCGCCTACGATTGGTATGCCGAGCCCTTTCGGATGAGCTGCATGGACTCTGAGCTGGTGAGTGCGCCCAGTGATCGGGATGAATTCGACCCTTGTCCGCCCGTCACTCACTTCTAGTTTTCGAAAATCGGTGATGCCGACCTTACCGTGGACTTCATCATAAATTTGGATAGGCCGATTATCGACATCCAAGCGGAATGGCAGCTCGATTCTCCCCTCCTCTCTGTGCAGTTCACCGTCCAGTATCGCGAGGTATCGCTTGAAAGTTTCGCGATCCTGAAATTGTCGTGATAGCTCTCGCTGCGCGTCTTTGCTCAGAGCAACCACCATCAAACCCGAAGTATCCATGTCCAAACGGTGCACCGTGGGATGTTCGATGCACTTCGGAAAAAGCTGCTTCACTCGTTCCGTGACACAGTCCTGCTTATCGGGACCGCGCCCTGGCACCGCGAGCATACCACTAGGCTTATTCACCACGACAAAGCACTCATCCTGATGAACCAACTCCAGCAATGAATCGGCCTCAATCATCCAGAGTGATATCGATTCTTCCTTTCTCCAACTTAAACGACTCAACCCCGCTGAAGCGCACTCCATCAGCGCCAGAGCCACCGCTGAGGTCATTGATTAAATCGCGGTCCTTCACCCCGCCGAGCCAGGCATTTGGCAGGCTGATACCGTAGAAAGTGACGTCCTTTATGACCAAGCGCGGTCGCGACTCCTCGAAGACAAGTTCCATCTGGGCTCGCCCCCGCAAAGTCTTGCCCGCAAGGATCGGAGAATCCGGTGGGAGGGTGTGGACGATGTGGGCATTAATCGAATCTTTCTCGATCTCGAACTTCAGGGCCTCTCCAAGCTCGGTGTGCTCATTGAGCAAGCCATTGAGCTCATGCTCCGTGAAGGAGATCGTTTTTTTCCCGGGCTGATAACTCGACTCCGCAGGGGGCTGCAGCTGCTCAACCTTGGCTTGCACCTCTTGCTTTTCGCTAGCGGTCAAAACGACTGGCTCGACCGGACGCTGAATCCACCAAATCGCCGCAGCAAATCCACCGACAAAAATTAGGACACAGAGGACCGCCGTAATCGCGCCATAAAAAAAGCAACCGCGCCTTTTCTTGGGCGGAGTCTTGTCTACCGGAGGGCTATCGCTCATCTCCTTCGACCTTGAATGAAATTTGCTCTTTCGGCCACAATTTTAGAGAAAAACTGAAGCTCTCGACGCTTACGTTCTGTTATGAAGACATTTTTATTACGCCAATTGGCATCCACCTCCTTTGCAGTCGCCGCCGTCATCGGCTTTTCAGCGCCACTCGCTTTCTCCGCTGACGAAGCGGGTGAAGCAGCTGTTGAAAAGGCCAATAAACTCGCCCCCGGTGACCAAGTTCCC
>CAXIBU010000341.1:0-2338 GCA_964021555.1 uncultured Verrucomicrobiales bacterium | reverse complement strand
TTCGAAGCGGAGCCACCGGATGGTGGTCCTTGATTCTGTGGAGGAGCCTGATGCCTCGGTGGCGCAGCGGACCCGCCTGATCCTTGATCATAAGCACCCTGATTACCACGGTTGTAATTGCCGCCGGAATTTCCACCGCCACCGCCGCTACCTTGCTGCGGGCCGCCCAAAAATTGCATGTTCTCACCGACGACCTTGAGCTTGCTGCGCTTCTGCCCAGTGGCCTTGTCCTCCCAGCTATCAAGTTGCAAGCGCCCTTCGATCATGACCGAGCGTCCTTTGGTCAAATACTGCTGGGCCAGTTCCGCATTTCGCCCCCACAGGGTGATGTCAATGTAGGTCGTCTCTTCACGGCGCTCCGCCCCATCACCGCCACCAGTGATCCGATTGACCGCGAGGGAAATGTCACCTACCGCCGTGCCCTTGGGCGTGTATCGCACCTCAGGGTCCCGGGTCAGGTTACCGATCAACATCACTTTATTAAAATTTGCCATGAGCGGATTCTAGTCTCCGAGCCAAAATCGACCAGCCAAAAGGGCGAAAAAATACCGCTCCCCAGTCAGACTGAAGAGCGGTATGAGAAGTGAGAACTGAATTTCCCAAACCAACGATCCATGATCGCCAGAAAAGAAACTCTCATTCAGGGCAATTAGCCCAGACGACGGTAGTGCTGGGTGTGCACCACATCGTTCAACTTGAGCTTGCTGCGGATCGGCTCGATCGCGGTAGGCTCAGCTTGGAAAGTGAAATTGACGTATTGACCACCTTCACGCTTTTGTGACGTGTAGGCAAATTTGCGACGGCCAAGATCATCGACAGAGTCGAGCTTTGCGCCTTCGGCTTCGATCTCTTGACCGATGCTGCTGATCATTTCTTCGACGCTTTGTTCGACGCCCTGGGTTTTCAGAACGATAAGTCCTTCGTATTTGTTACTCATTGCTTGCTTGAATTAAACTGGTTCGCGGCGGCTTCGACGCCCTGAGGGAGCGCAACTTGTAGGGCTTCGGTGCTAGTTGCAAGAATGTTTTCTACTTCTTGTGCTTCCTCCGCAGAAAATTTGCCCAAAACGTGCCCCACCAGCGCACCTTTGCCACTTTCTCCGATGCCTAACTTCAACCTGGGAAAGTCTTCGGTGCCCAAGTGGTTGATGATCGACTTCATGCCATTGTGCCCACCAGCAGATCCCTTCATGCGGAAACGCAGGCTCCCAAGTGGCAAAGAAATGTCATCATAGGCCACCAGCACCTGCGATGGCTCCAACTTGTGAAAGCGCATCGCCTGACCTACCGAACGACCACTATCGTTCATGAAGGTCTGAGGTTTCAGGAATAGAACCCCTGCCCCCTTGGCCACCAGCGCATTCCATTTGAGCTCGCGTTTGAAATCGATGCCCAACTTCGAGGCAAATCGGTCCAAGGCCATGAATCCCAAATTGTGGCGGGTATTCTCGTATTTCAGACCAGGGTTTCCCAGTCCTACAACGATCTTGATGGGTAAAGCGGGGCTCATAAACAAAAACGCCCCGGAGCCAAAGAGGCTACCGAGGCGTCATAAATTAGGCAAAAACCTTCTTACTCAGCAGCTGCTTCAGGAGCATCTTGAGCTTCGTCACCACCGCCGGCAGAGGCAGATTGTGATGCACGAGTTTTGATGACGGAGGCCACACGAATGTCACCAGGGAGAACCGGCTTAACGCCTTCAGGGAAGTTAAGTCCGCCGATGGAGAGAACATCACCGACTTTGAGAGCGGTGACATTGGTGTCGATTGAATCAGGAAGATCGCTAGGGACACACTTGATGTCCACATCGTAGATGAGCTGCTCAAGCAGACCACCGTTCTTCACACCGATAGGCTCGCCAGTAAGATTGACTGGGATGGTCGCCTTAATCGTGGTGGAGTCATCAACAGCAAGGAAGTCCGCGTGAACCACTGCGCCGCTGATGGAGTGGTGCTGAACGTCTTTGATGAGAGCCATGTGCTTGGCACCCTCGAGCTCAAGCTCAACGAGAATGTTATCGGAAGCACTTGCAGCAAGAAGATCGCTGAAAGTCTTGGCGTGAACCTTGAGATTGGATGGTTCGTCGACCTTGCCGTAGATAACAGCAGGGACCCAGCCTTCGCTGCGCATTTGGTTTAGCACACCGGAGCCGGTGCGGGCACGTTTCTCAGCTTTGAGCGATTTGAGCGTGGACATGATGGAAAAGGTTGTCGTTGATCGGGTTAGAGCGAGGATTTCACCAGAAATCTCTCAGACCCAGCATCGGTAACAACGCCGGGGCGGGGGTCATAATTCCCCGGCTCGCACTTGTCAAAGATTGTTTCGCCAAAAATTGACCC
>CAXIBU010000340.1:0-2386 GCA_964021555.1 uncultured Verrucomicrobiales bacterium | reverse complement strand
CTCAGGGAGCGATTCGCATCATCCGATACGACATGCCTCTGGTCAGAACGGGAGTCTGGGAGGACTATTATCAGCCCTTCATTGATCTAAAAATCGAAGAAGTGCCTGGTTCGAATGAGAGCCTTGAATACTGCAGGGCTTACAATGTGGCAATGGACCATGAGCTCCAGCGTCGATATGGAAATCGATACCTAACCGTCAGAGATGAGATTCTCCCTCCGAATTGAGCTACGCACTGGCGATAAATGAAATACCCGATGGAATTTACTGGAACTCATTATAAGATTGAGCGTCATGAAGCTATTCCTCTTAACACTCGTGCTAATTGTAGTCGTAGGGGTAGGCTACTTCTCGATTAGATTGGAAACGCCTCACGGGGCATTTGAGCGCCATTTTGGAAGCGGGGGGTCAGGTTCCGTCAGCCAAATTGCAGTCTTCGGGCGTGCCGCTCTTGCTGGATCAGATGAGGTGCTCACGTTCAGTATTGCTGACGAAGATCTAAAGGCAATCCTCAAGCAGCGCGGGTTCAGCGAGGTGACCCAACTGGTGAAAGACAAAAGGAACACGGGTATCAGCGCTTCTGAATGGGACAAAGAGATCGAAAATGCTGAAAGTCTCGGAATCAAAGGCTCAGAATTCTACGAGATCGTAGAATTTGACGGACTTGTTCGCTACGTCCTAATTTCGGATCAGAAGACTGACAGGGTCTACTACCACTACTTTAAAACCTAGCGACATTAGGAAGCTGGGGTTTTTTCGTTGGCCGAACTATTCGGCGCTGGAGGTGCTGGGGCTGAGGTCGATGTTGACCCTCTGTTGATTGTTGTCGGTGCGGATATCCGGGGTGGTGCCATTGGGTTGGAGCACGGCATTGACCTCTAGGGTGCCCAGCGCGGTGGCGCGGGCGTGGTCGGTGGGGATGGTGATTGCCTTGGTTTGGCCGGGCGTCAGTTGGTTGACGTAGCGTTCCTGCAAGTTGCCGTTGATGCTGATCTGCACTGGGACGTTGTTTAGGGTGGTGGTGCCGCGGTTTTGGATCAATACGGTGGTGTTGCCATTAACGGCATTCTGACCTGGGGGCACGTAGTAGGCGCTGGCGACGGCGGGATCGACAATACCTGGCTCATTTGCCAGCATGACGCGGCTGAGATCGAGGGTGCCCTGACCGAACTGTGGGTCGGCACCGAGAGTGCCTGCTTCGTTCAAATTCCGCATTACCAAGTTCGCCGAGCTCTGCGCCGATTGGTTCGGGTTTTGTGAAATGGTCGCAGCGATGGCTCCGCTGACGAAGGGGGCGGAGGCTGAGGTGCCGGTGAATGAAATGAGCTGCTCATTGGGCCAGGCGGCATTGACCCCAAAGCCCGGGGCAGAGAGTGAAAGAGCGCTGCTCTGGTTGGAAAAGTCGAGGTGCGCACCTACCGCATCGATCGCCCCGACTGAGATGACCTCAGGATAGGCGGCAGGGTAGGCGAGGCCGTTGATGCCCTCATTGCCCGCGGAGGCGACGATCACGGCACCTCGTGAGGTCGCGTAGTTGACCGCTTCTTGGACGATGGAGGCGTCGCCGTAGGAGCCCATGCTGATATTAATCACCTTGGCACCTCCATCAACAGCAGCGAAAATTCCCTCTGCCAACGAGAAGCTGTCGGAGCGTCCATCAACATCCGCGATGCGGATATCGAGGATCTTGGCGTCCGGCGCGATGCCTGGTGTCGATGGATGGTCGCCAGCGATGATTGATGCGACTGCGGTGCCATGGCCATTGAGGTCGCCGGAAAAGTCGCCGATGCTGAGCTGGCTGACGGCATCCAGAGAGCTGTGTTTGGCGACCCCGGTGTCGAGCACTGCGACGGTGACGCCTTTGCCCCATCCGGTGCGATCCAGCCCGCCGCTTATGGCGGAGACGGCCCCTGTTCCAGAAGGGATCGCACTGGCTTGTGCGGTGCCGGGCTGAGGGTTCGGCGTGATGACTAAGAAGTTTAGCGAGGTCTCGGCCTGATCTAGGAGACCATCAAGGTCGGAGAGCTTGTTGTAGCCGACGAGAGCGGCGCGCATCCGGCTGTTTTGCCGTAGAATGCGGAGTCCTTTGGCGGCCGCTGCATCAAGAAATGCCTGGTAAGCGGCATCGTCTTTGAATCTTACAATTCGTTCGCGCTCTTTAACCAAGGGGTTGTCGAGAGAAGGGTCGAAGGGCTCATCTTCAAACTCGGAGAATTTGGAGGTCGACCGGCGTGGCTCGCGAGGACGTTTCACGATGGTGGTGCCCTCGTCCTGCATGGGAAGAATTTGCTCACCTTCCGTGGTCACGGGGGCGACGGGAGCTTCGGGATAAAGCTTCCATACCGCGATTCCCAGCGCAGTAAGAGCAGCGAGGTAAGAGACTTGG
>CAXIBU010000339.1:0-2432 GCA_964021555.1 uncultured Verrucomicrobiales bacterium | reverse complement strand
TGAAAAACTGCAGCGCGATAAAGGCCACGATTGCCAAGACCAGTAGACCCAATTCGAAAGATCCACCCACAGGCCAAAGGGCATGAATGCCTAGAATCGCAGCCAAATTCGCAATCACTCCGACAACAGCGGCCGTGATCGCGCCAAGTGCCGCGCTGATACGCGGTTGCTGGCTCAATCCCTCGACATGCGGCCCGCCAATGAAAATGAACATGAAGCACGGCACGAAAGTCGCCCAGCAGGTGACAAGCGAACCGACCGCCGCTGCCAGCCAAGGAGACCAATTTCCGGGGTGGTTCCATCCCCCCATGAAACCCACGAACTGCAAGACAATGACCAGCGGCCCTGGCGTCGTTTCCGCCAGCGCCAACCCCGACATCATCTGCAGATGATCCAGCCAACCATGAACTTCGACTGCCTGCTGAGCGACGTAAGGCAGCACGGCGTAGGCTCCGCCGAAGGTCACCATCGATGCCTTGCTGAAGAAGATCGCCTCTTGAGCCAATGTGCTGTCCCATCCAAGAACCAATCCAAAAAGCAAAATCGGGAACACCCACAAAGGAGTGCCCACCCCAATGATCTTGAGCGTTCTCAAGAAGCTCGCCCTGGGCGGCGGAGGGAGCTTCAGAAATGAGCTTTCCACGGATCCATCAGAGATCTTCCCATGCGACGGGAATTGCCGCGCGAGTAACTGACTACCCAGGTAGCCCAGCATCCCCGCTCCCAAAATGATCCACACGAAAGAGATCTTGAAAACAAAGATTGCAACAAAGGCGGCAATCGCAATCAGAACCAGAAACAATGAGCGAAGTGAGCGCCGCCCAATCTTCAGCAAGGCATGAGTCACAATCGCCATCACCGCCGCCTGCAGCCCTTTGAAAATTGCCGCTAGCCAAGGCAATTCGCCACCCAAGACAAAGACCAAGCACAATCCGAAGAGCAATATCATGGCAGGTAGCACAAACAGCCCGCCAGCGGCAATCCCACCGCGAACTCCGTGCAGTCTCCAGCCCAAATAAGTCGCCAACTGCTGAGCTTCAGGCCCCGGGAGCAGCATGCTAAAGTTCAGCGCATTCAGAAAATGCTGCTCCGAAATCCAGCGTCGCTCATCCACCAACTCACGGTGCATGATCGCAATCTGCCCCGCTGGACCACCAAAGCTGATCAGGCCAAGCTTCAACCAAAACCGAAGCGCCACTCTGAAACTGGGCATCTTTGCGTCATTGGAACTCTCCACAGCCAAAGCATCACCGCTCCTTTGAGCTTTCGCGAGCGGATAATGATCCATCGGTCTCCAAAACTCAATCGAGACCGCGACTTCTGATAGATGACTCAACGATTTACTGGAGCTTTGAGAAAACTGCGCCACCTTGCGCCATGCCAACTCAGTCACCTCAATTGCTATCCCGCGGCGAATTTGCCGGAAAGTCCCTACACAACAAAGTCGTAATGGCACCAATGACCCGCGCTCGGGCGGGTTCCGACCGAATTCCCAATTCCCTGATGGCGGAATATTACGGCCAGCGCGCTTCCGCAGGTCTGATTATTGCCGAAGCCACTGTTATTTCCAAACAAGGTATCGGATGGGTCGATTCACCAGGAATTTACAACGATGAGCAGCTTGCTGGTTGGAAAAAAGTCACCTCCACCCTTCGCCAGAAGGATTGTCCGATCATCCTCCAGCTTTGGCACTGTGGCCGGGCCTCGCATTCGAGCTTCCACAATGGCGAACCAGCCGTCGCACCCTCGGCGATCAAGATTAATGGCGATTATATTCACACCCCGAATGGCAAGGAAGATTACGAGACCCCGCGCGCCCTCGAGACCGACGAGATACCCGCAATCGTCGAAGATTATCGAAAAGCCGCCGAGCGAGCAAAGGAAGCAGGGTTCGATGGAATCGAAATTCACTCAGCCAACGGCTATCTGCTCAACCAGTTCTTGGAATCGAAAACCAATACCCGCACCGACCAATACGGCGGCAGCTTGGAAAATCGACTACGACTGCTGACTGAAGTCGTAGAGGCCGTCACTTCCGTGTGGCCAAAAGAGCAAGTTGGGGTGCGACTTTCTCCCAATGGCATGTTCAATGACATGGGATCACCCGACTACCGCGAAACCTATCTGGCAGCCGCCAAGCGCATGAACGAGCTCGGCATTGGCTACCTCCACGTCATGGATGGCCTCGCCTTCGGCTTCCATGAACTAGGAGAGCCGATGACCTTATCCGACTTCCGCGAGGTCTACCACGGCACTCTCATGGGCAACTGCGGCTACGACCAAGCAAGCGCCGAACAGGCGATTGCTACCGGTCAGGCGGACCTTATCGCCATCGGTCGCCCCTTTATCAGCAACCCCGACCTCATCGAGCGCTGGCAGAAAGGCCTCGCCCTCGCCGAGGACCCCGATACCTCAGTCTGGTCAGCCCCAGG
>CAXIBU010000338.1:0-2457 GCA_964021555.1 uncultured Verrucomicrobiales bacterium | reverse complement strand
ATCACCAATCACCAATCACCAATCACCAATCACTCCCCCTCAAAACACCCTGCACCTCAAATCATCCATCGCCGCTCCTAGTTCCGCGATGGTCTGGCTGGTATTCAAACTACGGGGACTTTGCGTGATAATGGCTCTCTCGGCGGCACGACCAGCTAACCAAACGGCTAGGGTGGCGGCGGCGTAGCTGGGGACACCTGAACCGAGGAAGGCGGCGATCAGTCCGGCTAGGCAGTCGCCCTGTCCGGGGGTCGCCATGCCCGAGGTTCCCGTGCTGTTGATGGCGATTTTCTCGCCGTTCTGGCCAACCAAGGTCCGCGCGCCTTTGAGAACTAGGCATGCGGGACTGCGACTGGTGAAAGCCGCGACTTGCTCGAATCTTGGGAGATCTGCGAGGTCTGGGGCGAGTTTGCAAAATTCACCAGGATGCGGAGTGAGCACGGCGCTTGCTGGAATTTCTGATCGTCTCTCCGAATTTCCGATCATGCCCATGAGCCCGGCATCGAGCACGAGCTTTGCCGAGGTTTTGGAAATGAGCTGCCATAACGCGGACTCCTCGGCTTGATCAAGCTCTCCGAGCCCCGGCCCGATTACCAGGGCATCGAGGTCGGCATCACTGATCTCGGTCCAATCCTTGACCGCCTTTACCATGACTTCATCAGGCTTGGTCGATTCCATGACCATGAGATCCTTTCTCAGGCAAAACAAGGTAACCAAGCCAGCGCCACCCGCCAACGCCGCGCGCGCGGACAAATTCGCGGCGCCGCGCATCCCTGAGTGCCCCACCAGCACTCCGACTCTCCCTGCCATTCCCTTGTGGGTATCAAATTCGAATACCGGCAGCCGATCCGCGATTCGCTTGGCGGTAAGGAGCTCGAAATCGGCATGCAGCGGACAACTCAAACCAGGCATTTGCAATTCGGCCAGTCGCCCGACCGAGTTAATCGCGGATTCTTGCACCAGCCCGACTTTCATCGCCCCGACGCTCAGCGTCAGATCAGCGGTAACAGCGCCAGGGTGAACCTCTCCAGTATCGGCATCAACTCCAGACGGCAGGTCAATCGCCACGACCTCGACACGTCCTGAGGCCCGCAACTGGTTCATCTCATCGGCCAGCTCCGCCAAGGGCGGGCGCAGCGCTCCACTGCCTCCGATGCCAATCAGTGCATCGAGCAGGATCACCTTCTTGATCTCAAATTCAGGCTCCGCCGTGGCGTTAAGCTTGAGCGACTGATAAGTTTCCTGAGCTAGTTCGGACCACTCACTTGCATCGAATCCACAACGAACGCCAATCGACCAGCCGGAGGCTTGGAGGTGCTTGAGCGCAATGAGCGCATCGGTGGCATTATTGCCCTTGCCGAGATAAGCAACGACTTTAGCCGGACCAGGGAAATGCTGGATCAGGGCACGCGCAATTTCACGTCCGACTTGGCGCGTCAGTTCATCAAGCGAGCCGCCTTTCTCGACGTAAGCAGCCTCGGCGGCGCGCATTTGCTCACAGGTGACCATGCCTAAAGTCTAGCCTTTGAAGGCGTAACTCGCAATCCCCGTGACGCCAAGATCGGTCAATTCGAGCACACGGCCAGCCAGTTCTTCCTTCTCGGTCTTGTGAATGCCGGTGGTCACGTAGAGCTTATCCAAATGATCGCCACCAAATGCGGGAGCGGTGGTCTCCAGGCAGGGCAGGTCGTATTTTTCGACCATCTCACCCGTAAGCGGATCGTAGCAAACGACACAGGCTCCGTGACAGAAGGCGATCCACAAGTTGCCCTTGGAATCAATGGTCATGCCGTCTGGCGAGGCATCGATGGCACCTGTATCGATGACTTCCTTGCCTGCTGTGACATCAAATTCGCCGTTGGCATAGGGGTAAGCCCAGACCGCCCGACGCGGCGTGTCGATGTGGTAGACGGTCCCGCCATCGAGCGACCACGCGATGCCGTTCGAGTTGGTCAATCCACCAAACACTTTGCTCACCTGCCCCGCCGGATCGAGCCGGTAAAGCGCCGCGCTGCCCTCGTCTTTGACCAAGCTTATAGTCCCTGCGAAGAGGTATCCGTCAGGCGAGCATTTGCCGTCGTTGAAGCGATTATCAGCCAGCTCAGGTTCAGGGTCAGCGATGGCCGTGGTCTCGCCAGTCTCCTCGTTAAGGAAGAAAAATCCATTGTCACCCGCAGCTAGCAGCCCGCCCTTCTCGCGCGGCACCACCAGCCCGACCCGTTGTCCCACCGGCCACGACTTTTCCTCGCCAGTCGCTGGATCGAATCGGATCACTTCCTTACCCTCGATATCAACGTAGTAGAGCTTACCCTGCCACCAGATCGGGCCTTCGCCCCACTTCGATACCCGTTCGCCAACTGCTGAAAAATTCATGCCCACAACCTGCAAATTCCGCGCCCCAGCCGCAAGGGTAAAGCACCAAGCAAAGCAAATGCGGGTAGAATACCCGCGCTCCAT
>CAXIBU010000337.1:0-2461 GCA_964021555.1 uncultured Verrucomicrobiales bacterium | reverse complement strand
GAGCTTAGCGTTGAGGTTCCTCCGGCTTGAAGTTGGTGTTGGTCGTTGGCGCGATAGGTAAACGAATCGGTTCCGAGGAAGCCCGCGTTTGGCAGGTAAGTGAAGGAACCGTCGCCGTTGAGTGTGAGCTGCCCGTTGCTTGGCCCCTCGATGAGCTCTGCTGTTAAGGGATCTCGGTTTTCATCAATATCATCAGACAGGATTCCAGGGCTTGAAACGAGGCGCTGGCTATCTTGTAGAACCAGGAAGGTATTATTCCCAGCAACTGGAGCGATATTCGTGTCTGAAAAGCTGACGCGTAAGAACGCCGCTGGCTCGCCTTCTTTAGACCGAAAACGTTGTCGTTGGTCGCCGGCCGTAGTTAAGGCGAGACTCAGCAGTTCTCCATTTGTAACAGTGTCTAGTGGGAGACTGATTACGACCCAGGCACCCGGAGTCGCTATTTCGCTAGCAATGGCAGGGGTCGTGAGTGGAGGCCTATTGTTCCATCTGATGTTGTCCTCGGTCCAAGTGGAGTCCGCTACGGTGAATACATTGACGGTGTCATCGACGGACTGCGACCAGATATGCAGCTGAACCGAGGTAACCGTTCCGGCGACCCCCACAGGCCTGAACTTCAGATAAGGAATTCGTTCGTCGCCCTTTACCGTTAGAAAACCATCAGAACCAAAGTTGTCGCCAACCCGTCGGGTGTTCGAGTGCACCCAACTATCTTCTTCCACTGGAAGGTCCACAGTGACGTCTGCTTGAACGGCGTCGAGAGACAAGACCACGCAGATCAAGATGGCGAAAATGCCCCGGTAATTTTTAATGAATCCCCCCGTCATCATTCCTCACTATCAGCATGAGGCGTTCCAAACCTAAGCTTTGTCGTTAGTTCAAATATTCAACAGAAGGATGAAAATACGCCCACATTACGAAGCTCAAATGTCTTCTTTAGCTCGATCGCGGGCGCGCTTTGCCCGGCGCTGTTTGCGTTTGCGGATTTGATCCTGCTTGTTGAGCCGGCGCACCAAGGGGCGGCCTAGGATGCGGTGTTCATAGAGGTCGCAAAGCTCTCGTCGTGCGAGAAAGCGGTTAAGCTCGCGTGACCTTTCGCGCTGGCATTTCACCTCGATACCGCTCGGCTCATGACGTAGGTAGACGCAGGACGAGGTCTTGTTGATCTTTTGACCACCGCGACCACTTCCGCGAATGAATTTCTCGCATAGGTCAGCCTCGGTGATCTTGAGCTCAGTCATCCGCTCGCGAAGCGCCTGCTGTTTCTGTGGGGTGACCATATCTGAGTTTGTGGTCTATGAAGCTTGCTTGCAACCTTTTGCCGCCATCCTTCGATCTGTGCGTATGTAAAAACCCTCCGCCAGCATTGCTGGCAGAGGGTCTGAATTTTAGGGGCTGGAGTGCGGCTTAGCGCATCAATTTTTGGATCGGTCCCAGCGGTGCGTCACCTTCGAGACCTTTGGTGGCATTCTCGAGGGCCTTTTCGAAGGTGGCCTTGGACCGTTCGTCTTTCAGCTCAAGGGTTTTGAGTTTAGTTAGTTGAACCTCTGCTTCATCCTTTTGTCCTGCCATGGTGAGAAAGCGGGTGCGGATGAGGCCGTCCATGAGCTTACCTTGGAGTGACTCTTGGTTGTCGACCGACTCCGCCGTGAAGACAGCCAAGGCACCGGTGGCAAATTCTTTTGCTCCATCGCCCATCGGGGCAGACCAACCGGCTTGACCGAGGGTCTGGCGCTTGGCTTTGTCTGAAGTTGCCTCGTCAGCGATCGCCTGAATTTCTGGCCAGTCACCGAGATTCATGGCTGCAGTGCGCAATAAGTTGGTGCGCATGTCGGCATCGGCCTCTTCATTGAGCTCGGTCTTGGCAAATTCGCGCATGCCGTCCCAATCACCGTTCTGGTAGAAAGGGCGGATCTTCGCTTGCAGCTCTGCCTTGCGTTTCTCGGCGGCGGCTTGTTCGGCTGCGAAGGCTTTCGGGTCGAAATCAGGGCTGAGCATGCTCTCGACCATGCTATTGGTGATGCTCGCTGGGTGGCTGGTGGCGATAAGCTTGCCGTCTTTGACGAGGAATGCGTGAGGAATTCCGCGAACTCCAGCTGCCTTGAGCCAGGTGTCGGTAAAAGCACTCTCTTTGCCGCCAGAGTAGGCTACGCGGTAACTCATGCCTTCACCTTGATCGGTTACGAATTTCTGGACCTTATCCAGCCCGTCTTCCCAAACATTCATGCCGACAATGACGAGGCCTTTGTCTGCATACTTTTGGTGAAGTTCGTTGATGTGTGGGATGGAGGCAATGCAGGGTCCACACCATGTCGCCCAGCACTCAATCATGTAGACCTTGCCCTTTTCGTCGAGGGATTTGATTTCTTCGCCTTGAATCCAAGACATTCCTTCTGTCGTGAAAGAGGGAACTTGGTCACCGGGGGCGAGTTTATTGGCCTTTTCAACAGCTGCTTCACCC
>CAXIBU010000336.1:0-2502 GCA_964021555.1 uncultured Verrucomicrobiales bacterium | reverse complement strand
GCCCAGGAAAGCTGAGGCACAGCAGAACACCAGTGCAGGGAGTGGTGAGAAGTTTGGCAAGGGCATGCCGGTGGCGATATTGATCAAGCTGTAGGCCAGAACAACCACCACTAGGATAAGATGAGCGCGTTTCACGGCGGGAGTCTAGGAGCGCAAGCAGGGCTTGACCAGAGATTTTCTTGTTCGCTCCCTCAGTTAAAATTCGTTGCCAGAACGGCTCTTAGAGGCAAGCTTGGCGACCCGACACTTCAGTCCCAGTTCACATGTTTACTTATCCCACCCAATACGATGTCCTCGTCGTAGGCGCCGGTCACGCCGGGGTCGAGGCCGCCTGCGCGGCCGCTAGACTCGGCGCACGCACCGCGTTGCTGACACAAAACTTGGACACCATCGCTCAAATGTCCTGTAACCCGGCGATTGGCGGCTTAGCTAAGGGACACCTTGTGAGGGAAATTGACGCTTTAGGAGGCATGATGGGCCTCAACACCGATGCCTGTAGTATCCAATCGCGAATGCTCAATTCTGGTAAAGGGCCAAGCGTCCGGGCGCCTCGTGCTCAGTGTGATAAAAAAGCCTATCAATACCGCATGAAGTGGCTGCTCGAGAGCATGCCTAATTTGGACCTTCACCAAGCAAATGTTGCTGAGATCTTAACCAAAGACGATTGCATCACAGGCGTCAGGACCGGACTGGGTATGATCCTTTCAGGGAAGACGCTCGTCCTCAGTGCAGGGACATTCATGAAGGCACTCATGCACGTCGGCGACCAGAACCAAAAGGGTGGGCGCATGGGTGAAGGAAGCTCAACAGTGAGCGACAGCCTGAAAAACTTTGGTTTTGAATTAGGACGGTTCAAGACTGGCACACCTTGCCGACTCAAGGGACCAAGCTTGAATTTCTCGGAATTCGAAGCTCAGGGAGGGGATGATCCCGTGCCAAAATTCAGCTTCCTCGCCGATACCATCACCAAGGAGAAGCACGACATCTTCACGCTGAACCCATGGGGCGACCCGATGTTCCACATGGAACAAATCAAATGCTGGATCGGTTACACCAACGAAAACACCCATCAAATCATTCGCGACAATCTTCACCTCTCGCCAATGTATTCTGGAAAGATCGATGGGGTGGGGCCTCGCTACTGTCCATCAGTCGAAGACAAGGTCGTGCGTTTCGCCGAGAAGGACAGGCACCAGATTTTCCTCGAGCCGGAAGGTTGGCACTCCCACGAATACTACGTCAACGGCATCTCGACCTCCCTACCCTACTCGGCTCAATACGAATTTGTGCGATCGATCAAGGGACTCGAGAACGCTGAAATCATCCGCCCAGGCTATGCCGTCGAATACGACTACGTCATTCCAACACAGCTCTACCCAAGCCTAGAGACGAAGAAAATCGGCGGACTTTTCTTCGCAGGGCAGATCAACGGAACCTCCGGCTACGAGGAGGCCGCAGGACAGGGACTCCTTGCGGGTGTCAATGCCGCGCTGAAAGCAGACGAAAAGGGCCCGTGGACCATCGGACGCGATGAGGGCTACCTTGGCGTCATGGTCGATGACCTAATCACCAAAGGCGTCACTGAACCCTACCGACTCTTCACCAGCCGCGCCGAATACCGCCTGCACTTGCGTCAAGACAACGCAGATCTGCGCCTGACACCGAGAGGCAAAGAGATTGGTCTCGTTTGCGAGGAAAGAATCAAACGTCAGGAAGAGCGCAGCCAAGTCCTTGAACAGGCTCGTCAGTTCTGTGCCAAAGCGGTCTTCGAAGGGGACAAGATCGATACCTGGTTCCGCAAAAACGGCAACGATTACACCAAGCTCTCCGAAGAAATTCAGAGCGAATTTGCCGCGGACCATTGGCCCCTCATCGAAACCGAGCTGAAGTATGCCGGGCACTTTGCCAGACAACAGCAGCAGATTGATCGGATGAAGCGAATGGAGAATCAGAAACTTCCGCAAGATCTCGACTTCAGCACCATCCAAGGCCTCAAGACAGAGGCAAAGCAGAAGCTCAACGAAATCCGCCCCGCAACCCTGGGCCAAGCCAGCCGCATCAGTGGCATCAACCCAGCAGACGTCTCCCTGCTGAGCATTTGGTTGCAGAAATCAATGGCTAAGAAAGGTTGAGGCAGTTGAGGTTCTCACATAGAGCCGAAGAGACACGGAGAATAGTCTTCACTATGCCAGAAAAGGCTAAGCAAAGACTCCAGCTACCCCCCGTGCGATAACATTGGCATCGTATCTTTGCTGGCATACGGCAAAACCAGCCGCAGTTCCACGTGGAACATCAGTCAATCTAAAGTGCTATTTTGCACTCGAATCGACGAAATCAATAGCCCAATCATCCAGATCAAACCCGAGAAAGACCACATGTAGTAAGCTCTTTCGAACCAAAATACCCTTTGCTCCCAGTCGAGACCGACCCAGGTTGGATCGACAAAAGGCTCCTGACAAAACACCGACGTTTGCAGAGGAAGCACACGGAAATCAGGATGAA
>CAXIBU010000335.1:0-2537 GCA_964021555.1 uncultured Verrucomicrobiales bacterium | reverse complement strand
CTAGGCCGAGAGATTGGAAAGACATGTCGGGAGAGGTAAACCACAGATTCGCTCAAATTGACACCGATTAAGGGGCATCATGAATCTAGACCTTTTCAGACCACTGATTCTACTGATGAAGACCGATCTCAGGGAAGGATCAGTGCTCAGTGGGCGGCTTCGCCTTTCTTATGGAAGAGGCTGAAGATAGCAACTGCGATAAACCCGGCGATCAGTCCGAAGATCCCATTGAGAAGGCTTGGCGTAATGGCGCCGGCGACACTGCCCAGGCCCTCGGCGAAGTGCTCAATCCAGTGGTGAATGGGTGGGATGCCATGAGTGAGGATACCGCCGCCGACCAGAAACATCGCGGCGGTTCCAAAAATGGAGAGGGCCTTCATGAGATAGGGCGCGGCCCAAAGAATGAAGCGCCCGAATTTTTTGGCGGCTGACGAAGGCTTTTTGCTCAGGTAAATCCCAAGGTCATCGAGTTTAACGATGCCTGCGACTAGGCCGTAAACGCCGACTGTGATTCCAATGGCGATGGCGCTCAGGGTGAGGGCCTGGGTGAGAAAGGGCTCTGCGGTGACTACGCCCAAGGTGATGGCGATGATTTCAGCCGAGAGGATAAAGTCGGTGCGGATGGCTCCCTTGACCTTGGTCTTTTCATCAACGTGGCCAGCGGCCAACTCCTGTAGCTTTTCTGCGGCGTCTTTTTGCGTATGGTGGGCACGCTTGTGATAGAGGTGGAGTAGTTTTTCCGCGCCTTCGAAGCAGAGGTAGAGCCCGCCCAGCATGAGCAGCGGAATGACTAAGAATGAGGCAAATGCATTGAGCGCAAGAGCGGCAGGGACTAAGATGAGCTTGTTTAGGAAGGAGCCCTTGGCGACAGCCCAAACGACGGGGAGCTCGCGCTTGGCGACCACTCCAGTAACTTGCTCAGCATTGAGCGCAAGGTCATCGCCCAGAACACCTGCGGTCTTGGATGCTGCCGTTTTCGTCATCACGGAAACGTCGTCAAGCACCGAGGCGATGTCGTCTAAGAGGGTAAGTAAGCTTCCAGCTGCCATGGGTCTAACATTGGTCAGATTGGCATAGATTCAAGGGTAATCTTAGTCTGCAAGGATGGCTCAATCGTCAATTTCTCGGCGCAGTTGTCTGCCCGCGAGTTTCTCGAGTTCTGCTAATTCTGGGGCAAGGGCTTGGGCTGCGGGGATGCCTGCGGAATCGGGGCGTCCGCAGTGGGTGCAGGGGGCGAAGCCTGGGTAGCCAGGGGAGACCTGAGGATCTGTTTCGGGCGAGTGAATGCGTAGCACGGGGCGGTCGCCGGGCTTGCCCATGCTGAGATTAAGCGGGTGCATCCAACAGGTGATTGGTTTGTAGTGCCAGGCTGGCATTTGCAGGTCGACGGAAAGTCGTTGCAGGGTGCAGCGATGGGCGGAATCTAGGAAGACGCAGCGAGTTTGCGGAAAGTGCTCGGGGTAGTCGTCAGCTAGTTCGTGGGGCTCAGCCTCACGAGTGGCGGTTTTCCAACTGCGGCCAGCGGGGTGAATGGGCGTGGCTGGGAGGTCGATCTCATACGCCTCGAAGTTCGTGCGATGCTGATCGACGATTTCAAGCAAGACACCGGCTTCTTCCCTACTCATGTAAGCGCCGTCATGGCAACAGGTCGCGCGGCATTTCTCTAGATCACAGGGACTGAGCTTTTGCTCGAAGCTCGGGTAGTCGATCGCTGCCTCTCGGATGGCGCGGGCGAGTGCTTCGCTGGTTTTGGGAAAGGCGTTGCCGATGGGCTCACTCATCAATGGCGTGCTCGTTGAGGGCCTCGAGCGGCACTAACTTGAGCACGCTCTCGTGAGTGGCGCTGAGCTTGACTTTCGGAGCGACACCTTCCGTCCATGCCTCCTTCCAGCGCAGGGCACAGAGGCACCAGAAATCACCGGATTTCAGTCCGGGAAAATCGTATTCGGGCCTAGGGGTCGAGAGATCGTTGCCGCGTGCCTTGGAAAATTCGAGGAACTCGTCGGTGACCTGGGCACAGACCGTATGTGAGCCACGATCATCTGGCCCGGTGCGGCAGGTCCCGTCGCGGAAGAAACCGGTCAGGGGCTCTTGACTGCAACTGGTCAAGCGCTGGCCGAGGACATTGTGTTCGATGAAGTCGACCATTTTTGCGCTAGATGTAGGGTGAATCTTCTCTCAAGCGATGTTGGTGTAGACGTCCTGAACGTCGTCGTCATCCTCAAGCTTGTCGATGAGGACTTCAATCTCCGCGATCAGCTCGTCGGAGAACTCCTGAGGATTATTGGCGATCATTTCCAACTTCGCCTTTTTGACTTCTAAGCCGAGCTCTTCAACGGCCTTGGCGAGGGTATTGAAGGCGGTGTATTCGCCGTAAGCGAGGCAGCTCTCTTCGCCAACTTCCAGCTCTTCGAGACCGGCATCGATCAGTTCGAGCTCGATCTCTTCGACGTCCTTGTCCTCTGGTTTGACAAATTCGACGACAGCCTTGCGATCGAACATGAACTTGAGGGAGCCGTTCTCCAATGGCTCGCCGC
>CAXIBU010000334.1:0-2537 GCA_964021555.1 uncultured Verrucomicrobiales bacterium | reverse complement strand
GACTGTTGCGCCCCTAATTTTTGTCGGGAGAAAGCAGGTCCCGAGCAGGTGGCCCAGCGCTCTTTACGTTCAGAAATGCCATCATCACACGGCCGGGTTCTGAATTTTCGGCGTTTGGATCAGTTGGAACGGTTTGGCTTCCTACCCAGATGGCGGAACCATTTTCGTAAGTCGCTGCGACATCGAACCTGATCCGCTCGAATCGCGGTGTTGTCACCGTGGCAAACCCCTGCCCAAAGGTATTACGTCCTTTTGATTCACAGTGAACCGCGGAAAATACCACCCTTGGATTGCCTTTCTTATCGACCGATGGGATGAGGATCTGAAATTCCAAGCCTGGTCGGTAATCTTCAAATGCAGCGGGAGTGGCGTTCGTCTTGAAGTTAAACCCTGAACTCGCGGTTCCCATCGGCTTTGCTTGGTCGTTTTTCCCTCTGGACATCACTTCGGGACTTAAGCCGATGGCATTGGGCATTTCCGGCGGCTCGAATTCGGTCGGGTTAATCTCATGGATCACTCCCCTGCTAGAGAAAACTCTGCCCTTCTCGACTCTCAGGCTGGTGAAGACACTTTGCTCCACCTTTCCTTCATTTAGACGCTCGATGAGTTTCTGATAAATTTCAGGGTCACTTGATCCAGAGCGACTGATGTTCGCCGCTTCCGCCAGCGGCATGAGAAAGGTCTCATATGTGACACGGAAGTCCTGCTCGTCCCAATCAGCCTTCTCGTAAATCTCTTGCGGAACAGAAGGAGTATTCTGATCGGGCTTATTGGCCTGCCGATCAGCCTTTGCCGCGCCGAGGACGATTAGACAAGAGGCTAACGAGATGGGGAACATGCGTTTTCTCATCGTTAAAAGATACGAAAACCCCTCCGCGATGGCTAGATCTTTCTGAGGATGAGCTGCATCGGCCATTCTGTTAAAAAAGTTGCCATTAACAATCCCCAATCGGAGAAGTGGTTCTCCCTCAATATTTTTGCTAGATTGCCCGCCATTCCGCCGTATTGAAATCGAGCAATGGAAATCATCGACCAACTTGGGATCGCCTTGGGGCTTGCCTCTCTGGCGGGGATCAATCTTTACCTCACCGCTGGTGTGGCGGGATTGGCGATCCATTTCCATTGGATCAAGCTCGATCAATCCTACCAGGGGCTCGAAATTCTGGCTGACCCCGTGCTGATGGGCATTGCTTGGACTTTTTTCTTCATCGAATTTTTCGCCGACAAGGTGCCATGGGTGGATTCCGGTTGGGATGCCTTGCAGACCTTTATCCGTCCCGTTGGGGCGACCCTGTTAGGCCTCGCTGCGCTGGGCACCCTTGATCCCAGCATCGCTTGGGCTGGCGCCCTTTTCTGCGGCGGCGCCGCGCTGACCACTCACCTCGGCAAGGCAGGCCTGCGCCTGGCGAGCAATTTGAATCCGGAACCGACCACCAATACCGCCTCCAGCATCGCAGCCAGCACGGCTGAGGACGGGCTGGTTCTCGGTGGTCTGGCAATCACGGCCTTTGCGCCATGGCTTGCCCTGATCCTGGCGGTGATCTTGATTGTGATTAGCTTCATCCTCGCTCAAAAGAGCTTCGGCCTCTTCCGCGCGGGCTGGCAGCGATTCATTTCGCGTAAGCGCGAGGCTTGAGTCGGCGGGCGATCTGCCCTAGGGCTTCTCACGTGAAGAAAGCTTTCATCCTCGGCGCTGGTCAAGGCACTCGCCTCCGCCCACTGACCGAATCGCTCCCCAAGCCACTGGTCCCCGTGTTCAACCGGCCCATGGTCGAATTTGCCCTGGATGCCTGCATCGCCGCCGGGATTGAGAAATTCGCGATCAATACCCACCACTGCCCCGATGCTTGGGCCACGCATTTTCCAGATGCCAGTTATCGCGGCTGCTCCATCGACTTTTTCTACGAGCCCGTTCTGTTGGAAACGGGCGGCGGGCTCAAGAATATCGCCGAATGGATCGGTGATGATCCGATCTTGGTTCACAATGGCGATATTTTGTCGGGCATGGATTTGCAGGCACTTGCTGAATCGCACCGTCAGAACGACCACCTCGCCACCTTGGCGATGCGCTCGCAGGGGCCTGCGACCGTGGCGGAATTTGACCCAAAAACAGGCAAAGTTCTAGACCTCCGAAACGCTCTCGGTCGCGGCCCGGGAACCCATCAATTCACCGGGATCTACCTTCTCGAACCAGCACTCCTCGATTACATCCCCGAAGGTGAAATCGTCTCGGCACGCGATGCGATGGTGCAAGCAGCATCGAAATTCGAGCTCGGCGGGATCTGTCTCGATGAAGGGCATTGGGTCGATCTCGGCACTATCGATACCTATTTGGAAGAACATCTGACAAACACCGCCACTCGCACCGAGAGACAAGCTGCCTCGGCCCAAATTCATCCCAAGGCGAATCTCGACGATGACTGTTGGGTAGGCGCAAATGCCCAGATCGGCGCGGAATGCGAGCTGAGCCGCTGCATCATCTGGCCAGGTGCCAGCGTCCCGGCCGGGACCAAGGCCACTGAACAGATTTTCCATGT
>CAXIBU010000333.1:0-2543 GCA_964021555.1 uncultured Verrucomicrobiales bacterium | reverse complement strand
TCCAATCACGTATCGTCTTCGCCAGCTCCGGCCCGACCCCTTGCACTCGAAGAAGCTCGTCAAACGGAGCCTCCAAGATTCCCAGAGCATCCGTAAAACGATCCAACAAACGCCGCACCTTAATCGGACCGAGACCGGGGACCAAGTTGAGCGCGAGATAGGCTTCTTTCGATTTCACGGAACTACTCAAGCGAACAGCTCGCTATTAATCAAGCTCAGGGTAATAGAAATCCAGCGCCAATCGCCACCAGCCCTCCGAAAAGAGTCAAAGTCGGCGCCACCCGCTCGCTTTTCCAATTTGAAAAACAGTCCACGATGCCCAGGCAAATGCCGCTGATTAAATGGTAGGCAAACACGATGACCCAAAGTTCGGAAAACCACACCCACCACTGACTTTTGCTCTCCTCGTGATCAAGCTCATTTTTCAACGCAAATAGCGCAAACAAGCCCCACAGCACCATGCCCCCTCCGAACAACCAGAGGATAGTCTTAAATCCCTCCATCGTCCTGGACTACCTCGGGTTCATCAGGGCCCGGCTCAGCCTCAGGCTTGATCCGCGCCTGTTGTTCCAGCCGCGACCAGTCGAACTTTCCATAATCGATCTCGTGGAGCTGCTGGGCGTAGATCACATCCTCATTTTTCGGTGCCAGATCAGCAGCCAGTTGCAGAAGAGCCCCAGCCATTTCGATATTTTCTTTGCCCCCCGCCTTCGAGAGCCGACGCCCCACCGAGTGCAGCAAGCCTGCGAAAACCTCCGGCGAGTAGTCCGGCTGCTCTTGGCGCGGCATCGTATTTCGACTTAGCTGAAAATTCACCACGACCGCCTTTTTCAGGCGCGGATTGAGTTGTAGCGCCAGGGAGAGCAGCTTGCGCGCTTGCTTGAGGGATTCCTTCGTGCGCCCTTCGATCACGACTTTATTCGCCGCCAGGATCGCGCAATTGCGGGCGAAGTCATCACGCTCGGTCGGCGCCATTTCGAGGGATTTCTCGGGGAATAAGGTGCGCCGGATCTCAAGCGACTCGTAGGGAACGGGCTTGAGTTTTTCCTGCCCTACCACAATCTGGAACAGACTGGTGATGAGCACGCACAGCAGAACTTTCGACATGCCCTAGCTTGCCGTCCCCATCCCTCTCCGAAAAGATGAAATCCACCGATTCCCAAAAAAAGTCGCTCCGGCAGGAACTTCGAGCTGCGGGGAGGGAGCTCAGCTCTCAACAACGCGCCGCCGCCTCGGCAGCTATCGTCGCGCGACTCCAAGCACTGATTGAACAGCACCCCGAGTGGTCGGGCATCGCCAGTTTCATCGCCCTGCCGGACGAGCCTGACCTAGCCCCCCTGCATTCGGCCATGCCAGGCCGACGCTGGTGCTTGCCACGTATCGATGCGGATTCTCCGATGCATTTCCACGAATTTTCAGCCACCGCGGGCGATCAGCTGGTTCCCGGCAAATTCGGGCTCCTCCAGCCGGATCCTCAGCGCCATCCCATCGTCCCACCCGACCAGATCAGCGCCATTCTCGTCCCAGCGGCTGGGCTCTCGCCAGAAGGACTGCGCCTCGGAAAAGGCGGCGGCTATTACGACCGCTACCTCCCCCAACTCGCCCGCACCGTGCCTAAAATCGGCGTTGTCTTTGAGGCACAAATTCGCGACCAAATCCCGAGCGAGGCACACGACTGCAAGGTCGACTACGTGATCACGGAGTCACGCTGAGTTTCTCCACACTCGCTTCAACAAGGCAGAAAATGCGACCAAGCCACATCATGCTTGGCCTCCGCGAATCCATATAGAGGGCGCCAGCGCGGGGCCACAGGCTTATTCTTCGGGATCATGTTCACCTCCGCCGGCAAGCGGTTGCCCTTCCGTGTATTGCAGCGAATGCATGAGGTCACGATGTTCTCCCACGACGTTTCACCCCCCTTGTCCCGTGGCATCACGTGATCGAGATTCAGCTCCTCGGCGGGCAAGGTTTTCACGCAATACTGGCAGGTGTGTTTGTCGCGCAGAAAGACATTCTGCCGACTGAACTTAACCTCCATTCGCGGTAACTTATCGTAGAGACCAAGGACGATGATCTTGGGCACTTGGATCGCCAATTTCACCGTGCGAATGAGATCGCCCACCATCGAATCCGACGAATGCTCGACCCACGAATCCAGATCGTGAGTTTGGAATTTGGCTTCACCCTCAGTCTGAACCACTTGCGCATGACCCAGAAAAAGTAATTTCACCGCGCGGCGGGCCGAAGTCGTCTGAATGGGCTGCCACAAACGATTGAGGACGAGGACAGGTTGTTCTAAGGCTCCAGTCATGGTTTTCAAGATTCCAAAGAAGCTACCAACCCACTGATACTGTGCAAGATCAAAGAATTGACAATAGCGCCACTCTGTCGATTTCAATGGTTGCCAACCCTGCCGAGAACCGCTAAAGCTCAGATTCGCCTATGAGTCACTGGTCCGCATTCTCAACGATCACTCTCGCTACCGTCGCTTGCGTCGCCTCCATCAGCGCCCAAGAGATCAAGCCTGATGCCAATCCCCGCGC
>CAXIBU010000332.1:0-2546 GCA_964021555.1 uncultured Verrucomicrobiales bacterium | reverse complement strand
AGGGCTTCGTATTTTGATCGGACTACGGTTCGCGGCTGGCTCGCTGACGCTGTAGGGCTTCCAAGGTCACCGGCTTTCTGGTGGTCCACAGTATGCCCCAGAGGTAGCCTACCAGGGCGCCGCCGAAGTGGGATGCGTGGCTGGTGCGCCAGATTTCCGATAGGGCCGAATTGGTCAGGCTGGGCAAAGTCGAACCAATCGCCAGGGCCAAGCTGGCGAAAACGATGGCCGGGGCGAGCAGCTTGAATGGCATGCCAAGCATCCGGGCATCGGGGTCAAGTGTCATCCAGGCGACGCCCCAGGCAAAGGCAATGGGCGATGCCCCGACCAGAAGTAGATCGGGACTGTATTGGTTTACGAAGAGCTGGCAGGCGCCACCAAAGAGCACACTACCGACCGCTAAAGTGATCAAGCTGCGGGTCGATACCAGTCGACCCAAGCGATGACCAAAAAGAATGAGCAGGATGACATTGGTCAGCAGATGGCCGAGATTTCCATGCACCAGTGAGTAGCTTAGCAGGCTGTGGAAACGGCCCTCAGGCAGCGACTGCAAATTCAAGCCCCAAACCTCGAGAAAGCGCCACCATTGGCGAGAATCCGGCACCAAATGAAATTCGGTCCAGAACCCGATCACGACACAAGTCGCAACCAAAGAAAGCGGGAACCACTTTGGCTCCCGAATAGCGTCGCTCCATTGTCTCCAGCTCTCTCTCACTGGGCACGACTATTGACTCATCAAGCTTCATGACCAGCTTTTTTCCCAAAGGCACAATTCACACTCGCCCCTGACGGACATCCTTGCTTTCCTCCGCTCAGAAATTCTACGAATCACTGTTATGGCCGAACGCACCGATACCGACCCCGCCCGCATGGAAAAAATTGTTAGCCTCTGCAAACGCCGCGGCTTCATTTTTCAATCTGCTGAACTCTACGGCGGCCTCAATGGTTGCTGGGACTTCGGACCACTCGGCACCGAGCTCAAGCGCAACATCAAGGACTACTGGTGGCGCAAGAACGTGCAAGAGCGCGAGGATATCGTCGGGCTCGACGGATCCATTCTCACTCATCAAGCCGTGCTCACTGCCTCTGGGCACGTGGGCGGATTTTCCGATCCGATGTGTGATTGCCTAGTCACCAAGGCACGCCTGCGCGCGGACCAGATCGAACCTGCCTCGGGCACCGTTTACAGCTTCACTGGAGCAACTCACAAGCAAGCCGATGACTGGAGCTGTGACCGCCCCATTTCCATCCTTTCCACCGCCGAACGCGATGAGCACAAGGCTCGCAAAGTCGCCAAAGAATACTACGCCCAGTTCCTTCCCGACAAGCAGCTCTCACCGAAGAAAATCGAGCTCCAGGGCGAGACTACCGCTGAGGTCACCGACAGCATCGGCTTCAATCCAGCCAACGGCGCTCAGCTTACCGAGGCTCGTGAGTTCAACCTGATGTTCAAGACCCAGATGGGTGCATCAGCTGATGAGAACGATCCAAATTCCGTCGCTTACCTGCGCCCGGAGACGGCTCAGTCGATCTTCGTTCAATACAAGAACGTCCTCGATTCTTCCCGCCAGAAGCTGCCTTTTGGCATCGCCCAGATTGGCAAATCCTTCCGCAACGAGATCAATCCGCGCAACTACATCTTCCGCTCGCGCGAATTTGAACAGATGGAGATCGAATTCTTCTGTAAACCCGAGGACGGCCTGCGCCTGACCGATGAATGGTTGGAACGCCGCCTGAACTTTTACGCCGAAATCGGTGTTCCTCGCGAGAAACTGCACGTCCTCGACGTTCCCGACGGTGAGCGTGCGCACTACTCCGAAAAGACCTACGACATCGAGTATGCCTTCCCCTTCGGTGTGCAGGAGCTCGAGGGCGTCGCCTACCGCGGCTCCTACGACCTCGGCAAGCACCAGGAGGCCTCGGGCAAGTCGCTTGAGTATTTCGATGAAGAGACCAAGGAAAAATTCGTCCCTCACGTGGTCGAGCCATCCGCCGGTTGCGACCGCACCCTGCTGGCTGTCATTTGCGAAGCCTTCGATGAAGAGGACCTCACCAAAGATGGCGGCAAGAAGGACGTTCGCACAGTGATGCGCTTCGCCCCCTGCATCGCCCCGATCAAAGTCGCTGTTCTGCCCCTACTGAAGAACAAGCAAGAGCTGGTCGACAAGGCTCACGAGGTGAAAAACCTGCTCCAGCCCTTCATGAACGTCGCCTACGACGAGGCCGCCGCCATCGGTCGCCGTTACCGCCGTCAAGATGAGATCGGCACACCATTCTGCGTCGCCATCGACTTCGAAACTCTCGGCCTGGAAGAAGGCAAAGAAGAGCTCAAGGACACCGTCACCATCCGCCACCGCGACAGCATGGAGCAAGAGCGGATCGCCATCAGCGATCTCCTCCCCTGGCTACTCGAGCGCCTGCGCTGAGATAGATCAACTGAGAACCGATGAAACCAAGCGAAGGAACGCCGCACGTTTACCGTCTGCGGCCGCCCTACGGCTTGATCGGTATTTTCAGTGTCGTGCCATCGGGGCTTTTGATCCTCA
>CAXIBU010000331.1:0-2552 GCA_964021555.1 uncultured Verrucomicrobiales bacterium | reverse complement strand
CCCACTTCGGGTCTCGAGATTGTTTCAAGTCGGCATTTTCCCGACGAAGTCCAGGGTGATCTTCTGCTCAACAACAATATTGGCTTCTTGGGCACCAAGCAGCACAAGGTTGAAGAAGACGGCACTGGCTACAAGCTGAGCTATCGCCAGGATTTACTTAAATCATCCGATGGTAATTTCCGTCCGGTGGACCTTGAGTTTGCTCCCGACGGCTCGCTTTACGTCATCGATTGGTCGAATGCACTCATCGGGCACATGCAGCACAATGCCCGCGATCCCTATCGAGATCACGTTCACGGCCGGGTTTATCGCATCACTTATCCAGATCGTCCCTTGCTGGAGCCTGCCAAGATTGCTGGTGCTCCTATTGCGGATCTTCTTGAGCTGCTTAAGGCACATGAAGACCGCACCCGTTATCGTGTGCGTCGCGAGCTCCGCGGACGGCCTGCAGGAAAGGTGCTGCCCGCTCTCCAATCATGGGTCAGAAAGCTGGATCCCAAGAATTCCGAATACGAGCGCTACCTCGCCGAGGCGATGTGGGTCAGTTGGGGCTTGAATGAGATCGACCCGGCTCTGGTGAAGCTACTGCTGAATGCCAAAAGCCACCAAGCACGAAGCGCTGCGGTGCGGGCGATCCGCTACAACATGAAGAAGATCCCCGGCGCTCGTGGCATGCTGGTTAAGGCCGCTGGTGACGAGCACGGTCGAGTCCGCCTGGAAGCGCTGGCTGCCGCCTCATGGCTCGGTGGTTCTACCGCCAAGCAGGTGTTGGAAGAATTTGCCAAGCATCCGATCGATGGCTGGATGAAGACTGCTTATAATCACTCAAAGTCGATCATCGAAGGTAGTGAGATCGAGGAAGTTCCAGAGGGACCTAAATTGGTGATCCCTTCGCATCTAACCGACGAAGCCGATCAGGCGTCCTACGCGATTGGGCATGAGGTTTACCACCGCGAAGCTCACTGCGCGACCTGCCACCAGGACAGCGGCAAAGGGCTCGATCCGACTTACCCCCCACTGGCAGGAAGCCAGTGGGTGACGGGTGACAAAGAGCGCCTAATCAAGCTAGTCCTTCACGGGATTGCGGGTGAGATCGAGGTCAATGGCAAGCAATACGGCAAAGACATGCCACCAATGACGGCCTTTGGTGAACTTCTTGACGACGATAAGGAGCTCGCTGGGGTAATCAACTTCGTGCGCAATAGCTGGGGTAATCAAGCACCTCTGGTCAGTGCCGATGACATCGCTCAAGTCCGTAAAGCCACCAAGGATCGTCGAGATTACTGGTCAGCTGAGGAACTTTTGAAGCTTCATCCCATGAAGCGGAAACCTGTGATTACTGGCAACAGCCTACCCAATCCTGCCGAAGCGGTAGGAGGGTCCAGCGGTAGCTTTTCGGTCTGGGGTATCGTTGCGGGCGTGGGCTTACTATCCTTGGTTCTTGTTGCTTTTAAAGGAAAGGATCACGGTTAATTTCATCTGAGATCACACTTCGTTGGTTCCAGCAGTCCAGCGAAGTGTCAGGTTTCTGAAAAACGGCCTAGCCTTG
The DNA here is from genome assembly GCA_964021555.1 of uncultured Verrucomicrobiales bacterium. Lineage (GTDB taxonomy): Bacteria > Verrucomicrobiota > Verrucomicrobiia > Verrucomicrobiales > Akkermansiaceae > CAXIBU01. The sequence goes on along the minus strand of CAXIBU010000331.1, from coordinate 1,003 downwards.
GCCGCTTTTCCTTCTAGGATAACAGCCGTCAAATATGCGCTGTTTCTACTCTCCCGAATTCTACCTTGAGCTCCCTGAAAACCATCCTTTTCCGATGGAGAAATTCCGCGTCTCGCAAGAGATGCTGCTTGGTGGGGGGATCCTGCGACCTGATGAGATCGTCGAGGTAGACGCAACTTCTGATTCCACGCTGAGGCTCGCTCACGATCAGAGCTATATCGACAAAATTCGAAACGGAGCACTCGACCGCAAGGAGCAGGTCAAGTTGGGACTACCTGTCACACGCCAGCTCTTTATTCGCAGCGCCACGGAAGTGGAGGCGACCCGTCTGGCCTGTCGGGCCGCATTGGAAGAGGGCGTCGCTGCCTGTCTGGCTGGCGGCACTCACCATGCATTCCGAGAACATGGTGAAGGCTATTGCGTCTTCAACGACATCGCCATCGCGATCAAGTCCCTACAGACCGAGCGTCCTGGCATCAAAGTGATGGTCGTCGATACCGATGCTCATCAAGGCAACGGAACCAATTCGCTGCTGCTCGACGATCCCAACGTCTTTACCTACTCGATCCACGTCGGGCGCAATTATCCGACCAAGAAGTTCGACGGCTCCATGGACGTAGAGGTCGTGCGCTACGTCGAGGGGGACATGTATCTCAAGCAGCTTTTCTCCAGCCTAGCTGGGGCCTTGGATGTGTTTTCTCCAAATCTGGTTATCTGGGTGGCCGGGGCCGATAATCACCGCAATGATCGCTTCGGCCAAATGATGCTCAGCATCCGCGACCTCAAGCAACGCGACGAGGTTCTCCTGGGAGCGCTGATCGGCAACCGCATCCCGACCGCTATTCTCTACGGCGGCGGCTACAACCGCGAGCGCGATTACACTGCCAAAATTCACCGCAACACCATCGCCAGCGCCAAGAAGATCTTCGACCAAGTTTATCGAGGCGGCGCATAATAGCGTAAACCCGACGGCACTTCTCTACATTTGCCCTGCAAGGATTGG
>CAXIBU010000330.1:0-2560 GCA_964021555.1 uncultured Verrucomicrobiales bacterium | reverse complement strand
GCAAATTCGTTGAGCACCTGTCGGCAGGCACCGCAAGGGGAGCCTGCCTCGGGCAGGACGAGTGCTAGCTGACTGAACTCTCGGTGTCCGGCAGCTACGGCGGCAAAGACCGCATTTCGCTCGGCGCATGAGGTTAGGCCATAGGAGGCATTCTCCACATTGCAGCCAGTAAATACCTCGCCAGTCGTGGTGAGAATGGCTGCCCCTACACTGAACTTTGAATAGGGTGCATAAGCGAGCTGGCGCGCGCTGGCGGCAACTTCGAGCAAGGAACGGGCGTTCATGGTTCAATCAAATAGTAGAGGGTGGATGGTAAGAGCTCGAAACTCAGTTCGACTGGGCTGCTCTTAACGGGGGTGATGGCCTTGAGACGTTTGCCATTGGCATCCAAGGGGGTGACTTTTAGCAAATTCGCGGCCTGGTGCTTGAAGCCCAAAATTCCTTGGATCTCGCGGAGTAAAAGCGGAGCTTGGCCAACCGATTCAATCTGTTTAAGCGTGCCGTTTTGGGTCGTTTTCCAGGCATTGGGCTGATCTTCGGTGACGATCTGGACGAGGATTTTCTGGCTGTTGGAGAGCAATCGCTTGTCGAGGGCGACGACTAGGAGGGAGACGTATTCGTTGCCGCTCTTGAAGCTGAGGTTTTTGGTATTCCAGGATTGGCCAATTCCCGGGAACCCGCAAAAGCCCTGCGCTGACGGGGCGTCGATTCGGAGCAGGCCGCGGCGATGGTTCAGGCTAAGCTCTGATGTGGCGCTGGTAACAATCCCAGTTTCCGCTTGAACATATTTGTCGATGGATTTGCGGATGGGGCGGCTGAACTTTCGTGGCGAGAGCTGGACCTGGACTCGACCGACAAGTGGTGTCAGCGGTGAAATTCCAGTGGGTAGGCGGCCTTTCTGATCCTTTGTGGGCGATTGCAATGCGGAGCTGCCGCGCAGCTTGTAGAGGTTGTCCAAGGATTCCTCGACTTCATAGACGACTGGCGCGGTTTTGATGAGCCCTTCACGATAAGCGAAGGCGGTGGCTGGGAATTGGCCGAGTAGTGATGGCGTGGCTAGCCCGAATTTGCTCGGTGAGCGGAGCCATGGCGCGCCCTGATGGGCGAAATGGATGAAGCCGTCCGTTCCTAAAAGCGATCCATAGGCAGCGGCCAGCATCGGGCTCTCGGCGCGGAATCGGTTGGGGGCTGGAGCTCCAAATTCGGAGACGAGAGTCGGCAGGCGATTGTATTCCCATTCGTTCGTGGGGAGGAACTCGGGATCGAAGAGGGCTGAGTAGTCGAGATACTGCTGGCCTGGTCGTAGGCTGTAGCCGCTTCCAGGGCCCTCGTGTCGACCACCGGAATAGTAGTGCCGGTCGACCAGATCCCCGACCAATGTGCTATGCTTGTCGATCGGGCCTAGCGAATCTTGATCTGCGGTCACCCAATTGTTGGCGCTAATGGCGCATTTTACACCAAGGTCCTTGCGGAAGTAGTCGATGGTCTCTTGGTAGAAGTTCTCTTGCAGGTCATGCAGGAATGCTGCCTGATCGGAAGCTCGGCGGTTGTTGCGTCCGTTGGCGGCCCACTTTTCACGGGTCAACCTGCCAGCGGCGTAGAGACCCATCGAATCATTGGCGAGGTCGTCGCCACGCAGCGGGGTGCTCGGCTTACCCCAAATGCGAATGGTTTGCTCGAGAGACCCGTATTTCTTCTTGAGCCAGCTAGCAAAGCCCTTTTCCAGGGTAGGCATGACTTCGCTGGGAGGCGATTCGTGCGGCTTGAAGGTCCAAAAGAAGAGGTTGTCCTCGTTACAAATTTCGACGATGGCGACCGAGGGGTCGTTTGCTAGGGTAAGTTTTGAATAAGGATTCTTGCTTGTCAGGAGGACCTTGGCCCAGTTGCGATAGAGTGACTGAAAATCTTTGTCGAAGAAGAGAAGTCCGAAAGGATGTGGATCTTCCAATTTATCGTAACTGGGGTATTTTTCGGAGGCGACGATCTGATACCAGACTGGAAAGTAGAAGGAGAGTTTGGTGTAGATCCCTTGTTGCGACAGCGTATGCACCCAGTAGTGGATGCGGTTAAGGGTTTTCGCATCGACTTTACCGCCAGTTGCCAGGTCACCGCTGGAGAGGGGGGTGTGTAAGCGCACTAGATTGACACCGCGCTTGGCGAGATGTCGGGCGATATGATCGGCCGACTCCTTACGGTCAAATTCGACATTCAAATTTACCCCCCAGAATCGCACCGGACGGCGGCTCGTTGAAAAGGCAAAGTGGTCGTCAAGCCGAATGACATATCCCTCAGCCCCCGTGCGGCTTTGGTTAAGCGAGCGAAGATCAAAACCTGCCCGGTGGTCAAAGTCGTCCTTTGGTGGATCAAAAGGCGTCCACCCTTCTTTGGTGGAGATCTTTTGCCTTGGCGCATCGGGTTTGAGTTTACCTCTGGGTAAGAACGCGACTTTGGTGGCCAAAAAACAATCGAAGGCTACCGCCGATGCTTCAAGGTCGACTTTGATATCGAAGGTGTTGAGGCCTTTTTTCAGCGTTGCCTTACCGAGATAGACCCAATTGGC
>CAXIBU010000329.1:0-2573 GCA_964021555.1 uncultured Verrucomicrobiales bacterium | reverse complement strand
AGATTACGGGGCTAGCTAATTCTTTTTTCTCTACTCACAAGCCTAGCCCCCTCCGCGCCTCTGCGAGGAAAAGGATCAACGACATGCGTAGTTTAACTCTTCGGGTCTGCCTCTCCGACCCAACGATCGAGAAGCTTCGGGCCACGTAACATCCAGCGTCCACCGAAGAATAAAATGACGAAAGAACCGACGCCATGGACGGTTGACGAAATTTGACTGGCCTTGAGCGTATTCGCTATGTTTCCGGCTAAATCGGAATCGACCGAAAAAAAATCAGTCGACGAAATAAGGTAAACGATAGCCAAAAGCCCGCCAACCGCCTTCGCACCAGCAAAGAATGATCCAACAATCATGCCAAGGCCGGCGATCAGGTATAAGTCACGTCGAGGAATTTTCATCAGTCCCGACATCCAACTCACAAACCACCACCAACACAAAACCCAATTTGAATAATTCCATCTCCTTCAGTCTATTCGACCTTTTCTAGACTCTGATGGTAGTCGCTTATCACAAAGGCAAGATTCGATAAGTTTTTCTGATTGAAGGCATCAACGATCTCCCGCCTGACTTGTTCGCTGTCGACATCCACTTCGGCTTCCTCAAATGGATCAGCGTCGTTTATTTCTGAAGACTCCTCCTCAGGTTCTCCTCCTGAATAAAAATACTGGAACTGATCTAACACTCCACCTTGGTCCAGAAGGTCTTTGATTACCTCAATCTTGTTGTCGACCTCCGACCTCGTCAGCGGAGTCCGCGTCACCTCCAATCCAGAATATTCCTCCAAGAAAACCTCATAAGTTGATTCGGATTCAGAACTCGAACGCAGAAAAAGAAGCCCCCACTCGCGTTCGCCTTGCTTGTCGATTTTGTAAATCCAGTTGTGAGATCCGCCATCTAAGGTGGAGCTCGTCCAAAAGGGCAGCAAGCCATCGGTAGAGTCGATACCAAATCTCTCAATATCCCAAGGGATAGATTCAACCAGGACCTCCTTGGGAACTTCGGTTGATCCTACCTCAACTTGCACCTCGGATTGCTCACAGGCTACCAGCATGGCGCAGATTAAAATCGGCGGGGTTTTCTTCAACAAGTTCATATCATTTGTTCGTATGAAAACTTAAGGCTTCCTTCCCAACACCTCACTCCATCTCCCCACGCCTCAAGCAGCGGCCTCTGGGCTCATCGCCTTCGTGAAGGACGACTTCGGAGTGCAGGAATTTCGCGGCGGCAGCGGAGTCTTTAACCTTAGCCGCGCTGCGCTCGAGCATTTCGGTTTCGAACTCATTCAGCACGCTTTGCCTCAAGCCCACTTCCCTCCAATTCGACAGTGGCCGGCATCCTTCGGCGATTTTTCGGGCGAGGCTGATGGCATCGATGAGGGCTTGATTCGCGCCCTGCCCTTTGAACGGGCTCATGGGGTGAGCCGCATCGCCAATTAAAGTGGTCTTCATACCCTTTTGGAGCTGCTCCTGCGTCAAGGTATCGCGGTCATAGACCGGGTATCCTGTAACCCGTGCGGCTGAGGTGGCTTCGAGAATTTCGGGGATCGGCGTGTGCCACTGGGTGCGCCGACACGCCTCCTCCTTGAGCGCCTGCGGCCCCTTGGCACTCAATTCTTTCGCGTCGTCCTCCGACATTGGGAAGCTCAACTGCCACATGATCGCATCGGCCGAGTAGGGCATCATGTAAATGCGCTCGTGACCGTTGGCGGTCTGAAAAACCGTCGCCGAATCCAGCAATGAGCAATCCAGCGCCCCGAGGTCAGCCAGAGGGCAGATTCCCAAGATCACGATGCACCCGAGATAGCGCAGTGGCGCGACTTCATCGCCAATAAGCAAATTCCGCACCGTGCTGCGAATTCCGTCCGCTCCAACGACGAGGTCCGCCTTGGATTTCTGAATTTCACCGTCCACCCGAAAGTTCAATTCCACCCCATCAGCCTTTTCCTTAAGGTCGATTAGCTGATGCCCCCATTGGATCGATTCACGCGCCTCCCCTTCACCCAACTGCTGCAAGAGAGCCAGGCGCAGCGACTGACGTGCAATGTGAATGTTGCGTCGCTTGCTCGAATTTTCGATCTCTGAGGGCACCCATTTTCGGACACCCCATTCGCCAATAACCTTGCCCTCAGGCGTGTGAACCAAATGCCTGGTCGAGATGATCCCCTGCTCCAGCGATGAAATGCCCAGCCCTTTGATTACCTTGGTCGCCTGCTGCAAAGTCAGCCCGTAGCCCTGCGAACGAGCTTCGAATCCGCTGTCACGCTCGTAGAGGGTGTAGGGAATGCCCCGATGCAAACAAGCCACAGCGAGGGCCACACCACCAATCCCCCCGCCTATGATGGCGACATGAGGATAAGTCTCCCGATCAGCTACCGGATGCGCCTCCGCTGCCGTCAGGCCTGAGCCCTTGCAACTCAGGCAGACGTCGACATGACTTTTGGGCGGCTCAGGCGGCGTCCCGTCGATCTTGGCACCCTCGTATCGAGCCAAGGTCCTCTGGTAGCGCAGTCGCGCCTTTTTCGTCGGCCCCTTGCGCTTGCGTCCCCGACCCTTGCAATCCGGACAGGTGGTCCA
>CAXIBU010000328.1:0-2574 GCA_964021555.1 uncultured Verrucomicrobiales bacterium | reverse complement strand
GAAGCGGAGGAGAGCAGGGATATTGCGTTTTTTTCGAATTTGATTCAGCAAAAGGACTTCTCGTGGCTAGGGTAGCGCCCGTGGCAAACGATGCAACATTGGGAAGAGAGCTCTTGGAGCAGGTTTCGCGGTCCTTCTATTTGACTCTTCGACTTTTGCCCGAGGGCTTCAGGGAGCCCATGAGCATCGGCTATTTATTGGCCCGCGCAACGGATACCGTGGCCGATACGGAAGCAGTGGCGATTCCCGCAAGAGTTGAGAGCTTAGGGCTTATGCAAAGTCTGATCCGCGATGGTGGAAAGGTGGACGAATTTCGCGACCAAGTGGAGAGCACGTTTGTTCCCAAACAAGCTCACGAGGGAGAGAAAGAGCTTCTTCTCCGCTTCGATGAATGCCTGGCTGCGCTCAATGCTCAATCGCCCGCGCTGCAGAAGCACACGAGGTTCTTAATGGAGCAGATCGTGAAGGGGCAGGCAGGTGATCTGACCCGATTCCCCGAACTGCCCGGCGAGGAGGTCGTCTGTTTGCGTAGTGACGATGAGCTTGAGGAATACACATACCTCGTGGCGGGGTGTGTCGGTGAATTTTGGACCAAAGTCGGGCTGGAGGTGGACCGCGGATTTCCGGGGGCCAAGGAAGCGGAGCTGCTTCGTCTGGGGAAAAACTACGGCAAGGGGCTGCAGTTGGTAAACATCCTGCGCGACTTCACCGAAGACCTAGGCAAGGGGAGGTGCTACCTGCCAGTGGCAAGTGGGACTTTGGCGCCCGATCAAGCTGGGCAGATGCGCGGGGTCGCCAGCGAGTGGAGCGCGACAGCGAGGAGCTACCTTCTGGATGGCGTCGCCTACACGTCGAAGCTCCGCGGTCTTCGGCTGAAAATGGCCACGGGCCTGCCAGCCTTGTTAGGTTTGCGAACCCTCGACTTGCTCGAAGAGAAGGGCTGGTCGCTGAAGCCTGAGAAGCTCAAGATCTCTCGGGCGGAAGTGAAATACGCGGTTCGGCAAAGCCTTTCGCTTTCTCTCGTTCCGGGTGCCTGGGCTAGGCATCTACGCCGTCTGCAAGCTTCTTGATCGTGCGGTCGAAGAGGAAGGTGCCACCGGGAAAGATCGATGAAATGAAACCCCAAGCGCTCTGCTTGAAGCTCAACTTTCCGCGGAAGAAATACAGCGCCACAAATAGGTTAAAAGCGATAAAGAGAACTCCATGGGGCATGCCCAGTGCCTTCACTCCCATTTCCCAGTCTGCCAGATACTTCAGAGGCACTGCCACGAGAATGAGCAGCAAAGATGACCAGCCCTCGAGGATGGCAGTGAAGTGAAAGAGGCGTAAGAGCGGGGACATGATTGAATTTTCCACGAGATAAGGGCCGAAAAAAGCCCCGTCCATCAAAATGAACGGGGCTCTTGAAAAAGGTCGCAATTAGAAGCTGAAGACTTCGCCTTCGTTGAAGAAGCGATTGATCTCGGCTTGTGCAGCCTCTGGGCTGTCGGAGGCGTGACAGACGTTGATCATCATGTCGGTGCCGAGGTCGCCGCGGATGGTTCCGGCAGGAGCTTCAGCTGAGTTGGTTGGTCCGAGGAGGTCGCGAACCTTGTTGATGACGTTTTCGCCTTCAAGAGCGAGTGCGATCACTGGAGTCTTCTGCATGAAGGCAACGATCTCAGGGAAGAATGGCTTATCAGCGACGTGTGAGTAGTGCTCCTTGAGGATCTCATCGCTAAGCGTCATCATTTTGATGCCGCGAACGACGAAGCCTTCGGATTGGAAGCGCTTGAGGACTTCACCTGACAGGTTCTTTTCGATGCAGTCAGGTTTGAACAGGATAAGTGTGGTTTCAGTTGCCATGCGGCGGCTTTAAGGGGTCGGAGCCTGCGGTGCAAGCCTAATACCGAGTCCTGCGATAGTTCATCTGGTCAATCTCTTGGGGTCTTGGTAACTAAAGGGCATGGAGACGGTTCGGGCGGATAAATGGCTCTGGTCCATCAGGGCCTTTAAGACACGTGCAGAGGCCGCAAAGGCCTGCCAGGCGGGGCGCATCCGTCGGCTGGGGCGCAAGCTCAAGGCATCGAGCACGCTGAAGATCGGGGACCGAATTTTCCTTCCCGCCAAGGGAGCGAATTACACCCGTGAACTGGAGGTGCTGGAGCTGATCGAAATGCGGGTCGGGGCGGCTGAAGCGAGCGCCTGTTATCAAGAGCACACGGACCCTTCGATTGCGGAAGAGGCTCGTAAGTTGGCGAAAGAGGACAGAATGTTCCGCAAGGAGGGCAGCCAGGGGCGCATGACCAAGCGGGACCGGCGGATTTGGGAGGAGACCAAAGGCGGCTTTTTCCACTGATGGGCTAGCAATAAGATGAAGATGCAGGGCGAAAGGCAAAACAACGATCTAGTGGTCCCTCCAATGGGGGTCTTTTTAGTTGCAGGTCTGCTGACTTACCTTGGGGTATTGTCCGTGGTGGGAATGATTCTAGCTCCGTTCATGGAACACACGGGGTGGAGTCTCGATTTGAGCTTCATATTGCTCTTTCTCAGCTACGGGCTTTTCACCCGAGAGGACTCTTCGAGGCGCTGGAC
>CAXIBU010000327.1:0-2614 GCA_964021555.1 uncultured Verrucomicrobiales bacterium | reverse complement strand
GGAAATCGATGCCTTGCCTGATCACTCCCTCATCGTCAATACGGCACGGGGCCCGCTGATTGATGAAAAGTCGCTTTTCGAGGCACTTAAGAACGGGACTATCGGCGGCGCTGGCCTCGATGTGTGGTGGAACTATCCGAAGGATCGCAAGCGGGCGGATGCCGAGTTTCCTTCGGTCTACCCGTTCCAAGACCTGCAAAATGTCGTCATGACACCCCATCGCGGCGGTGATCTCGGTGATAGGTCGCTTGAATTTCGCCGACTCGACGATCTCGCAAGCACCATGAATTCGCTGGCTAAGGGGCAGCAGCCATCTAATCGCATCGATCTCGAGCTAGGTTATTAAAGGCGACGGATTTGCTAATTCAGCGATAACTGTTAGCCTGTATCGTGTCCCGTAAAAGCCCGGGGGAATTTTCATGAAAACACTGATCAAGCACCTCTTTGAAAAAGTCCGGATGTCTGCATGGGCCGTGCCGACTTTTTTGGTGCTGGGGGCGATCGTTTTGTCTGCATTCACCCTGTGGGTTGATTCGTCCCATGGCGGGGACTTTTTATATCAAATACCGGGTTTGAATCCCGTCACGGCTGAACCAGCGAGAGCTTTTCTCTCCACGGTGGCAACCTCATTGCTGACTCTGACTGGTGTGGCCTTCTCTTCGATGATTGTGGTTCTGGTCCTGGCCTCGCAGCAATTCGGGCCGCGACTTTTGAGGAACTTTATCAGAGACCAGGTGAACCAGAAGGTTCTGGGGGGCTTGCTAGGTAGCTTCGTTTACTGCCTGCTCATCATGCGCAGCGTGACCAGCGAGGGCGGTTTCGAGTGGGTTCCGCAAATTTCGATGCTGGTTGCCTTTCTATTGGTGATCGTTTGCCTGGGGCTCTTCATTCACTTCATTCAGCACGTGGTTAAGCAGATCCAGGCGGAACAGGTCTGCGCGAATGCTTATGGGGTGCTGATGGAGTCCATTGATGCCATTTTTGACGAGGAGCGAAGCGGTCCTGATATCTTGCTAGAGGATCCGCCGAAAGGCTGGGGAGTTCGGGCGGGGAAGCGGGGTTTCGTTCAAGCGATTAACCACGCGGCACTGGTGAGTCTGGCGGAAGAGGCTGAGTTGGTCATTCGCGTTCAAGAGCGGTGTGGCTTCTTTGTGAATGATGTCGACGAGATCTTCGAGGTTACCACTGCCGATGGCGAACGCCCGAGCGATGAACTCGTCGGGCGTATCCAATCGAATTTACTCGTAGGGGCGGTCCGAACCAACGAGCAGGACCTCGAATTTGGCATCCGCCAGTTGGTCGAGATCGCGATGCGAGGGCTCTCGCCTGGGATCAATGACCCCTTCACCGCGATGGATTGCATCGACTATCTCGGTGCGGGTTTGCAAATTGCTCTGCAAAGACGGCTGCCCGCCAGCTATCATTACGATGAGAAAGGCGAGCTTCGATTGATCGCTTCGGTTTCCGACTATGCAGGGATCGTCGATGCGGCATTCAATGAAATCAGGCAATTCGGAAGTGAGCATTGCAATGTCAGCTGCCGAATCTTGGAGGCGATTATTCGATGTTTGAAACAGCCGATCCGAGCCGAGGCCCGTGCTGCGCTAATCAGGCAGGCCGATCTCGTCAAGGATGCCGCGCTATCCCAGCTGAAAGCTGGCTACGACCGCGAGGCGATTGAGTCTAGGTATGAAGTGATCCTTAAACTAAAAGGGCAGTATGAAGAGGCATTCTCGGGATAGTCAGATTCTCGAGTATGAGGGGAGAAAAGTCGGGCTCGCTGAGTTTGGGGATCTGAGTGGCTTCCCGATCTTTTTTTTCCATGGCTGGCCAAGCTCTCGGCTCCAAGGTGAACTGAATGGCGCTAGTGCCGAACGTTGCGGTGTGAGGCTGATTTGCTTGGATCGACCCGGAATAGGGCTCTCGGATTCCGTCGAACAGCGACGACTCGAGGACTGGCCGCCATTGGTCGAATTTGTCGCCAAGGAGCTCAATTTGGAGAGGTATTCTGCGCTCGGAGTGAGCGGGGGCGGGCCATATGCCGTGGCCTGCGCAGCGGCCTGTGGTGAGGGTTTATACAAAGCAATGACGGTCTCCGGAGCGGTTTCCTTGGCTGATCCCGAGGAGCAGAAGTGGCTTCACCCGGCTTATCGACATCTACTCAAACTACGCCGCCGGTTTCCCTGGGCACTGGGGCCGGCGCTGAAGATGGGAAAGTGGGTCGGAACGCTTCCGGACGAGCATTGGTTGGTTAAGCGACTGGTTCAAGAAATGGCCGAGCCCGACCGAGAGTGCCTTCAGGAACTGGGGCTGAGCTTCGCTGAAATGAGCGTGGCCTTTTGCGAATCCATGAGACAAGGCACGCGTGGTGTGATTACAGATTCTGACATCTACCTCCAGGATTGGCCCTACGACTTGGGCAAAATCCGCAATTTGTTGATCTGGCACGGGCATGATGATGTGAACCTGCCCATCGAACTGGCCCAGTCCTTGGCCGCTCGGGCGCCGCACGCCGAAGCCCGTTACTTTGAGAATGAGGGGCACTACTCGCTGCCGCTCCGGAGGTCAGACGAGATCCTTCGAGAGCTGGTGCCGTGAGGGAGTGGTTTCTCCA
>CAXIBU010000326.1:0-2684 GCA_964021555.1 uncultured Verrucomicrobiales bacterium | reverse complement strand
AGAAAAAGAAATGCTCCCGGCCGGACTCGAACCGGCACGCCTTAGAGGCAACAGATTTTAAGTCTGCAGTGTCTACCAATTCCACCACAGGAGCTAATGGCGTGCGAAAGATGACGCTTGCCGCCGAGGTGAATGCCAAGAAGCAATGGTTCTGACAAGCCCAAAGCGATGCTTGATTGAAATGCCTGATGAGTCAGAGTTGTGGCCGTGATCGCTGCGCCATTGACTGCCTACCGAAGAGCCAACCAGTGGCTATGGCGGCATGGGCTTTGGCGCATCCTTTTCGTCCCGATCGTCCTCTCAGTCGTGCTATTGCTGCTGGCCCTGCTCAGCGCATTTCTTGGTGCGACTTGGGTCTCAGGTCAGATAGAGACGATACCCTTCGTCGATTGGGAGCTAAATGCCTACACTCGTGGAATCCTGTGGACCTTGATCTTTGGCTTGATGATGGCCCTTTTCATTGTCTCGTTCCGTGGATTGGTGATGGTCGCCTATGGTCCGTTTCTTGATCGGGCTTTGGATCGCATTTCGGAAATTCAACCCGACTTTGTCACCCCGCACTCCGATATCCCTACCTCCTTCTGGCACTCACTGAAACGGCCCCTGTTAATCTTCTTGAGCACTGTCCCACTGGCCCTCTTTCTTTTGGTCGGAGGTCTTCTTCTTGGCCTTATCCCTATCCTTGGTGCCGTGCTCAGTTTTCTTGTGATCGTGCCGCTGCAGATTTTGATCGGGGCCTTTGCCTTCGTTGATCCCTATTACGATCGTTCGGGGCTGACGCTGAAACAATCCGTGACCCGCTTTTGCGGGGCTTGGCGAGAGTCGCTAGTATTCGGCGTAATTGGCCTGCTTATCTCACTCATCCCTCTAATTGGCTGGTTTCTTTCCCCGACCTACTCGGCGCTAGCAGGATTTGCCTTGGCGGAGACTCATGCAACTGACGCTTAGGCAATCGATGCTTCTGACGAAATTTCGGAGTTTCTGCTTTAATTTAATCCTTTGCGCAATTGTTATGAAGGAATGCAAAACTCTTTCCTTAAGGCTGCTTGTGCACTGACCGTGACAGCAGCCAGTCTAACTTTCACAGTGACGGCACAAGAAGGGCCTATCGCACTCGGCCCGATTGAGGTGTTTGACCCCGGAGCCGAGTTTGGTTTTCTCTACCAAGGACAGCATTCGAAAGGCGGCCGCATTGATCTGACAGCAAGCAACGGATTCTTCGATTCGAACTTTCGAGCGATTGATGAAGGCCCGGGGCTGCCGAATGATGAAGCTGTCATTCGGGCAAGCTTCGGGGCTCTGAAGGCCAACAAGAACACGCCTGGAACTGCTCGTTGGCATTTGTGGTGTCCGCAGCCGGGCAAAATGACTTTGAAAGCATTTTTCAAAGTTTCTGAGAATGATGCCGGGAAAACCTGGACCATTACCATGGGCGACCAAAGGCAAGTTCTTGTGACTGAGGCTAATGATGGTGGGTCCGCTCAAAGTCAAAGGCTCGAGTTTGAGGTGAAGGAGGCTGGTAAAAAGACCATCTCGATCGATTGGTCAGAAAGCCCAGCTCATCGCGGGACTGAGATCAGATTTCTTCGAGCTGAGGGTGCCGCAATTGAAAAGGCACGTCTCCTGAGGGTGAGATGGCGTCCCGCCGCGGTTCATCAATCCTACGAACCAGCAGCGGATTGCCCCCAGCCCGGCTTATGGGTATTTGAGACCAAGTCCGTCCTCCCTGCATCCAGTTATTCCCCACTGACGACTCCTTTCGGCTATTTCGGCACCTCTTTCCAATCTGACGGAAAAGTCGCCAAGGGCGCATCGTTCAACTTCTCCATGTGGTTTGCGAGCCGCAAACACGATATTGCCCCACCCGCCGAGCTGATGCCGCAGTTGCTCGCAACCGGATTGCCCGACGCCGAGTTCAGCTTCTTTTCGCACGAAGGCACTGGAGTGAAGTTACGGAATGCAACAGCCTACCCCGAAGGCACCGACCGCGTCATTCAAGCCTTACGGGTCGAATTTATCGACAAGACCTGGCACTATTACGGCTATTTCTATGATGAATCGAAGTCCAGGTGGATCCTTTTTGCCGCAGCCAAAGTCCCGCTTAAACCCAAGAGAAGCGGGCCTAAACCCGGTGCTGGCACGCTTCCCTTCACAGGCTCTTTCTGTGAGATCCCTGGACCTCCCGCCCGCCAGCGTAGTGGTGATGTCGTTCGTGAGATTGCGCGCCGCGGTTGGTTTCGTGGTAGCGATGGAAAATGGGTGCCTGCCAAGGTGAAATCTAGGAATGGAACAGCAGGTGCGCCATCCCTAAACGAAATGCGTGAAGCTCTCCAAGCTGGCGATTCCATCAAGATCGACTCCAAACGCATGTTCACTCTCGATGACCAATGGCTGGGAATGGCGACAGGCGGCATGGAGCTCTATCCATTGCAGGTGCCAAAGGCTGCGGCATTGCCAGAAAAGATTCAGTTACCCGACTACCTCAGTCCGGAACGCAGCGCTCAACTCCAAACCCTGCCCATCGAATTTGCTCCAAACCCAGCCCCGATCACGGAGGCAGACCGAGCCAGCGTGGTGATCAAACTCGCTACCCCGAAACTCGAAGGAACGGTCAAACTCTACTACGGGACCTCAGACGCCCTCTGCTACCCTGCGCGCGAGCTGAAAGGTGGCTCTGAGGCCGC
>CAXIBU010000325.1:0-2701 GCA_964021555.1 uncultured Verrucomicrobiales bacterium | reverse complement strand
TCCAACCAAACTCTCCAGAACATCCTCGGTCGCGATGAAATGATCCACTGGTTCGAGCTCGCCGAAGAGCACCAAATGAACCCGGAGGCGCGCCGATTGCTCAATGACTTCCAGATCATATCGGGGCGTGATAATAGCCGCTTGGACCGCTTCAAGGACGAGCTCGACTTTCTAATTGCAGGGGGAGCGCCGTTGGATGCGATCGGCTTCCAGTCACGCTTCAAATTCCAGCGCGAAGACCCCGATCTCATTTACAGCAGGCTCCAAGAGTTCGATCAATACGAGCTCCCTCTCATCGGCACCGAATTTGAAATTAAAGATAATCCCGGTGTCTTCGAGCCATCAGAATACCTCCGCGGGCAGATGACTGCGGAAATCATGACCGTCTATTTCAGTCACGAAAAAACCTTTGGCCTGCACGCGTGGGACTTCATTCGGGAGGGCTCCAATAAGTCTCTACTCAATAGCGATGGAACACCTAAACTCAACGGGCTCGTCTGGTATTACCTGAGCAAAATTCGCTTCCGCACCAGAAATCGATTCACAACCGACGGTGCCGGCTCATTCAGCAAGCTCGCATTCAAAGGCCAATACCAGATCAACGTCTCTTGGAATGGCGAAACTCACGTCACCACGCTGGACCTCGACGAGCCCGCCAGTGACACCATCGTCACCCCATTCCTGCTACCGCAGCCCAGCGAATTCAGCCTCAGCCCCATTGAAGATACCTTCGCTCATTCGGGCCTCCCGGACAGCACCTTTGGTGAGCGCCAGGTCATTGATCTGCGCTCGGACCCCTTCGGCAACTTTACCCGCTACGGCTACCTCAAATTCGATCTTCTCGACCAAACCAGCGCGCTACTAGATCCTACACTTTCACTGACCATCACCAATGGCTCAGGCACGATTGAGGTCTATCTGGTAGACGATTCATCTTGGACCGAGAACTCGCTGACCTGGTCCAATAGCCCCACTCTAGGTGCTCTCGTCGGAAGTGCCCAAGCCGCTATCGGCGAGATCGAGATACCTCTCACGGGCCTACCTTCTGGCCGAGTCTTCAGCCTCGCGCTCGTCAAGACCGACGACGCCATTGGCAAAGTCGCTAGTCGTGAATCTGGCACTCCTCCTGCTCTTAATTTCGCCATCGCCCCACTCGATTCAGATGATGATCAGAGTGACGACAGTATCGATCCCGATGACGACAATGACGGCCTCCCCGATCGCTTCGAGAACCTCTACGAACTCGACCCTCTCACCTTCAATCCCCCTCAGACCGATACCGATCGGGACTCCTATCCTGACCTCGTCGAATATTGGTTCCTCAGCTCACCAGCTGATGCTTCCAGCCGACCGATGCAACTCAGTTGGACCACAGCAGGGAAAATGCGCCTCAGTTACCGAGTGAGGACCACGGATGACCCCTTGATCACCCCGCCGATGATTGAATTCTCGACGGACCTCAGTAGCTGGCATGAACTCAAGCAATCCGAGCTCGACCAACAGGGCTACCAGCTCGACACGGATCTAACCAACCCCGGGAGCGATGCCAATTCCGATTATAATGATCGCGAAATGGAAGTGAACGGAGCACCGAAGATGTTCCTCAGAATCAAGACATCGACTCCGCCGACCCCTTGAGTCCGTCAGGTTGATTTGAACACGTTAGGATTTTTCCTTGCAACAAGCGAGCGCTGTCGGTGACCTTGCGGCATGGCACCACCTGTGCGACCAACCATTCCAGCCCTAGGCCTCGGGCATCAATTCATTGGCGACATCTACGATTGCGCGGTTCCCCTGGAGGACCCCGCGTTCATCCGCCGATTAGCGCTCAAGGCCGCTGAAATTGGAAATGCCACCGTTCTCAAAGAGGTTACCCACGAATTTGCACCACACGGTATCAGTTGCGTGCTGGTTATCGCTGAGAGCCACTTGGCCCTGCACACTTGGCCCGAATTTAACTACGTCGCCGTCGATCTCTTCACCTGCGACCTCTCCGTCGATGGCATGGAAATTCTACGCTTCTTCGAATCCGAGCTACAGTCCGCCAGGGTCAACTTCCAGCGCATCGAGCGCGGCATCCACCCTTCCAATTCTACCCAAGCCTAGTCTTCATGTTCGGCAAACCCAAGCTCAAGCCCCTGACTCCCGACCAAGTCCCCGCAGCGCTCAAGATCATCGCCGCCCACGACGAGGACGATGCGGCTTGGGCCAAGGAAACCTATAGCGACGGCCTCTTCGGCCAATACGGCTTCGTGCACAAGGGCACCTTGGGCGGAGTGACGGGCTTCAAATGGGACGGCGATATCGCTTGGATTTCATGGACCTACCTTCACCCCCAAGCCCGCGGCCAGGGCATGGGAGAGGAAATGCTCGGTCAACTGCTCAAAATCATGCGCAAGGAGGGGGTCAGAAAGGCATTCGTCTCCACCAGCGACTATGCCGAGCCTGGTGAAGAGCCTCTCTATGCCAAGGCGATCCGACTTTACGAACAAGCCGGATTCCAACTCGAAGTCACCCACCCGAACTACTACGACCTAGGCGAATCCGAGCTCATTTTCGGCATGCAGCTTAAGCCTAAGAAAGGCTCCGCCATCGGCCAAAGCATCGTCGAGGACGGCGCTCCCGTTCCTGAGCTCACGGAAGTCTTCAGTATCGATGAGACCGAGAACTGCTACGCAATCGAATGGACTGATAGTGAGTC
>CAXIBU010000324.1:0-2702 GCA_964021555.1 uncultured Verrucomicrobiales bacterium | reverse complement strand
CCATCCTCGTCCTCATCCTCGAAGTCGGCATCATCCGGATCTTCGTAGTCTTCGTCGTGATCAGCGGTAAACTTGCGGACCTGCTTGTTCTTGGGCAAGGGTGACAGCACCATCACCACCGCACGACCAGCCAATTTGGGCTCTTGATCAACGTGGGCCATGGTCTTGGTGTCCTCCTTGACACGATTCAGAACGTCGAACCCAAGTTCACGGTGAGCATTCTCACGCCCCCTGAACTGCAGCTGGATGCGCACTTTGTGCCCATCGTGAAGAAACTTTTCGGCGCGTGCGACTTTAAGACGGTAATCGTGCTCTTCCGTGCGAACGCGGAATTTCACCTCTTTCAAGCGGGAAACATTCGGGCTCTTCTGGGCCTTCTTGAGCTTCGCCTGCTCGTATTTGTATTTGCCGTAATCAATGATCCGGCAAACGGGTGGATCAGTCTTTGCGGTGACCTCGACGAGATCGAGGCCATATTCCTTGGCCTTTACGAGCGCCTCGCGGGAGCTCATGATTCCAAGTTGTTCGCCTGTGTGAAGGACGACGCGTATTTTCGGTGCCCGAATCCGTTCATTGACTCGGGTCATGTCGCGACGTGGACGACGCGGTTTCTTTGGTCTGGCTATGGTATTACTCCGGTTGGGTTGGGTTAGTTCGGACAGGCGCTCGTAGAGACCGAGTGCGTGTCAGCGTTTGATTCATCCTCTTTCGAGTGCCTTCGGTCAAGCGCTTTCCCCGTTTTGCACGGGCTTGATCCGGCGTTCTTGAATTTCTTCGAAAAAGGCATCGATAAATTCGTCCACCGGACGGCAGCCCAGATCGTCAAGATCACGGTGGCGGACGCTTACCTCACCATTCTCCACCTCGCGCTCACCAAGCACCAGCATGTAGGGCACACGGTCGAGACGGGCGAGACGGATCTTGGCACCGACTTTGTCAGAAGAGACATCGACTTTCACCCGCGCACCGCCATTGGAAAGGCGCTCAGCGAGGGCCTGGGCGTGCTCGGTGAACCGATCCGAGATCGGCAGGATGCGCACTTGCTCAGGTGCCAGCCAGGTCGGGAACTTGCCCTCGAAATGCTCGATCAAGAGACCAGTGAAGCGCTCTAGCGAGCCGAATGGCGCGCGGTGCACCATCACGGGACGGTGTTTCTCGTTGTCTGAGCCGACGTAGCTGAGATCGAAGCGCTCTGGCAGATTGTAGTCCACCTGGACTGTGCCCAGCTGCCAATCGCGGCCAATGATGTCTTTCACCACAAAGTCGATCTTAGGCCCGTAAAATGCGGCCTCGCCCTCCTCTTCAGTGTAATTGACCCCGAGCGTCTTCACCGCCTGGCGCAGCGCATCTTCGGCCTTGTCCCAGTTCGCGGGGTCACCGACGTATTTGTCGCTGTCTGGATCGCGCAGAGAAAGTCGCACTCGGTAATCTTGATCCATCCCGAGAGTCTTGAGCACGATCTTAACCAGCTCCAGGCAGCCCTCGACTTCGTCAAGCAGTTGATCGGGCGTGCAGAAAATGTGCGCATCATCCTGAGTGAAACCGCGCACGCGGGTCATGCCGCCCAGCTCACCACTCTGCTCCCAGCGGTAAACCGTGCCAAATTCAGCGAGCCGCACTGGCAGATCGCGGTAGCTGTGGTGGTCACTGGCAAAAATCTTGATGTGGTGCGGGCAGTTCATCGGCTTCAGCAAGAAGCCATCAATGGTCCCCGCATCCAGTCCGCTCATCAGCTCGCCGCAGCTTGCATCTTCATCCGCCAGCTTCTCCAGCTGGTCGCGCTCCGCAATCGGTGCGTATTGGCTTTCCTGATAATAAGGGAAGTGACCCGAAGTCCGGTAAAGGTCGAGTTTGCCAATGTGCGGGGTGAAGACCTGCGAGTAGCCCTGACGGTCCAGCTCACCAGTAATGAAGTCCTGCAGAGAACGGCGCACCAGCGCCCCCTTGGGCTTCCACAAGATCAGGCCCTGCCCGACCGCCTCATCAATCGCAAACAGGCCAAGTTCACGACCCAACTTCCTGTGATCGCGTTTCTTCGCCTCCTCCAGGCGCTCCAAGTGCTCATTGAGCTGGGTCTTGTTCGGGAAACAGGTCCCGTAAACGCGCTGCAGCTGAGGATTCGCCGCATCGCCCTTATAAAAGGCACTCGCCACGCTCATCACCTTGAAGGCCTTGCAATTCCCCGTGCGCCCAACATGTGGCCCCGCACACAGATCCCAAAATTCGCCATTCTTGAAAATGCTCAGCTCCTCGCCCTCTGGGATCGAGTCGATCAAATCCAGCTTGAAGGTAGACTCGACCTCCCGCTCGGCCAGCGCACCGAGACGCCCACTCTTGGACAGCTCGATCGCCTCCTCACGGCTCACGATCTGCTTCTCGAAACGATTGTTCGACTTCACCTCCTTCTTCATCTCCGCCTCGATCCGCTCGAAGTCCTCCGGCGTGATCCGATGCTCCAGATCAATGTCATAGTAAAAGCCATTCTCCACCGGCGGCCCGCCAGCCAACTGGGCCTCCGGCCAAATTCGCAAAATCGCCGTAGCCAGAACGTGGGCACAAGAGTGACGCAATCGTTCTAAATCCGACATTTGATGACGCTCTTCCAGCGTCTTGCGCGAGGATGCTTCAGACATACGCCTGTTCAAGCCTCACAAGCCCAAATTTGCAACCGCAAAAGCAATCCACCCACCCCAAACGCCATC
>CAXIBU010000323.1:0-2704 GCA_964021555.1 uncultured Verrucomicrobiales bacterium | reverse complement strand
ATCAGTTGGGGAAAGACCTACTCTTTTACGGCCTACTCCTCGCCTTCGGCTACTACCTGCTGCGCCACGGCAAATTCGTCCATGAGCTCATCACCATGCGCCCCGAGCCAGCCATGACACCCAGCACGCACACCGCCAGCCCGAAAGTCCTCAACCTCGGAGACGACAGACCGGCTCTCAATCTCGTCGAAATGAAAGACCGCAGCCTCTTCGAAGAATTCCATCGCTCAAACTCCTTCTACCGCACCCTAAACGGCCAGGCCCAAATCGCCGCCTTCAAAGCCTGGATGAAAACCCGCGAGCAACCGAAGCAAGACGACCAGTCAGAAGTCTAAGCTGCCCCTCCGATACTGCTCGTCTAGTCAGACCGAGCTTTTCAAATCCACCTTTCGGTGCCATACCATCGCCCGCGTCGCTAGGGCGCTCTCGAACGACATTCTTTTCTGACCGATGCTCGCCATCCAACACCTTCGCGTCGAATTCGGCGCACGCGTCATTTTCGCCGATCTCTCCTTCGTCATTCACCAGAAGGAGCGCATCGCCTTTGCCGGGCACAACGGCGCGGGCAAGTCCACTCTGATGAAATGCCTCGCTGGCCTTCTGGAGCCGAATTCCGGCGAGATCGTTAAGCCCAAGCACTGTCGTGTCGGCTACCTCCCCCAGGAGGGCATCCACATCGAGGGCATCACGCTCTGGAATGAGACCGAGAAGGCCTTCGCCGCCGCGGTCAGCCTGCAGCGCCAGGTTGACGAGCTCTCCGAAGAACTGCAAAAGGAGGACCCCCGCTCCAGCCGCTACTCTCACATCCTCGACGAGATCGGCGAGCTCGAGCTCAGACTTGAACACTTCGACATCGCCCGGATCAAGCCACAGATCGAATCCATCCTCACCGGCCTCGGCTTCAAACGCAGCGACTTCGACCGCGATTGCGGCGAATTTTCCGGCGGCTGGCAAATGCGCATCGCCCTCGCTAAGCTGCTCCTCCAAGAGCCAGAGGTCCTGCTCTTGGATGAGCCGACCAACCACCTCGACATCGATACCCAGCGCTGGATGGAGCAATACCTGCTCAACTACCCCGGCGCCATCGTCATGATCTCTCACGACATCGCCCTGCTCGATGTCCTCAGCACCCGCACCATCGCCTTCCACCACGGGCGCGCCGAAGAATACGCTGGCAATTACTCCTTCTACCTCAAGGAATCCAAGCTCCGCAAAGAGATCCTCAAGAAACAATACAAGGCCCAGCAGCGGGAAATTGAAAAGGCCAAGCAGTTCATCGACCGCTTCCGCTCCAAGGCCTCCAAGGCATCCCAAGCCCAGAGCCGACTCAAGCAACTGGAAAAAATGGAGCTCATCGAGATCGAGGAAGACGATGCCGTCATGAAGTTCCGCTTCCCCGATCCACCGCCGAGCGGGCAGAGCGTCGCCAAGCTGGAAAAGGCCTCCAAGGCCTACGGCAAACTCACCATCTTCGAAGAACTCGACCTAGAGATCACCAAGGGTGACCGCATCGCCATCGTCGGCCCCAATGGCGCCGGAAAGTCGACTTTTTGCCGACTCATCACCGGTGAGGAAAGCCCCGACTTTGGCGAGCACTCGCTGGGCCACAAGGTCGAGCTCAGCTTCTTCAGCCAGAACCACGCCGACGAGCTCGCCCCCGACCGCAGCGTCGAGGAGACCGTGCTCGAGGCCGCCTCTCGGGCGAATGCCCCCTTCGTTCGCAACTTGCTGGGCTGCTTCCTTTTCCGCGGCGATGATGTCCTCAAGAAAGTCGGCATCCTCTCAGGTGGCGAGCGTTCACGCGTCGCCCTCACCCGCATGCTCGTCCGCCCCGCCAACTTCCTCATTCTGGACGAGCCGACCAACCACCTCGACGTGCAATCGCAGGAGGTCCTCCAGAGCGCCCTGCAGAACTACCCAGGCACCTACCTCATCGTCTCGCACAACCGCAACTTCCTCGATCCGATTGTCAACAAGACCATCGAAATCCGCCCCGGCCACCCGCCACGCGTCTTCCAGGGCAATATCAGCTACTACCTCGAGAAAAAGGAAGAAGAAGCCGCCGCCGACAAGGCCGCCGCAAGCAACGTAAAGACCGCTCCGTCAGGCACTGCCAAATCCGCCACCAAGAGCCAGCCCGGCGTCAACCGCAAGGAACAACGACGCATCGAAGCCGAGAAACGCCAAAAACGCACCAAAGTCCTCAAACCGCTGCAGGACGAATTTGAAAAAGTCGAGGCCAGCATCGCCGAGATCGAGGCCGCCCAGGCCACGCTCACCGAGCACATGAGCCAGCCCGAAACCATCGCCGACGGCGAACAAATGAAAAAGGCCTCCATCGCCTACGCCGCCGCCACCAACAAGCTAGAGCTCGCCTACACCAAATGGTCCGAGCTCAGCACCCAGATCGAAAAACTCGAAGAAGAACTAGCCTGATCCCACAAGCAAATAGGTATCAGCATGTCCGATCTACTGAGAAATCGACTCCCCAAAACGCTTAAGGGTGGCATCATCCTAGCGTTCCTAATCTGGCCGATCGGCATCCTCCTTAACGACCTCTTCTTCGCCTACGTCTACCGACCCGACAAGCTCTACCACTGGAGAGTCTCCGCCTTCAGAACAAGCCAAGCGATCGCCTTCTTCCTATCGCTAATACCATTGAGTAAATCAAAAGAGACAAATCGCCGGAGCAATTCTTTGATTC
>CAXIBU010000322.1:0-2763 GCA_964021555.1 uncultured Verrucomicrobiales bacterium | reverse complement strand
TTCACTCACCCTGCCCGCGTTCGAGCCGTAAGGATCGCAGGGCCGCCAGGCGCTGAACCATCGGCGGGTGCGAGTAGTCGAGAAAAACGGCAAAGGGATGCGGCGTGAGGTTGCTCAAGTTGTCAGCGGACAGCTTTTTCAAGGCCTTCACGAGATGCAAGGGAGTGCCTTGAGCCTTCGCAGCATAGGCATCAGCTTCAAATTCGTGTTTCCGGCTCCAGGCATTGGCGAATAAGCTGAGGAGCGCCTCGACCGGCTTGAATAAGATAAGGAAAAAGACCAGCCCGGCGTAAACCGACGCCTCCGTGACACCGAAACTGGCACAAAGCAGATCCGTGGCACCCCCCACTTCAGCGGGTTGAGTGAACAGGCCCAAGAGGTAGAAAATCACTCCGGATTGGATAATCCCAAGCAACATCCGCTGCACCAAGTGCTTGAGCTTGAAGTGGCCAATCTCATGCGCCAGCACCCCGACCAATTCCTCGGTGCCGTGGTTCTCAACCAAGGTATCGAAAAGCGCGATCCGCTTGCGTTTACCGAATCCAGTGAAATACGCATTCGACTTTGAAGAACGCTTGGAGCCATCGACAATCGACACCTCCGTCAGTGGAAAGTCGCACTTGGCAGCCATGTCTTCGATTGATTCCTTCAGTTCACCCTCCGGCATAGGCTCGAATTGATTAAACAAGGGTAAGATCAAGCTTGGTGCGAGATAACTGATAGCCAAAGACAGAACGGTGGTCGCCCCCCAGGCCCAAAGCCACGCATTTGGCACCGAGCGAAAAATCCAGAGCAGGAGCAAAAGAAATGGCACCCCTAACACAATTCCAAGCAGACCAGCCTTCAGCTGATCGCTGATGAAAGTCCCGACGGTCGATCGATTGAAGCCATACCGAGCCTCGATCGAGAAGGTATCGTAGATCGCGAAGGGCAGGCCAATCAGGTAGTTCGCCACGGAAAGCCCGCCAATAAAAGCTAGCCCGGTCCACAGGCCACCAAGCTCAAGCCCGGTCACGAACTGATCCCACCAGCCGAAGCCACCCAACAACCAGAAGCCCATGAAAACAACGAAATGAACCGTTCGTGATATCAGCGAGAAGCGGGTCCCCTCTCGAGTGTAGGCCTGGGATTTGGCGTATTTGTCCTGATCAAACACATCTTCAAACTCTTCAGGCAACTGCGGGTCCAGAGCCTTGAGTGTAAGCAGACCTTTAACCAGCTCGAGCAGATACAGGGCACTAACCGAGACAAGCAGGATGATTGTAAGGAGATTGATATCGATCACGCCTTAGCCCTTGCCAGATGCAGCCGAAGAGTCAACCCCCAGTTCCGTGTGAAAGTCGCTTTTCCTTTCTTATTCCTGGAGCTACACTCTACCAATGAAACTCTCTCCGCTTCTCCTGCTGGCCCCCTTGACCTGGCTTTTGGCCTCTTGCGGGCATGTCTTCACCAAGAACCACACCTACGAAGACCAATCAACCAGCGGTGCCGAGGTGAACGGAGCCACCGTCTTTGCCCACTTTGAGCCACAAGGTGGAAGTGGCGGTCTATCGGCCTCCGCGATGGTCTATTTTGCTGGCAGCGCGAGCCTGGAAGGTCCTTTCAAATGGAGCATCAAGGCGCGCGGCGAGACCGGCGAGCACGAGATCCTCAGGATCAATGCAATCAAGACCACTACCGAAAAAACCGGGCGCTCCGAATGGTTCCCGAAGGCTTATCTCGGCGAGAATGCCGTATTTAAGCCCATCAGGAAGAATAAGGCGCTCTCACTGGCCAAAGTCACCTTCCCCGGACTGCTCGAAGTTTATCCCGAGAAAGATGGCGCCATCGACCTTCTCGTCGATGTCACTATCGTCGCGAAATCCGGGACCCAGCGAAAACGAGTCAAGTTTCACCTAGAGCCAGTGCAAACCAGGGAGACCGAATTTATCTTTGTTCCAGGCTCCATCATCAAGAGCTTCAATGCCGAAGATTATGCGGATGAGGACTAAAAATCGGCACCGAAAGCACTTAGTGCCAATTTCGGATTGAAAGATCGCCCTCTTGAAGGAATGTAGATAAGGTGCTGACGATGAATTTCCTGACCAAACCCACACTACCCCTTGTCGCTCTTTTGAGCACAGCCTCCCTGTGTGCCCAAGAAGTTCCCGTTAAGCTCTCTCTCGATCCGAGTAAAACCTCGCCCTTCAACCGAAAGGACGCACGGACGATCTCTCTCTCAATCCCCGCTCCACGCGGGGTCATTACCGACCGCTTTGGCAATCCGCTGGCTCAGAACGAGGTCGCCTACCAACTGGTCCTGCGCTTCGAACAACTTGAAAATGCCGACGAGAAAAGTGTCGCGGCCTACGCTCGCAAGCGGCTCGACGCAGCCAATCGCTTCCTTACCACCCCTTGGGAACCTACCGATGCCGAGCTCTGGCAGCACTACCGCCACCGCCGCTGGTTGCCCATGGTCCACAAGCGCGTCTTCACCAAGGACGTCGCCGACCGCATGCGCAAGAATCTGGTCAAGGGCCTCGAATTTCTCGAAATCTATTCGCGAAAATACCCTGAGAAAACCCTCGCCTCCCACGTTCTAGGCTACACCCGCTCGACCGGTAAACTGGAAAAAGGCCCGGTCAACCCCGACGATCCCTTGTGGGAGTTTACCGCCGGTGCTCGTGGCTTGGAGAAAATTTTCGATAAGCACCTCACGGGGGACCCAGGCCGCAAGCGCCTGATGTTCGATCAAGATGGCCGCAAGCTCATGGAGGACCTTTC
>CAXIBU010000321.1:0-2783 GCA_964021555.1 uncultured Verrucomicrobiales bacterium | reverse complement strand
GCAAGCGAGATCAGCCGTGCTCGGGCTTCGGACAGCCAGCGCGACCAACCTTTCACCGCCCTTGAGCTCAATCCTGCTCAAGCTCGCCCGGTCATCACAGGCTCAGCGCTACCCGACCCAGCCACTCGGGAAGATGGTCCGATACTGGGCCTTTCAAATACAGGCCTACTCGGGATTCTCGTATTTCTTGGCCTGTGCATCAGCCCAGTATTATTCTCGCGTCGCAACGGCTAGGTATTTTCAGATTCACCACGAGTTTTTAGGAAAGGGCTTCCGTTTAGTAGGGCAAAGCCTAGGTTCGTCGCGAGCATGCTGATCCCGACGCCACCCTCTCCAGACTCCGACTCTATTCTTAGCGCCTTCCTCGACTTCTTAGCGGAGCAGTCGATCGAGATGTATCCTCACCAAGAAGAGGCCATCTTGGAGCTATTCGAAGGGCGTAACGTCATCCTGAATACGCCCACAGGATCAGGAAAATCGCTGGTCGCCCTGGCGGTGCAATACCGCGCCGTCTGCCTCGGGCGCACCAGTTATTACACCGTTCCCATCAAGGCCCTTGCTAACGAAAAATTTCTTTCGCTATGCAAGAACCTCGGAGCCGAGAATGTCGGGCTCATCACGGGCGATGCCACCGTCAACCCAGATGCTCCCGTCATCTGCTGCACCGCCGAGATCGTTTCCAACCTCGCGCTGCGCGAAGGCAGCTCAGCCAAGATCGATGACCTGATCATCGACGAATTTCACTACTACTCCGACCCCGACCGCGGCATCGCTTGGCAAATTCCGCTGCTTACCCTGCCCCAATCGCAGTTCCTCCTGATGTCAGCAACGCTTGGAGACACCAAACCCTTCCTTGATGAGCTGAATTCGCTAACCGGCCGTGAGAGTGCGCTAGTGCAATCCGAGGACCGACCTGTCCCCCTGCACTTTGACTACAGCGAAGAAACCCTCGAGGAGAAAGTCGAATCACTCGTCGAAGATGACAAGGCCCCCATCTACCTCGTCAACTTCACCCAGCTCGCCTGTGCTCAAACGGCGCAGAACCTTCTATCGCGGAATTTCTGCTCGAAGGAAGAAAAGCGCGCCATTACCGAGGCCCTCCAAGACGCTAAATTCAACAGCCCCTACGGCAAGGAGCTCTCAAAGGTGCTGCGACATGGAATTGGCATCCACCACGCAGGTCTGCTGCCCAAATACCGACTCCTCGTCGAAAAGCTCGCCCAGAAGGGTCTTCTGAAAGTCATCTGCGGAACCGATACGCTCGGGGTTGGGGTCAATGTCCCCATCCGCACCGTGCTGTTCACCCAGCTCTGCAAATTCGATGGATCAGGCACCCGGATCCTGACCGTCCGTGACTTTAAACAAATCTGCGGACGTGCCGGGCGTCGAGGATTCGATGACGTCGGTTTCGTCGTTGCCCAAGCCCCGGCTCATGCGATCGAGAACCTTAAGCTCGAAGCAAAGGCCGCCTCTGGAAAGAAGAAGAAATTCGTCCGCAAGAAGCCACCCGAGCGCGGCTACGTCCACTGGGACGAAACCACCTACCGCAACCTCATCACGTCCGAACCGGAGAAACTAGAGTCCAGCTTTCATCTCAATCACGGCCTGCTCCTCAACGTCCTCGGCCGCCCCGATCAGGACGGCTGTGCCGAACTGAAAAATCTCATCGAAGCCAGCCACGAAACCCCAGCGAGAAAGAAGGCTCTCCGTCGGCAAGCTCGCAAACTTTTCTTCAGCTTGGTGCGCGGGGAAATTCTGACCATTACTCCACCAGCCGAGCGCCAGGGCGAGTCGAAGCTCAGCCTACACTGGAACCTCCAAGAGGACTTCTCGATGAACCAAGCACTCTCGCTTTTCCTCATCGACACCTTACCGAATTTGGACCCCGAGGCCGCCTCCTATCCGCTGCAGGTGCTCACTCTGATCGAATCCATCCTCGAAAACCCCACCCAAATCCTCCGTTCCCAAGAGCGCAAGGCCAAGGATGCCAAGATGGCCGAAATGAAAGAGGACGGTAGTTCCTACGAAGAGCGCATGGAGGCACTTTTGGAAGTCAGCTACCCGAAACCCGATGCCGAGGCCGTCTACTCCTTCTTCAATGAGTTCCTACTCAAGCACCCCTACCTCGACGAAGATCAAATCCGGCCAAAATCCATCGCTCGCGAGATGTTTTACGATTTTCGCAATTTCGATGACTACATCCGCGAATACGGACTCGAAAAATCCGAGGCGATTTTGCTCCGACACCTCACCGAAGTCTACAAGGTCCTCAACCAGACCGTTCCGCCAGCCGCTAAAACCGAGGCCCTTGATCAAGCCGAGGACTACTTTGGCGACCTGCTTCGCCAAGTCGATTCCAGCCTACTGGACGAATGGGAGCTCCTCAAAGACCCAAGTAAAGCCCTCGTTCCAACGACTACAGAACCCGAGCCGACCAAAGCCCCGGTCCCTCTCACCCGCAGACGCCACGAATTTGAGCGAGCAGTCCGAACGGCAAGCTTCGAACTCGTAAAAGCCCTCGCGCACGATTCGACCTCCAGCTTCCTGGAACGAATCGAACCCGACTCACCCGAAGGCCAGCCCTGGACACTCGCCGATATCGATTCCTTGTTCGATGCCTATTTCACCGACCATCAGCAGCTACGCCTAGACCCCGAGGCCCGTCACCCGCGCCACCTCTTCATCGAAAAATCCGATACCCACTGGCATCTCGAACAGATCCTCCTAGACGCCGGTGACTACAACGACTGGTCTTTGAAACTCACCGTCGACCTAGCCCAGAG
>CAXIBU010000320.1:0-2789 GCA_964021555.1 uncultured Verrucomicrobiales bacterium | reverse complement strand
AGTGAGAAGTGAGAAGTGAGAAGTGAGAAGTGAGAAGTGAGAAGTGAGAAGTGAGGGCGTTTTACCCGCATGTTTCATCTTGCTTGATCTATCCGTTACCCAAGCTAGGACCTACAGCTTCAGGGTGAAATTCCATTGAGGGTGGTCCCACCAGGGCGACTTTCCAGCGTCTAATTTTAAGGGCGAGAAAGTCCTTACCGAAAGCTGCTTGCTGGAAGCTCCGAAGCTAAGGAGCCGAAGCCAGCCATCGCCACCATTACCCCCGATGTCGGATCCTCCGCCCAGTCCTTGGGCGTTGAAGAGCATTTGATGGACGGTTTTATTGGCCTCGTTGAGGTCGCTTCTGCGCCCGACGTGACTTCCCATCTCGTGACCGTTGAGCACTAGCCTGCAGTTCGGAGTGGACTTGACCAGAGACTGCCACAGGTCCTCGCCATCATGGGTGTCGCCCGACTTCCCGGTGGGGTAGACGTGGGGATTGCCTCCTCGCTTGCGATTGCCATCCTGACCATCGCGCAGACTTTTTGGAGTGATGAAGTTATGGGTCAATAGAAGCCCCGTGTGGGATCGGTAGATCTCACGATTCATTAGTTCACGCGCCCAATCAACTGCTGCCTTTCGCGGGCCCCATTCGAGGGCGACAATCAGCATCTTTGTGCCATCTGGAGCGATGTATTCGTATGCAGCATTCTCCAGCGTCCTTTTTCCAAAAGAGTTTTCCCCACATTCGATGAGAATCCCGCCGCCCTTGCCGTCGGAGATGAGCGGGTTTGAGGTCGTTGGGAAAAATTCATTGAACCGCGTCTCACGGGTCTCGGAATTGCGGATGCCGTAGTCATGATTCCCTGTCGTCAGGATCGTTGGCACCTTCCCGTCCAAGATCGATAAGGCCCGTTTCGCACTTTCCCACTGCGATTGCGAATTTTGATCACCGTATCCACGGCCACCGCCTTCGGCGATGTTGTTTTGTTCAACCAAGTCGCCTTCATGCAGCACCAACTTTATCCGCCAAGTCTCACGGTTATCGGCCAACCATTGACACATCCTTACAAAATGCGCCTGATTTTTGCCGAATTTGGCATAATTCTGAGTGTCCGGCAGCACCGCGATGGTCCAAGCATCCTCAATTCCCTTGGTGGGATCGTATAATTCAGGCGCAGCTAAAGCCTCATCAGACGCACCAAAGGCACTCCTGGGCAGAAAGAGTGATGAGCCAAGGGCCTTGCAGAATCGACGACGTTTCATAATGGATAAGTTATTTACCCTGAATTACCCACCAGTTTTTCAAAAGAAAGAAAAATGGATTGGTCAGAGCGGGTCAGCGAGATGAGCCGAGTGCCGACTAGGGTAGCCTCATTATTTTCGGACCGTAACTGACCCCGGCACTAATGAAATCTCTTGGGAGATCAAGCGTTCGGAGTCCCCGGATATTCGCCCGAAATAAAACAAATGAGTAACAGGCTTGTGGGAAAGGCGAATTGGCGCTTGTCTGGGAAATGACCAAACGTTGGTTCAACGCTCTTCTCTGGGGAAACTCTGTCGCGCTCGCGTGGATGTGGGGTCTCGGCCTGTTCTTTAGCGTCCAGATCTCCTTCATGTTCGGGATTCAAGGGCTGCTCATGTTCGCCGTTCCAAATGCGATCGGGCTCATGCTTTTTGGCTGGCTGACTCAGATCGTGGCCAACAGGCACGAGGGCGGCGACGAGTCCTTGGCCAGATTCTTCGACAAGTTCTCGAAGCCATTTCGGCTGATTTTCTACCTCTACCAGATCGTCGCGCTCTCGCTCACCGTTTTCGGGCTGGTGAAATACCTCTTCGTTCCCTTACTGGGCACGCTCGAGGGCTTCGATGGCGCGAGGTTGACCGGTTTATCCGTGGCCATGGCCGCATTTGTGCTTCTGGCGGTCGGCTGCCTCTTCGGGGAAGAATTCGGCATTCGCAAGATCAAGGCAGGCCACGCCCTTCTTGGATCCCTGCTTGTTGCGTGCATCGTCACGGTATTGCTG
This sequence comes from uncultured Verrucomicrobiales bacterium, assembly GCA_964021555.1. Taxonomy (GTDB): domain Bacteria; phylum Verrucomicrobiota; class Verrucomicrobiia; order Verrucomicrobiales; family Akkermansiaceae; genus CAXIBU01. Next base: position 783 of record CAXIBU010000320.1, on the reverse strand, counting down.
TCGCTCAATCCTGCGACGCTGGGGCAGGGGGGCGAGGGGCTGGGGAGCGAATACGGGTATACGATGACTCGTTTTTGGGGCCTCGCTGTGCCACTGATCGTCGGCTTGCTCGTCGGGCCATGGCTCGACCTGCAGCACTGGCAGCGAGCCATCCAGATCCATCGTGAAAAGACCTCGATCCGTCTCAGCTACGTCTTTGGCGGCATCTTCTTTTTCCTGCTTCTGCTCTTCCACGGCTCCCTTGCCATGTGGGTGATGGGGAATGCCGGCGATAGTTTCCAGCTGACAAAGTCGAATTTGGACGGCTTTTTCTACGGCCATCACCTCATCGTTCAGCATTTCTCTAGTTATGGGGGCAATTCGCTCATTCCAGCTGCCTACTTCGGCTTCTTGGTCCTTTGCGTGCTGACGACGCTCGACAGTGGCTACGTTTCACTGAAGTGGTTCCTTGAAAAGAACGTTGATAAGAGTGACAACATGCTGGTCTCCTTGATTCCCAAGCAGGTCATTGCCTCACCTATCCCGACTTTTTTCGTCATCGCGGTTCTAGCCATCCTAGGTTACTTCGCGAGCTTCGAGCTGGAGTATTACATGGTTTTCTTCGCGTCCTTCTTCGTAGGCTACGCGGGCTTATCCATTGCTCGCTGCTTCGTCCCGAACTCCCAAGAGCCCATCCCGCAGATTCGCATGTTCTCCATGGCATCGCTCTGTTTGGTGATCTTCGCATTTGGCTACATGCTCGAGCAGAATGTCCTGATGTATATCGGCTCGCTCCTCCCTCTG
>CAXIBU010000319.1:0-2791 GCA_964021555.1 uncultured Verrucomicrobiales bacterium | reverse complement strand
TGCTCGTGATCATGGTCGGAATGAGAGCAGCAGTCGCCGCAATGGCCATGGTCGGATGGAGCGCTTTTAACCAAGAGATTGAACAGCCCCACAACTGCCAGGAGCAGGCCACCAATCAAGCTATAGATGCGCAGACTATCCGCGAGATAGGCATCGATGCGCCCACTCTGATAAAAGTAGAGCAAGGCAGTGGCCCAGGCCAGGCTGGAGAATGAGAGGCAAATCCGATTCAGGCTCATGGCAGCGGAAGTTTTTCCCAAGCGAGACAGGCAAGGAGGGTGACGGTGAACAGGAAGACCACCATGGCGGCGAGGAATTTCGGACGGAGAATGGTTTGGTAGAGGAAGATCAATTTCAGATCAACCATGGGGCCGAAGACCAGAAAGGCGAGCTTGGCGGAGTAAGTGAAGCGATCGAGGGCAGCGACCACAAAGGCATCCGACGAGCTGCAAAGGCTTAGGAAAAAGGCGACGCCCATCAGTGAAGCTGGTGCCCCCCATTGACTGTCGGCGATGCTATCCAAGGTGCTTAGGCCTGGTGCTACGCCAGTATTGAACAGGGAAGTTACGGCAATGCCCAAGGTGAAGTAGACGGCGACATCAACAAAGTCGGACTGGGCCGTGCGCATGGCATGGGCGAGTTTTCCACCTTTCCCGTGGTCGTGGAAAGCATCGTCACCATTGCGTTTGATGATGTGCTTCTTCAGCACAGCCCCGATGGGTAGGGCACTGACAATCATCGCGACCATCACCGCAATCACGTAGCCCATGCCGAGCCGTGAATAGGCCATGGTCCAGTCGCCGCCGAAGGCCTTGTAGGTGCTGAACAAGGTGATCGGATTCACAATCGGTGCTGCCAGCATGTAGGCGAAGGCGCAACCAACTGGCAGCCCCTTGCCGATGAGTCGGCGGATTACAGGCACGATTGCACACTCACAAACGGGCAAGACGAGCCCAAGCAGTCCTGCGACCAAGATGGCCGGAATTTTCTGCTTTGGCAGTGCCTTAGTTAGAAGGTTGGGCGAGAGGTAGGCATCGATGAACCCCGAAAAGAGCGTGCCCAATACGATAAACGGCGCGCCTTCGAAAAGAAGACCCAAGAAGGCAAAGGCGAAGTCCTGAATGGCTGGATTGGAACTCATCGGAGCGGCGCAGCATGGCTCAGAGATCGTGCGGGGTCAACAGCTGCTTGCGCAAAGACGGGGCGTGACTAGCCGACTTTTCAGGGCTAGGTTCCGCGTGTGCCAAAGTCGAAACGAAAAATTGGTCTTCAGTTGGGCATTTACCTGCTGATCTTGAGCTATGTGGCCCTTGATCTTCTGGTCATGGATGGTCCCTTGGCGGAGTTGCTGCGTCCTTGGCGTCCGGAGGTTGGCTTGGCTGAGAAAGGCGTCGTGGCCCGCGTCCATAAGCAACCGATTACTCAAGCCGAGTTGGAGCACGAGCTTTCGGTCTACTGCTACCGGCGGGGACTGGATCTCACAAAAATGCCAGCCGAACAGGTAGAACTTCTGCGATCGGCGGTTTTGCTGCGACTGGTCGATGACCACTTGCTGAGGGTCAAGGTGCAGTTCAATTCGAACGACTACCCCATCGACGAGGCACGGTGGAAAGCTGAGTGGCAGGCCTGGAAAGCGCGATTCGCCAGTGACCTTGAAATGCAGAACCAGCTTGCCAAGCACGGAATCAGCGAGGAAGAAATGCGCTTCAGACTGGCGGCGCGTCAGCAGCAGGAGGCCTATCTCTCCCAATGGTTGGACGAGCGAGTGAGTGTCTCGGATGAGGAGGTTCGCGACTTTTATGAATCGAACCCTGAGGCCTTCGAAGTCGCCGAAGAGCGAAAGGTCAGACATCTGTTCGCAGCGGCGCTCGATCACCCTGGTGATGAGGCCTCGAGTTTGATCGAAGAATGGTCGGCCCAGCTCAGGAGTGGCGAAGAGACCTGGCAGCAGGCGGCGGCGAAGAGCGAAGACCTCAATTCGGGGGCGCAGGCGGGCGAGCTGGGTTGGTTGAGTGCTGATCGGTTGCCCGATGACTTTGCCGAAGCGGTTTTCTCGATGGAGCCAGGGAAGCCCAAGCTGATCGTCACCGAGCTGGGTAGCCATTGGGTTGAAGTGATGGAAATTCGCCCGGCGAGAGTGCTTGAATTGGACGAGGCAAAGGAAGCGATTCTCCGGAAACTGAATTTGGAGAAAAGGGAAGAAGCGCTCCGGGAGATGCGCCGGGTTCTCAGGGGTAAGGCAATCAAGGACGGGCAGGTGATCATCTTTGAACACGGAGTTGAGCCCTGATGATCCGTATTTCAAATGCGGTGGAACTGCCCGATAATGAGGTCGAGATCAAGGCCACTCGTTCCAGTGGCCCGGGTGGACAGCACGTCAACAAGGTATCGACGGCGATCCAGCTGCGTTTCGATATCGCGGCCTCTTCACTTCCCGACTTCTACAAGGATCGCTTGCTGGCGATGAGCCATCACAACCTCACAGAGGATGGGCAAATTCTGATCAAAGTTTCCGATCACCGCAGCCAGGAAAAGAACAAGGACGAGGCGATGCGAAAATTCGTTCTGATGATCCGTTCGGCTACCATTCAGCAAAAGAAACGCAAGCCAACCAAGCCCACCAAAGGCTCGAAGCGCCGCCGCCTGGACTCCAAAAAACGCCAAGGTGAGAAAAAGACGATGAGGCGCCGGGTGGATCTTTAGGAAAACCGAAAACCGAAAACGACTTGCGAGGATAGTTCGGTTATTTGGAAGTAAGGAGCTTGAAGAAGCGCTCAACTCAAGTCTGTGC
>CAXIBU010000318.1:0-2793 GCA_964021555.1 uncultured Verrucomicrobiales bacterium | reverse complement strand
CCGGTTCCTCCAGGAACTCGACTCCTACTAGAGGCACTCGCCACAACAGTCGAAAGGCATACACTTGCCTTGGTTTATCAAGAGGATCAGCGAGTTCCGAACAATCGGTTCGATTTCGGTCAGATCAGCTAGACACGGACGCCCTCCACCTCTACCCTATTAAGTGGTCAAAGAATTTTGGCCATTTACTAAATCCAACTAAGGAGAACTAAAAATGCAAAGTATCAATGTAAACCCACCAATCAACGTTGTCGGCCGTCATATGGATGTCACAGATGCCATGAGAACCCACGTCACGAAGAAGATTGAAGGTTTACATCTCGACTACCCCAAGATCATCGAGGCGAAGGCGATCCTCGATGTGCAAAAGCGCGTCCATCGCGCTGAAATCATTCTTTTCTGCGCCAACCACATCACCATCGATGCCTCATCTGAGAGCGAGGACATGTATGCCTCCATTGACGAAACCGCATCCAAGATCGCCCGGCGCATGCGCAAGCATAAGACACGCCTGCTGAAGAAGCAGAAGCCGCGCAATTCCGAGAGCATCCGCTACCTCGACGAGAGCCACTACGGTGAGAGCAGCCTCGATCACGACAGCGAAAATACGGCCGATGTCGATCCTTTGGTCGTTCACCGCGAGCGCGTTTCGGTTAAGTCCATGTTCAAAGAAGATGCCTTCATGGAGCTCGAGCTTTCAGATCGCCCATTCGTGGCCTTCCATAACGAGCGGCGCAACAACGCCCTCCAGATCGCCTACCGCAGGGGCGATGGCGAATACGCCATCATCACGATCAACGAGTAGTCGGCAAGCATCACTGCGGCGGGGCCTTTCTTCATCGAAAGGCCCCGTTTTTTATGCATCAATACCTTCAAAGACTGCCATGCACATCCCCACCCTCATCTCACGCAAGCGCGACGGACACGAACTCAGCGCTGAAGAAATTCAACACCTCATCGCAGGATTCACCGCCCAAGAAATACCCGACTATCAAATGGCAGCCTGGGCCATGGCGGTCTTTTTCAAGGGCCAGACCACGGCCGAGACCACCGCGCTGACCGAGGCCATGATCGCCTCGGGCAGCCGCTTCACCTGGGACAAATCCGATCCCCGCCCGGTGGTCGATAAACATTCCACTGGGGGGATTGGCGACAAAGTATCGCTCATTCTAGCGCCCTTGCTGGCCGCCACCGGACACCGCGTTCCAATGGTTTCCGGCCGCGGACTCGGAATCACTGGCGGGACCTTGGATAAACTGGAAAGCATCCCCGGATTTCGCACCGACCTGAGCTTCGAGCGTGCGGCAGAACTGCTCGACCAGCATGGCCTTTTCCTGATGGGCCAAACCGATGACTTCTGCCCGGCCGATAAGCGACTTTACGCCCTTCGTGACGTCACCGCCACCGTTCCCAGCATCGCCCTAATCACCGCCTCGATCATGAGCAAGAAACTCGCCGAGGGTCTCGATCGTCTGATCCTCGATGTCAAATTCGGCACCGGTGCCTTCATGCAGACCCGCGAGGAAGCCGAAACTCTTGCCGATGCCATGGTAGCGGCAGGAAAGGGCAACGGGGTCGATACCCACGCCGTTCTCACCCCCATGAGCGAACCCCTCGGCCGTGCCGTTGGCAATTTCCCCGAGGTCCGTGAGAGCTTCGATTGCTTGGCCGGAAAAGGCCCGGCTGACCTCGAGAAACTTGTGCTCGACCTCTGCGAGCCGATCGCCAACTGCTCCCGGGAGGAACTAAAAGCCGCCCTACTCGATGGCCGCGCCACCCAGAAGTTTCTCGACCTCGCCGAGGCCCAGGGAGCCAAGCTCGACGAGCTCCACACCCTGCTAGAATCCGACACCCCACCTGGCACCACCGTCACCCTCGTCCCGAGTCAAGCGTCGGGCACCGTCACCAAAGTCGATGCCGGTAAGGTCGGTCAACTCGTCCTCGAGCTAGGAGCCGGCCGCGCCAAGAGCACCGACCCCGTTCACCCCTTCGTCGGCCTCGAAGAACTCGTCAAATCCGGCACCGAAATCAAACATGGCGAGCCATTGGCCAAGCTCATCGCGCGCAACGAGACGGAAGCCGATCGGGCCGCTAAGCTGCTGACCGAAGCCATCGAGATCCAATGATCGCCAAGAGCCTCATCGCTGCCTCAGCACTCATTCTGGTATTCCTCGCCGGGATGAAGTTGGGTATCGAGATCGACCAGCAGCCCTCCGCGCAGGTCTCCCCCACAACAGACAACAAGGGTGAGAAGGCCGACTACGAACACGGCGACGTCGTCAGCTTTTCCACCTTGATCGAGCAAAAGACCGGGCAGGCCGTCATCGCTTTCTCCCCAAAGGACCCCGTCCATCAGGCCTTTCTCGAGCTCATCCGACCGGCTGCCGATGCCGCGCTTGTCAAGCTCAGTGCTGCGGATTCCCCGATCAAGGAACTACCACGCATCAACGAGGCCTCACGATTCTTCGAAGATGAGCTCATGAAGGCAATCAATGCGACCAAAGAGTTTTCCTGCGAGATACCCCAGAACGCTCAAGGAGATGCCCAGCGCAGCGGCTACCCCGACCTCATGATCACTCACCAGGCCTCGGGAACCATCGCCTACTTGGACCCCAAACTCGTCGCCCAAGGCTCCGAACGAAGCTCATTCCGCAGCTTCTACTACCAACCACGGACCGAGACCTCGAAAATCCACCACTCCGCCCTCCACTTCGTCATCGGCATCCTACACGACGGCAAAGATGGCGACTGGACCTTCACTCAATGGAAACTCGTCGATCTCTCAACACTCAA
>CAXIBU010000317.1:0-2815 GCA_964021555.1 uncultured Verrucomicrobiales bacterium | reverse complement strand
GCCATTGGCGTAGGCGCGGCGGGTGGCCTCCAGGCCGATCTTGGCGCCGTAGGCAGCTTGATCGGGGTGCTTGGGGTCGTGGAGCTCGATGGCGCAGGCGAGGCCGACTTGACGGGTTTCCCGGACTTGGGGGAGATCCTTGAATTTTGGCAGAAATTCGGTGAGCTGTTGGGCTCGGGCGGCGGCGTTTTCGAGGGTGTGGTTTTGTTCGAAGAGGTCGAGCGAGGCGATGGCGGCGGCGCAGGCGGTCGGGTTGGCGGCGTAGGTGTGACCGGTGAGGAGAGAGTCTTCGACTTTTTCGACCTTGGTGAAGGGGTCGAAGACATCAGAATGCGTAACGACGGCGGAAAGTGGAACGGTGCCTGAGGTGATGGCCTTTCCTAAAACTAACAGATCGGGAGTGATGTGTTCTTGTTCGAAGGCGAACATGGTGCCGGTGCGGCCGAATCCGGTGAAGATTTCGTCCAGGATGAGCAGGGCTCCGTGCTGGTCGCACCAGTCGCGAGTTTGTCGCATCATGTCCGCGGGCCATGGGTAGATGCCAGCGGCTCCAGCGACCAGGGGCTCGAAGATGATGGCGGCGATTTCCTCGGGATGGTCGATCTGCGCGAGTTGGTCGGCCGATTCCAAGGTGAGGACTTCGTATCCCCAATCGGGGGAGTGATGATTGAAGTGAGCAAGACCGGTCACGGCGAGGGCGCCAAGGGTGTCGCCATGATAAGACTGGCGGAAGTTGATGATGCGCTTGCGCTGGGGCTGTCCGGTGATGCGCTGCCACTGCAGGGCCATGCGCAGACCGGCCTCGATGGCATTCGCCCCGCTCTCGGCGTAGAATATTCGATTGAGCCCGAATTTCCCGAGATAGTCGTCGATGAGACGGCGAGCAAATTCGATGCCTGGCGGGTGACTGAAGCCTAAGAAGGAGCTGTGGGCAAAGCGCCCGATCTGCTCACTGATTGCGGCGGTGATGGTGGGGTGGGCGTGGCCGTGGACGTTGCTCCAGATGGAGGCGTTGGCGTCGTGGAGCTTGGCGCCGTCGGCATCGAATAAGAAGGAGCCTTCGCCGCGAACAATCGTTCGCACGGGATGATCCTCATCGAGCCAGGCGGGGAGGTGGGTGAAAGGGTGCCAAAGGTATTTCCGATCTTGAGCGGAGTAGTCCTCAGAGGGCTGGTCGTAGCCGAGGTTCAAACTGGTTGTTAGTTATAGTTTGTTGAATTTGGAAGCTCAGAGATGACTGGTGATGTTTCGTCTTGAGCATTTCAATTTTCAGGATTTCTTCGAATACATGGGACGAGTGATGCATCGGTCATGCCGTGGATCTTCTTTTTATCACTGGGGCAGACGACGGCCATGACTGAGGCGATGGAGGTGCGGCCATCGCGGACTTGGAAATAAGGGTTGAAGCGCGCGACGGATTCGATGCGCTCGACCTTTCCGGTATCATCGTAGTAGTTGTGATCGAATTTTGAGGAGTCCTCGAAAGGCTGCATGAGGTAGGGGTTGGTATCGAAGGCGGCGAGGGCCTGGGTGACGCTTGCCTGCCACTCGGTGCGGGTCTCGTCGTGGCCGATGTGAACGCCGCGCGAGCCCCAGGCGGTTTCGGAGAATCCGCTGATCTTGACGACGAGACGGCGGTCCTTGATGGAGAGGTCCTTCAGTTCCTCCCATGACCAGAAATTCGTGCCATGCTGGACGGTGGTCTCGGGGATGGGCGTGGGATCGAGGACCCAGGTTTTCGGGATGAGCTGATCGAGCACGGTGCGGTGTTCGGCGGCCAGTTCGCGCTTCCATCCTTCAGTGAGGCCGGGCATCCAGTAGAGTGCGAGGAGCAGCTTCTCTTCGAGAAAGGCCTTGGGAGGTGGGGTCATTTGCAGCGCGCCCTCAGAGGCGAGCTTGAGCAACTGGCGGTGTTCTGGAGTGAGGTCCTTATCCCAGAGCTCGAAGTAGCGGTAGGTCTGCGAATTTTCAATCGAAGCGAGCGCCTGAGGATCGATGGTGGCCTCCGGGTGAACGCGGCATTTTCCTTCCGATTGATTGGCTAGCCACTGGATCTCGGGGAAGTAATCGAGGCCTTCTTCCGAGAAGGCAAATTGGGTGCGCTGGTCAGAGAAAAATTCGGTGAAGCTGGTGCCGCTGCGGATCGGGGAAAATCCGGCGCTGGAGTATGCCTGGTGGAGCAGGTCCAATGTGCCCATGCCGCCGGGGAGTGAATCGATCTCGACGAGCCTGAAGCCCTTCGAAGTGAGTAGGAGGTCGGGGCGGATGACTTGCGGAACTTGGTCGCGGAGGGTGGGGGAGGATTGGAGCTTGAGCAGCCAATCGGGCTTGCCGCGATCGAGGTAGTGCTTGAAGTTCGGGCCTAAGTCCTCGCTGAAATAGAGGGCGTTTGCGGCGCGAGAAAAGGCGTAGAGCGCGCGGCCGATGGCTTCCAGTTCATCGATCTGCGCGGAACTCAGGGTCACAGGGTTCGGTGAAAGCCGCCAGTTCTTGTCGCGGAAAAGTCCGCCGTCTGGAAACTGTTGGTGAAGGTAATCGAATTCCGCCCGCATGGTGATGGAGCTAAGGAAAGGCGGAAATGGCAAAACGGAAACAGAAAAACGAAAAAAGATGTTATCCAAACCTGCTAACGGGTAAGGGTAGGGGATGGCGACTTTGCGATTTTTGATGGTTTTAGCTGCTGGTCTTGTCGATGCTCGGGCGGAGCTTCCCCTGAGCTACGTGTGCCAGCGTGGCGACGGTGTGAAAATTGATGGGAAGCTCGATGAGAGGGCATGGGAGAAAGCCACGTGGACGGCGGAATTTGTCGATATTG
>CAXIBU010000316.1:0-2870 GCA_964021555.1 uncultured Verrucomicrobiales bacterium | reverse complement strand
TGAGATCGCTCGCCGCCTCGAAATGCTCGCTCAACAAGCAGAGCAAATCGCCGAACAAGCGAAGAAGGGCGAATAAGGCAGCAAACTCCTAGATTTTTCAAAGGCCGCCGTGGTTCCATGCCATCGGCGGTCTTTTTTGTGCCCTTGTTTGGCCTAACCGCGACTACCACACCAAGCCTGCAGGCCGTGGAGCTTCTGCAAGGCACTGCCGGAATCAATTGAAGCCCTTGCCGCCTGAATCCCATCTTCAAGGTGATCCGCCAAACCGGCTGCGGTAATTGCAGCGCCTGCATTGAGCAGAACCAGATCAGCCTTCGCACCTTTATCACTGCCATCCAGGATCGACTCCAAGATGACCGCATTTTGCTTGGGAGAACCGCCGACTAGCTCGTCCAAGGTCGCCGACCTTAGGTCAAATTCCCGCGCCTGTAGTTCTTCTTCCTCAAGGTCTTGATAGGCACCTGCCTTCCAAACGGTATTCGGCCCCATCGTGCTGAGTTCGTCAACTGAACGACCATCTTCCGTCGTCCCGTGAACGACCCACACGCATTCTCGCCCCAACCTCTGTGAGATCTCGGCAAAAGTCGGTGTCAGCGCCGGATCGGAAACACCGATCAGCTGGCACTGCGGGCGCGCAGGGTTCAGCAAGGGACCCAAAAGATTGAAGACGGTTCTGATCCCATCCCCCGCAAGATCCCGACGCAGGGCCGTCACCGTCTTGAAGGCTGGATGAAAATTCGGTGCGAACAAAAATCCGACACCGCAGGACTCGACGCAATCTCGCAGTGCATCCGGCCCAAGGTTCAGCCCGATGCCCAGGGCCTCCAGGACATCAGCCCCACCACTCATCGAAGAAATCCCACGATTCCCGTGCTTGGTCACAATCGCCCCAGCCCCAGCCGCCACAAACATGCTGGTGGTCGAGACATTGAAAAGGTTCAGTCGATCCCCTCCCGTGCCGACGATGTCCAAAGTCGGGCCATCCAAGTCCAACAAGCCAATGTGCGGATTTAGAGAACGCTCCAAAAAAACCTCAGCGATCCCGGCAATTTCAGTCGCCGTCTCCCCCTTGGCCGCAAGCGCCTTGAGCAGCTTCGCCTTGCGTTCGTCGTCGGTGACCGGATCAAGCAGGATCTCAGCGACCTGGTTGGCTTGCCTGGCCTCAAGATCTTGTCCGTTCTCGAGCTGTTCGATTAAGGAGTTCATCTGCTGATGATAAACTGAGTGTGGGTTTGGGATCGAGTCCTATCTGATAGATTTTACCCCTTCTTGCGACCGTCTTTCCATGGCTTGAGCATCTCTCCGACGAGAAATGCCAGCTCCAGCGCCTGCGAGGCGTTGAGACGAGGATCGCAGTGCGTGTGATAACGGCGATACAGATCGTCCTCATGAAGATTGTAGATCCCCCCCGTGCACTCGGTCACGTCTTGGCCAGTCATCTCCAAATGCACGCCACCAGGGAAGCTCCCCGCGGCCTCGTGAACTTCAAAGTAGCCCTTCACCTCGTCGAGCACGCGGTCGAAGTCCCGCGTTTTGAAACCTTGCTTGGTTCCGACCGTATTGCCATGCATCGGATCGCAGCACCAGATCACCGCAGAGCCAAATTCAGCCGTGGCTGCCAGCAGATCGGGCAGCACCTCGCGCACCTTATCCGCTCCCATGCGGGAGATCAGCACCAGCTTCCCTGGAATTCGGTCAGGGTTGATCAAATTCACCAAGTCCTTGAGCTCCTGAACTTCCATCGTCGGACCGACCTTGACCCCAATCGGATTCTCCAAGCCGCGGACAAATTCGATGTGAGCATGGTCGAGCTGACGTGTCCGTTCGCCGACCCATAGCAAATGCGCCGACAGATTGAAGGCACCCGCAGCGCTTACGCGGGTCAGGGCCTCCTCATAGGGCAGCAATAGCGCCTCGTGCGACGTGTAGAGCGAGGTGCCCCCGAGATCACTCATCTCATCGACTGGCAGCCCGCAGGCTTCGATGAAGGCCAAGCTCTCATCGATCCGCTCCGCCATCTCGCCATAGCGCTCGCCGAGCTTCGTTTGCTTGAGGTTCTCGGAATTCCATTCGCGCACCTGGCTGAGACTTGAAAAGCCATCCCTCGACAGTGAGCGCAGCAAATTCAAAGTCGCCGCCGATTGATGATACGACTGCTGCATTCGGTCGGGATCCGGGACTCGCTCACCTTCGTGGAAGGCGGAGCCATTCACGATGTCCCCTCGATAGGAAGGCAAGGACTCCCCTTCGACCGTCTCCATGTTCGATGAGCGTGGCTTGGCAAACTGCCCGGCCACTCGGCCCACCTTAACCACCGGCATGCGTCCGCTGAAGGTCAGCGTGACGGCCATTTGTAAGAACACGCGCACCATGGCTCTCAAGTTCTCTTCAGAAAACTCGGCAAAGCTCTCAGCACAATCCCCGCCCTGTAACAGAAAGGCTTTCCCCTCGGCCACCGCTGCAAGCTCCTCTCGCAATCGCGTGATTTCACTCTCAGAAACCAAGCCTGGAGCGGAAGCTAATCGGCCCTCACTCGCCGCCAAGGCTTCTGTATCGGGGTATTCTGGGAGTTGCACGGCTGGAAGTGACCTCCAGCTATTTTTTGACCACGTCTGCATGCAAGAGGCTAAGCATCAGTCACAGCGAAGCTCCAGCCCATTCCGACTAAATTCGCCACTTCCACCAATTTGAAAATATTTGGCCTTCCGTAACACTTTTCTATTGTCAATTAAGGCACTTCGTCCTATCTCCCTGCCCCACCTGCGAGGTTTCGGCCCCGCGAAAACATACGGCCCAGTAGCTCAGTTGGTAGAGCGGGGGATTGAAAATCCCTGTGTCGGCGGTTCGAATCCGTCCTGGGCCACCATTTT
>CAXIBU010000315.1:0-2895 GCA_964021555.1 uncultured Verrucomicrobiales bacterium | reverse complement strand
ACCCTTCTATACCCCTGTGCCATTTCGCTTTTCCTAGCTGCTCCTAGCATCGCTGCTACGGTGGCTATCGAGTATTTCTACCTAAGCGGACGTGGCAGTTCTAGCTACCCGGATTCGACTTACTCGAGCGGCAGTGGTGAACTCAATGATGGTGCGGCCGCGAGCACGACTTGGGCACCTGGTAAAACAACCACGCTTGCTGAAGTTGATGACCATGTCGGCTGGCTGAGCACGAGCCCTGACCTCCGTGTGGAGATCGCTCCACTTCAACTGATCAATTCCGTGACGATCTGGGCTGCCGACAGTAATCAGAATGCGGGTGTCGCTCTGCCCTCGAGCATTCGCCTGCGCACCGATGACGGTTTTGACCAAAGCTTCCCAGTGACGGACCCAGCGGGCGCTGGAACGACGGTGCCAATTGTAATTTCCGGTTTGAACCTCGCTACTGACAATATTCGCATCACAGCCACTCAAGCTAGTTCGTGGACGATGTTCACCGAACTACAGGTCGATGCATCACCCATTCCTGAGCCATCTTCTCTTTTCCTTTCGCTTTCGGCTGGGGCTGGTCTACTGCTTCGCCGCAGACGTCAGGGAACAACGATTGGGTGAAATTCGAGCCCGATTGCCAAGGTTCTCCAATCACTGAATTTCGAAAAAATCAGTGGCTGATTTTCTCAGCGGGTTAATGGTTAGAGATGCCGTCTTTGCACCACTCTAGCGACCGTGATCCTGGGATCACGAGAGAGCCCAGTGGCAACGACTTTCGCTACCTTTACCCTGACCGCACGACCGTCAGCCGGGGCGAGGATTTGGACCGGATTGCGCAGCTTGTCATTCCCCCGGCCTATCAGGATGTGTGGATTTGCCTCTCACCCCAAGGTCATCTACAAGCCACCGGGCGTGATGCAAAATCCCGCAAGCAATACCGCTACCACCCGGACTGGCGTAAGCAGCGACAATTGAAAAAGTTTAACCGCCTCGCTGAATTCGGCCAGCACCTGCCTAGCCTGAGGCGTAAAATTCGGGCGGCGCTCAAAGGTGAGGATGGAGAGAGACAACGAGCCCTCGCCATCGCGCTGCGGTTGATGGACAAGGAAGGCTTACGGGTCGGCAGCGAAATCTATCTCGAATCCAACGGAACCCGCGGTGCAAGCACCTTGGGCAAGAAAAACATCGAATTCGTCGAGCCCGGGCACCTCGCTCTGCATTTTACCGCCAAAGGCGGACGCAAGGTTGACATTGATCTCAACGACAGGCTCTTGGACCAAGCGCTCCAGCGTTGTCATGAGCTACCCGGTCAACGTCTTCTGTCATATCATGGCGATGATGGAGAGATTTACGATGTCGATTCAGGTAAGCTCAATCATTACCTCAAGTCTCTCTGCGACGAGCATTTTTCGGTAAAGGATCTGAGGACCTGGCGCGCTTCGGCTTCGTGTGTGGAGCAACTCCTTCGAACTAGCGAAAGAGATCCTGAAAAGGCCTACTTGGAGGCAGTGAAATTTGCGGCTAAGGCCATTCGGAACCGCTACACCACCTGCCGCAAATACTACATCCACCCTGCGATTATCACACAGATTGATCGTGTCGGCATTGAGGCCCTTCAAAAAGCGAACATCAACGCCATCAGCGAGATGACGACTTCTGAGGCTCACCTACTGAGTTGGCTGGAGAACGATTAGTCTGCCAGATAATTCAGTCACCCGAGCCTCAGAGCAGGTTCTCCTCGTCCTTGCTGTTGATCTCTTCCTCTAGGGTCTTGTCTAGGGAATCATCGCGGCTAACGTCGGAGACTTGGCTTTGAACCTTCTTCGGCGGAGATGGCGGCGAATTATCGATGTCCACCGAGGTATCCACATTGATGATGCGGTAAGTTGGCTCGGGCATGGCGACTTGATGCTCATCAAAGGCCTCTTTGACTCTCACCGTCGCTTCGCCACGAAGTTTCAGGAGATCGTTGTTGCGCTGATCGAGCCAAGCATAAAATACGATTCCGACAGTGCTGTCACCGAGTGCTTCCACAATTCCCTTCGGAGCTGGTTCGGCAAGCACTCCGTCGAGACCATTCAGGGCGTCGAGGCCGATGGCGAGCGCTGCCCGCAGGTCGGTATTGGGCTCGGCACCTACCCTAACTTCGAAGCGGCGCTGAGGGTTGCGCGAGTAGTTCACCAGCTCTTGGCTGATGATGAAACTATTCGGCAGGCGAATGTGATTTCCATCGGGGCTGATCAGGACGGTGTCACGAGAGGTCAGACGAGCGACTTTACCCGTTTGCCCGGCAACTTCGATAAAGTCCCCCATTTCAAAAGGATTCCGCGCGCTGAGCATGATACCGGCCAGGTAGTTCTCGACGATATTGCGAAAAGCGAAGCCCAATGCGATCCCGGCAACACCAGCGATCCCCAATATCGCGCCGACAATAGCGGTGGCATCAAGAATTTCCAGCGCGAGCAAGAGCCCTACGATCAGACCGACAAGACGAATCACCCGACGGGCCAGCACGAGCCCCAACGACGATAACTTGAGCCGCTTGGTCCACCATTGCCGCTCTGCAATCCAGCGACCCAACCAGCGAAACACAAGAAACACCACCAATGCGATGCCTAGCAATGGCAAGTAAGCGAGCACCGTGCTCCCGATATCGCCAATCTTGTCGATGGCTGGCTGAAGACGATTTTCCACCCCGAGCGGCACGCTCAGGTCATTGCGCACCCAGACCACGCCGTCCTGCTTCTCAGCCAGCGCCACAGCCTTGTCGGCGACTTCAGCTGAAGTCACCTTTCCTTGAAGGTGCACCACCCCCTCGGCCTCGCTGACCTGAACCTCCTTCATCGAAGGGATCTGCTGAAAAATGCGCTCCAACCGAGCATCCAGCGCGGTGCTTTCCTCCGC
>CAXIBU010000314.1:0-2900 GCA_964021555.1 uncultured Verrucomicrobiales bacterium | reverse complement strand
AAACCTCAAGCCTCGCCGAAGACACCGAAACTACGGAACTTCTTGTAGCGCTCGTCTAGCAGGGTCTCGGTATCGAGTTTCTGAAGCTCGGCAATCTCGCTCAGGACCTGGGCCTTGAAGGTCTCCGCTGTCGCCTTGTGGTCGTGATGAGCGCCGCCTTGAGGCTCGAGAATGACACCATCGATCAAGCCTAGCTCTTTCAGATCTGGAGCGGCGATCTTCATCGCCTCGGCCGCTTCCGGAGCGTGCTTGCGGTGCTTCCAGAGAATGGCTGCACATCCCTCGGGTGAGATCACCGAGTAGTAGGCATTTTCCATCATCATTACCCGATCCGCGATGCCGATCCCGAGCGCTCCGCCAGAGCCACCCTCCCCTAGCACCACTGCGATGATGGGCACCTTCAGCAACATCATTTCCTTCAAGTTGAAGGCGATCGCCTCAGCAATGTTGCGCTCTTCCGCGCCGATCCCAGGGTAGGCCCCCGGAGTATCGATCATGGAGACCACCGGTAAGTTGAATTTCTCAGCCAAGCGCATCACTCGGAGTGCCTTGCGGTAACCTTCAGGGTGAGCACTGCCGAAGTTGCGGCGCAAGTTCTCCTTCACGTCGCGGCCCTTCTGGTGGCCGATCACTACGACTTTCTGGTCGCCGATCCGAGCAAAGCCGGCTGGCATCGCCTCATCATCGCCGATGTGACGATCCCCGCTCAGCTCGACGTAGTCAGTGAATGCGTGGGAAACGTAATCGAGCATGAAAGGACGCTGCGGATGCCTTGCGATCTGCACGCGCTGCCAAGGGGTCAAGTTCTGGTAGGTCTCCGATTTGGTGCGCTCAAGCTTATGCTTGATAGCGCTAATCTCGTCCTCAAGATCCAGCTTTTGGTTCTTGGACTTGTCTTGGAGCTTCTCCAGTTCGTTCTGAAGTTCGGCGATTGGTTTTTCAAATTCAAGTGGCTGCATAATCAACAGTGCGTTCTTGTGGCAATCAAATCAGTTTGCGGCGCGAATGACCACTTCATTCCCTCGCCGAATTTGGCTTATCAGCTCTTGCATCGCTGCCTGACTGACAAATACCCCTTCAAAGTCGTCGCTGGCCTCCCCTCGGCTCTCGCTTGTGAGCACCCAGTTCACCCCGGAAAATCCGATAACCTTCCGCGAACTCGGAAAACCCTGATCGATGGACCGACGCCTTTCACGCCCTTGATAACCCATAATCTCTGAAACTTTGGCCTGACTGCCACCCGCACCATCGGGCAAGCGCACGGATTCCACCTTAAATTCGGCCAAAAACTGGTCCCCACGCCTGAGCTCGACCCGACCCGCTGCCAGATCAATGACCAAACGGTCGTTAAGCTTGCGATAACGCAGCTCATCACCCGGCCTGAGTCCCTTCAGCGCCTCGCCACCATTCAGCGCGAGAAGATTGAGGTAGCTCGTCTCATTCCTCGAGGCGATCGCCAAAGGGGAATCGCCCGACTTGACCACATAGCCGAGAATTTCACCGCCAAGTTTCTTCTGGTTGAAGGCGTCGAGGTTCATCTGGGTCAAAATCCGGCGCACCTCGGATGCCGCATCGCTCATCGGGTAGCGCAGCAACAATTTCTGCATCCGCTCATCGGCCTCATCATATCGGCGATCCCGCAGCAGTCCCGAGATCTCGCCCAGCTCAGAGTCGGCCAAGCGGTCGGTCATCCAATCATCGCGCAAGGTTTCGTTTGGCTCGGAGTCGATACCAGGGGCCTCGGCCAACTTCGCCAATTCATCTTTCACATCGCTGGCGTAGATCAAGCTCAACAACAGCGCGAAAACGCATGCGCCGAAAATCGACCAATGAACGGTTGTGCGAGTGAGTTCCATCAGCGTTTAAAGGAGCCCCCTGCGGCGAAAGTCGAATTCGTTGGTCTTGTGCGAGCCCTGCGTGAGCTCAAGTGTGAAACGTAAAATACAGGCTTCCCAAGCGTCATCGACCCCTTGAATGATCGCTTGCAGGGGATTACCTTCACGACGGGCCTGTTCCATGACTCGCTCGCTGACCTGCTCAATCGGATCGCCAATTTCCTCCGTCGAGACCTCGCTGCGGCGGAAGCAAAATCCATATTGCAGCACGGATAGCTCGTGCCCGGCCGCCTTCAGTTTCTCAAAAAACTCCTTCGCCTGATCACCAAAGCCATCGAAGGCGACACCACCCTCGATCCCCTGAGGACGAATGATGCGCGGCTGATCCGCCTCCACCTCGCCACGGCGCACAATCGTCTGCCCGACGGAATCCATCGGCTCGGTCAAGAGCAGGAACTCAAAACGCGTGCTGCCAAAGGTGTCAATCCGACGGTCTGGCTCGAGCAACACCTTGGTGTTCTCGATGGCGTATTGTATGTCTTCCGGGCCGTTCATGAGTGTCGTTGGTGAGCGTAGCCTAGCGCCAGATCAGCGCCAATCAATCCTTTGTCACCACTAAAATCATCGTAAAAAAAGGGCAGCCTCCACATGGAAGACTGCCCTCAAAATTTCCACAAATCGATAATCGAAATGTGCAGAAGCTAATTAGGAATTGGCTTCGATGTAGGTCACGACGTCGGAGACGGACTGAAGTTTTTCAGCTTCTTCGTCTGGGACTTCGATGCCAAATTCTTCTTCGAAAGCCATGACGAGCTCGACAGTGTCGAGGGAATCGGCACCGAGATCTTCGATGAATTTTGCTTCTGAGGTGACCTGGTCAGCTGAGACGCTGAGTTGATCGACGATGATTTCTTTGACCTTGGCTTCGATGTTTTCTGACATGATTGGTTAGGTGGATGTTAAGTTTGTGACTTGAACTGACTTTCGATTACCGAGACAGCGTGCCCTTGGCAACTCCTAAAATACCAGAGAATCTTCAAAAAATTTCCCAAAGCTCGAATTTCC
>CAXIBU010000313.1:0-2926 GCA_964021555.1 uncultured Verrucomicrobiales bacterium | reverse complement strand
TTATCAGCTCCCATATAGCTCGATTTCAGTATGCAAATTTGGCGCGATGGCTTTTTGCCAATCATCCAGATGTTTGGCGGCGTTTTGGCCGCCCTGGGACGATTCGATTCAGAGGGGACGATGATAACCCCTTGATCTCACGATGCATGGCTTTTCAAGCCTTCGTGCGGAGGCTTAGCCCTGGACATCCTGATGAGTGCTTTCAGGAAGAAGAGGCAGAGACGATTCTCAAATTGATTATCCGTTACGAGCGCATTTTCTTTGGCTCTCTCCTCGGCTTCGGCATTGCCATTTTCACGGGCATCGCACTGAAGCCATAATCCTCACAGCCACTTCATGCGGCGGAAGAGGTAGATCATGACGCCTGCGATGATGATGAAGACTCCCCAGAGCACCGGGTAAGCCCAGTCGACTTTGAGCTCGGGCATGTGCTCGAAATTCATGCCGTAGATCCCAGCGAGAAAGGTCAGTGGGAGGAAGATGGTCGAGAAGACCGTTAGCACCTTCATCACTTCATTCATGCGATGGCTGATCGCGGTGTAGTAGAATTCGCGTAAGCCTGCGCTGTGTTCACGGAGCTTTTCGGTTTCTTCAACCGCCTGCAGAGAGTGGTCGAGAAGGTCGCGAAAGAATGGTTGATCTTCTTCGCTGACGATCTCTTCGGTCTCCGAAAGGAAGCCTTGGGCCAGTTCCCTTTGGCTCCTTGCGAAGCGACAGAGCTCGTTGACCTGGCTGCGAATTCGGTGAAGGGTAGCCAGCTCTACCCGATGAGCTGAAATCTGCAGTTCGTCATCAAGGTGATCTAGCCTGTCCTCGAAGCGATCAATCATCTGATGGAAGTAATCCAACGCGGCATCCCAAATCGCCCAGCCCAGATAGGTCGGACCACCAATACGGATACGCCCTTTGCCGCCTTTTAGGCGCTTCCTGACTGGTTCAATGGCGCGGGTTGCCCGCTCAGAAAAACTAACGACTCCATCATGGGTCACCAAGGTGCAGTAGTGGGAAATATCCGCTCCAATTTCCGAGGATTTCGCGGGGGTAATGACCTTCGACAGAACGAATAGGACTCCATCCAGCATTTCCAACTTAGGGCGAGCGTCAGTGGTGAGGATATCCTCCGCCACCAGCCGGCCCAGTCCGAAATGCTCAGTCAGTGCAGCTACTTTATCCGTTTCGTGAAGACCAATCAGCTCGACCCAGAATGTCGTTCCTGGCGGCCGAGCCTCGAGCGCACTGAGCAGGCCCTCGACCGTCTGGTGCTGACTTTCCTCGATACCGCCTGGGGCGATGAGGGTTAGGCGCAATATCGGCTCATCGAGATAGCGCTCTCCGACATAAATGAGGGAGCCTGGAGGGAGGCCGGGTGCCTTTTCTATTGCCGCATCCTCGGTCTTTCTGGAACGAGTGAGCGGGATCTTCGAAAGTGCCTTGCGAGCTTGCGCCGTAGCCTTCTGAGGAAGCTCTGTTAGCGCATTTTTACGTTTAGTCATTCAGGCAGCTTTTCTTGGGGGATCACTTCCACTTTTTTCATCTGCAGAAGCAATACGACCTCTCCCTTGTCATTCGCAAGCTCGACTTTGTTATCTTTGAGAACCTTGTATGACTTGGCCTTTTCCAGTGCACCGGAAAAATCGGACTCCAGCTTCATCAGCTCAGGTGGCCCTGCCATTCTGGTCATCATGAATGGCCCGACTTTGCCGAGCATGCCCTTTTCTAGCACCTCAAAGTTCCCCGAGAATCGATTGACCCCGGCGTGCCCTGAGACTCGGTTGTCTTCGACTTTCAAATTCGGGACCTTGGTGAGATTCTCAGGCAGCTTCACTTCCTTGCCCTGATCAAAAATCTTAACCAGCTCGTATTCACCAGCAAAGACGGAGCCAAGCTCAGCGCCGGCACCGGCTGCAGTCACGATTGAGGAGAATCCGCCCATGAGCAGAAGCAATAGCAATGATGGTAATAATTTTCGCATTCCTAGATCATAGACAGTTCACGGAAAAAACAAACAGGAATCTCAGTCTTCAACAGAGAGCGAAATTCACTAGGCAAATGGAGCTCAGACCACTAGTCTAACTGGTATGCCAAAAATCGAGACCTCCAGATCGATTGAAATTGCGGCTCCCCCTGCATCAATCTTCGAGCACATTATCGACTTCCAGAAAGCCCAGCAATGGTCGCCCTGGATCATTTGCGAACCTTCCGCTGAGCTGGCAATCGACGGTGACAGTTACACTTGGAATGGTGAATTGATCGGTAGCGGGCGAGTGACCAGAGCGCAGGTCATCGACAATCAGCAAATTCGCTACCACCTCGAAATTCATTCTCCTTGGAAGTCCGTCGCCGAATTCTCTCACACACTAGAACCTGTCGCAGGTGATGCAGAGACACCCCTTACCCGGGTCACTTGGAGTATGGATAGCAAGCTCCCTTGGTATCTATTCTTCATGAAGAGCATGATGCAGTGCATGATCGGAATGGACTATCAGAGAGGCCTGCGAATGCTAAAAGATCGTGTAGAACTGGGATCAGTCCCGTGCACCTTGAGCTATCAAGAGGATGAGAAAATTCCTGAGTGCCACTACCTTGGACTGGAGCGGACTTGCGCCATGGACGACATGGAGCGGCTGATGGAGCCCGACTTCGAGCGCATGGCCAAGCTCTTTGGAGAAGTGGGCCTCCATACCGAGCCGATTTTCACCCAATACCTCAAATGGAATCTTGGCAAGGGCGAGGCGACTTACGTGATTTGTTGCCCCGTTGAGAAAATTCCAAGCGCGATTCCTGACGGACTGATGTCTGGCACTCGGCCTGCCTGCCGAACCTACTGCGTCAACCACCTTGGCCCTTACCGCCACTTGGGCAATGCGTGGGCGGCTGGCATGCTCCGATCCCGCTCGAAGATCTTCAAGCAAAGTCGCAAGCTCTC
>CAXIBU010000312.1:0-3004 GCA_964021555.1 uncultured Verrucomicrobiales bacterium | reverse complement strand
CCGAGGCGGGACGCCTCGGCCACATCCATGCACTTAGATGACAAAACAAATAGCGCCGGCTTGGTTTAACGAGGAATATGAAAATGACGACACTCCGAGTAGAGTCGTTGCTCAGAGGTATCGGGCCTGCATTTTTGAGGATGACGGCGAGGCGGGCTTGGGCTTGATTCATTATCGTGCCGGCGAAGCCGAATTTGAATTGGGACGCGGGTATTGCTTGAGTGAGAGCATCGGCGATCGAATGACGGGTGCTGATATTCTGGCTCAACTGGGAGGTCCTGATAAGGCTTTCCTTGAGGAGACTGTTTCGATCCTGACGGCTTTACTGAGTGACTCTAGCAATATGGTTGTCTACTGCGCAGCAGTGGGTCTAGGTCACCGAAACGTGTCATCCGCGATCCCTGCGCTTCTCCGCCATCTAAGAAACCCAGATCATTTGGTTAGAGATGGAGTCGTTTTTGGTCTTTCTTGTCACGAGGATGCCGATGCAATCGCCGGGTTGATCGAATTGGCTACTGATGAGGACAGGGATGTAAAAAACTGGGCCGTTTTCGGACTGGGAACGCAGGTCGATTGGGATTCGGAGCCCTTACGCGAGGCATTAAGAGTGGCTGTCATGGATCCCGATCATGAAATCCGCGGTGAAGCTCTGCTTGGCTTGGCGAGACGGGGAGAGCCCGGCATTGTCGAAAAGTTGCTCCATGAATGGCGAGATGATGATATCAGCTCTTTGAGCTTAGAGGCAGCGGAGGCAACCAAGGACGTGAGACTTCTCGAGCGGCTTATTCACTTCAAGAAAATCTTCGATTTACAAGATGATCCGTATTTCGCCGGGCATTTGGACGATGCGATTCGAGCTTGTTCGCCAGAAGGTGCCTGAGGCCACGACTAGAACCGAGGCGGGACGCCCCGGCCACATCCAATAGCCAGATATGGGGTTATTCGGCGAAGCGGGAGGGGTCGACTGGGGTGCGGTCGAATTTGGCGTTTTCGCTGGTGTCGTAGAAGAAAAAGCCTGCGCCAGCCAGCACCAGGAGTGCGGCTAGGAAGATTAGAACGGCGAGACAGGATTTAAACATCGGCTTTCGGAAGAGATTAAAACGGTCTCTCTAGCATGTAGCGAGCAATTTCCTCGAGTCGTGCGGCTGGCTTGCCGATGACTTCTAGGGCGGCGAGGGCCTCGTTGGTGAGTCGTTTGGCCTCTGCCTTGGCCCCATCGAGCCCCATGAGCGCGGGGTAGGTCGACTTTTCGCTTTCGAGATCTTTGCCGGCGGTCTTGCCGAGCTGGGTGCTGTCCTGGGTGATGTCGAGGATGTCGTCGATGACCTGAAAGGCGAGCCCGAGCGACTTTCCGAAGCGGGTGAGTGCCTCCAGCTGCTCGGGTGAGGCATTGCCGCTCATGGCACCGCAGCGGATGGCAGCAGTGAGCAGGGCACCGGTCTTGTTCTCGTGAATGGTGCGCAGTTCATCGAGGCTGAGACTTTTACCCTCGCCCTCGAGGTCGAGGACCTGTCCGCCGATGAGACGGATGCTGTCGCCTGCCAGAGCGAGCTCTTTGACCAGCTCAAGTGGCGGATGGCCGATGCTGCCGGGGGCGCCCGCCATGACGGTGAAGGCCTGGGTCAGGAGCGCATCTCCAGCGAGGATGGCGATGGCCTCGCCATAGACGACGTGGCAAGTCGGTTTGCCGCGCCGGAGGTCATCGTCATCCATCGCTGGGAGATCGTCGTGGACGAGCGAGTAAGTGTGCATCATTTCGATGGCCGCTGCAGGGCGCAGCGCCTTTTCGGCGATGCCTCCACAAGCTTCGCAAGCAGCCAGACAGAGCACCGGGCGCAGCCGCTTGCCTCCGGCGAACATCGAATGACGCATCGCTTGGTGCAGGGTGGACGGGCGTTGATCAGCTGCTGGGAGGACAGCATCGAGCTCGAGATCGACTTTATCTGCAGTCGTCTTGAGGTAGGTCTTTAGATCCATGGCGGGGAGGCTCACAGAATTTCAGCGATCTGAACAGCATTCAAAGCCGCGCCTTTGCGAACTTGGTCGCCAACGACCCAGAGAGCCAGTGATCGATCCATGACGCCATCGAGGCGGATGCGACCGACGAGACAATCGTCCTTGCCTGTGGTATCGAGCGGGGTGGGGTAGAGTGCGTTCTGTGGATCATCGACCAATTGCACGCCTGGATAGCCAGCGAAGGCCTCGCGAGCGGCTTCGACGGTCGGAGTTTCCTTAAAGCGAGCGGTGATCGAGACGGAATGCGAACGATGGACGGGAACACGCACGCAAGTGCAGGTCACGGCAAGGTCGGGAAGGTCGAGAATTTTACGTCCTTCGTTGAGCATTTTCATTTCCTCTTTGGTGTAGCCGGTTTCCTGAAAGGAATCGACGTGAGGGATGACATTGTGAGCGATCTGTTTCGGGTAGACCGACGTGGTGACCTCCTTGCCAGCGGCGAGGGCCTCTAGTTGCTGGTCGAGCTCGGCGATGCCTTGAGCTCCTGAACCTGAAACCGCTTGGTAGCTGCTGGCTATGATCGCCTCGAGGCCGAAGCGCTTGTGCAGCGGGAAAAGCCCCATCAGCGAGATGATGGTGGTGCAGTTGGGATTGGCAATGATGCCTTTGGCGGGCGACTTTGCGGCTTCTGGGTTGATCTCAGGGACGACCAATGGAACCTCGGGGTCCATGCGGAAGGCTGAAGAATTATCAATGACGATTGCTCCCGCCTTGGCGGCGCTGGGAGCGTATTCTTCGGAAATGCTGCCACCTGCTGAGAAAAAGGCGATGTCGATGTCATCGAAGCTATCGTGCCCGAGAACCTCGACCGTGATGGGTTTGCCTTTGAACTCAATCGTCTTGCCAGCAGAGCGTGGTGAGGCAAGAAGCTTAATCGATTCCACGGGGAAGTCGCGCTCTTCGAGACATTCGAGCATTTCGATTCCAACGGCACCGGTCGCACCGGCAATGGCGATTCGTTTGGCAGAGTTCATGATGACAGAAGGCG
>CAXIBU010000311.1:0-3017 GCA_964021555.1 uncultured Verrucomicrobiales bacterium | reverse complement strand
TTATTCAGATTTTGGCTTTTTGACCGCGAAGGAAATATTCCAGATCTCGGCCTTTTGGCAAACATCGATGACTTTCACCACCTCTTGGAACTTGGTGTCCTTATCGCCACGAATACGAACGGGCTGGGCTTTTCCGTCATCGGAGAGTGAGGTGAGGCGGCGCAGCTTTTGCAGGAGCTCGTCCTGGCTGTAGGTGATGCCATTGATGATGCAATCACCTTCGGCGGTGACGTTGACGGTGATCTCGGTGAGCGCCTTGGGCCGATCGATCCCTTCATCCGAAGTCGGAACCTTAACGTCCGCCGCTTGCTCCTGCTCAGCGTAGGTCGCCGTGACCATGAAGAAGATCAAGAGCAGGAAGACAATATCGATCAGCGGAGCCATCTGGATCTCGCGCTTTTCGGTGCTGGAAGATTGGAATTTCATGCCGTGCTAATGATTAGATTCCACCCAAATCCGGGCGATCTTCTTGAATGGGAGTGGGTCCGGTCGGTGCGGGCCGATGATCGAGCTCCTCTTCGGTGGCGCTGCCGTAATCAGGCTCATCATAAAACGAAGGCACCTGCTGGGCCACTGGCTGTCCGCCTGCCTGGCGAGCGGCCGACTTTTTCAACTGAGCCCCGAGCAGCGCCATGATGTGGGTCGCCGCGGCCTCCAGCTCGGAGATGTATTTCTGCACCCGACCGCGGAAGAAGGAGTAAAAGATCATCGAGACAATCCCGATGGTCAGGCCCGTCGCCGTGGTGATTAGAGCCTCGTAAACACCGCCGGCAAGCTGCATCTGCCTGACGCCCTCGACGCCACCGGTGGAGATCTGGAAGAAGCTCTGGATCATCCCGATGACGGTCCCGAGCAGGCCGACCATGGGCGCGATCGAGCCAATGTCCGCTAGGTAGGAAATTCGCTGGTTAAGCATGCCTGCCTGGCGCGAGCCCTCGGCCTCAGCGACTTCCCGGACCTGGGAAAATTCGGTGCTGCTGTTCTTGGTGACGAAGTCCAAGGACTTCTCGGTGATTTGGGCAATCGCCGAATTTTCCTTGTTGCAGGCCGCGATCAGCCCGAGGTAATCGCGCTTGCGGATCAGTGCCTCCGCGGCGTTCATGAAGCGGTCGTTGACCACGTTCCGACGACTGATCGTCAGCAGATAAAAGACAATGAGCACCACTGCCGCCACCGACAGCAGGATGAGCGGATACATCACCACCCCGCCCTTTTCGAGCAGTTCGGTGAAGCCTAGAGCCTTTTCGGTCGTCTCTTCGCCGGCGGCTGCCTGGGCGAGAGGGAGGAGATTGAGGAAATTCAACATGATTTCTGGGTCAAAGTGTAGCGATTGCGCGGAACATTACAACCCACGGTTGCGTGAGTTGCACAGGTGAACTACGAATGGGTAATAGGCATTCTTACGCGAATGCCCACTCGAAAAGCGCCGTGAAAGGACCCGATCTCAAAGAAAAACTCCGCGAAGTGCCCCACAAGCCGGGAATTTACCTGATGAAGGACCGTCTCGGGTCCATCATCTACGTCGGCAAGGCGCGTGATCTGAGGCGTCGGCTTGCGAACTACTTCACCCCCTCGCGGCAAACGCTCGCCGACATCAAGACCCGTGCGCTGATCGATTCCATCTGGGATTTCGAAATTCACCTGGTGCGCAACGAGCAGGAATCGCTGCTCCTCGAGGGCAAGCTCATCAAGGACTACCGCCCGCGCTACAACGTCGCCTTTCGCGATGACAAGCGCTTCCTGATGATCCGCATCCGCCTGACGGATCCCTTCCCCCGCTTCCAGACCACCCGGCTGCGTAAGGACGACGGGGCGAGGTATTTCGGCCCCTTTGCCCACTCCGGCGCCCTGCGCGCCACGATCCACTGGCTCAACCGCGAATTTGGCCTGCGCTCCTGCCGCCCCGTCCACCCGGGCGAGAAGGACTACAAGCACTGCAATGCCGACATCATCCGCAACTGCTCAGCGCCCTGCGTAGCCAAGGTGACGCGCGAGGAGTATCTCAAGAAAGTCGAGGCCGCTTGCGAAATTCTCGAGGGCAAAGGTCGGCGCGAGCTGGTCAAGAAGATCGAGGGCGAGATGAAAACCGCCGCCGCCGACATGAATTTCGAGAAGGCCGCCCAGCTGCGCGACGTCATGCGTAACTTGGAGAAAACGCTCGCCCCCACTCGCCAATTCACCCGCGGGCGCGGCGTCCCAACCACCGTCGATCCCGTGACCGACCTCGCCGACCTCGGCGAGCGGCTGGGCCTCGGTGCCAGCCCGAAGATCATGGAGTGCTTCGATATCTCCAACGTCTCCGATAACCACATCGTCGCCTCCATGGTGCGCTTCACCAATGGCAGCCCCGACAATCAAGCCTACCGACGCTACCGCATTAAAACGGTCAGCGGGCAGGATGACTTCGCCTCCATGGCCGAGGTCGTGCGCCGACGCTACTCGCGCATTTTATTCGAGAACGAGACCTCAAACCCCGAGGACATCGATACCCAGGAACTCCCCATCGATGCTCTGCGCCGTCTCGCCAAAGAGGGCAAATCCCCCATCCACCTACCCGATCTCGTGATCGTTGATGGCGGCAAAGGCCAGCTCTCCAGTGCCGTCCGCGAGCTCAGACAGCTCGGCCTCGGCGAGCTGCCCATCATCGGCCTGGCCAAGCAGCGAGAAGAAGTCTTCTTCCCCGGCCAGAGCGATCCCCTCCTCATCCCGCACGATACCGGTGCCCTGAAGCTCCTCCAGCGCATCCGCGACGAGGCTCACCGCTTCGCCAATGGCTACAACGAGCTCCTTCTGCGCAAGCGCATGAAAGAGAGCCTGCTAGACGACGCCCCCGGCATGACGCTTGGCCGTAAGACCAAGCTCCTCAAACATTTCGGCACCATCAAAAAAATCCAGTCCGCCACCATCGCCCAGCTCACCGAAGTCTCCGGCATCTCCGAGCGCATCGCCATGAACCTCCGCGAGCACCTCGACGCCAGAAAGAGGTGACCGTAGGAAGCGTTTCCAAGGGTTTCTAT
>CAXIBU010000310.1:0-3031 GCA_964021555.1 uncultured Verrucomicrobiales bacterium | reverse complement strand
ACTAACATGAACACGAGCACCAGCGAAATCGGATTCCCCCGCCCTTCGCTGATCACCCAACAAAGATCACTGTTCTGTGCGTCGTAATAATCTGATCCGTTACCCACGAAACGGCCACTTCCAAACAAGGCATTGCGAAGTTCATTCACTGTCGAAACCCCTTCCTGCTCCATTTCAGCCGCTAACAGATCGAGCTGATCCATCAAAGTCGGGCGCAGCACAATCCCGTCGTGTAGAAAATCCGAGATCAAGCCCAGCAGATGCTCGAAGCACTCCCAGTCGTCAGACGGCTCCCATAGACCGCTCGAAGGCACGGACCACTCATCGACCAAGATCCCACGGCGTCCCGGACGCAAGAACTGTGCTAAAAGACGCCTATCCCCAGGTGACAGGTCCACCCCGAGCGCCGCAATTTGGTGGCTCATGTCGCCAGTCGTCTCGCGTAATCTTTGCTCGAGGGCATCACGCACGATGGCATCATCATCCTCAAGCAGGCTCAACAAAGCCGCAGCCTCCTGCAAATTCGGCACCTTCACGTCCATTTTCCAAGCCTATCGGCAAAACCGGAAACCGACAAATCATTCCTCGAAACAACCTGTTCCATCCGTCGGTTCCTGAGCCCCGCCATCAACCCCTTCTGTCGCAAATCTACCAAAAAAAACAAAACTAAAGGAGATCTCGCCGCATTCCTACAAGACAACTCCGACAAAAGCTGCGAAGCTTATCAGAACATTCATCTCGAAATCATCATTCATGAAGTATTTCCCAAAATTCGGAGCCTCGCTCCTACTCACCCTTATCCCTCTCCAGGCTCAAGATGCCATCGAGAGCTCTGATGCATTTTCGCCGAATATCGCAAAACCCGAAATCATCAAAGTCACCAACGCGGTCGCCGACTGGCAAATCGCCAATCCCTACGAGAGGAAGGACTGGGATTGGACCGAGGGTGCGCTCTGGACCGGCCTTTTTGCTCACGTTCAGTCGACTCAGGAGGCCAAATACTTAAACTATCTCAAGGGCGTTTCCGAAGGGCTTAAATACGGGCTCGGCCCTCGGCTCGAATTTGGCGACGACCACTGCGTCGCCCAGCTGCATTTGTGGCACTACCTCCGCGACGAACTCCCCCAACAGCTCGGGCCGAGCGAAAAAGTGCTCAATGACTTCATCAGCCGCCCGCATACGGAAGATTTGCTTTGGGTCAACCATATCCACCTGCGTGAATGGGCTTGGTGCGATTCCCTTTACATGGCCCCACCAAGCTTGGCCGCCATGCACGCCGCCACCGGTGACATCCGCTACTTGGACGTCATGGATGAGCTTTATTGGAAGACCACCGATTACCTCTACAACCCTGAGGAGCAGCTGTTTTTTCGAGATTCCACCTACTTCAAGAAAAAGGAAAAGAACGGCGAGAACGTTTACTGGTCGCGAGGCAACGGCTGGGTCTTCGCCGGCCTATGCCACATCCTTCAGCACATGCCTGCCGATTACCCGAGCCGCCCACGCTATGTGAAACTCTTCAAAGAGATGGCAGGCAAGCTGAAGTCGCTTCAGCTCGATGACGGCTCATGGCACGCCTCCTTGCTCGATCCGGATTCCTTCCCCGCACCCGAAACTTCCGGCACCGCCTTTTTCGCCTATGGATTCGCCTGGGGAGTGAATAATGGGATCTTGCCAAAAGACCCTTATCTACCTGCCGCTCAGAAAGCTTGGGATCGATTGGTCAAAAACGTGCACGCCGACGGCAAGCTTGGCTACATCCAGCCCATCGGAGCGGATCCCCGACAGACCACCTTTGACGATTCATCCGTCTACGGCGTTGGCGGTTTCCTCCAGCTCGGCCATGAGCTCCTCAAACAGCTCATCCTCCAAGACGCCAAAGTGAGCACCATCAAGGCTAAAAACCCATCACACCTTGTGCGGTTAAATACTCCCGTGACCCTCGATTGGGCACTGGTGAAGTCCCAGCTCAGCGGCGTCACCGCGGACAACTTTGCCGTTCGTGATCAAGTTCGCGGCTACTTCCTGCCGAGCCAGGTCATTGACACCGACCTCGACGGCACCCCCGATCAAGCGGTCTTCATCGCTGACTTCACTCCTGCTGAAACGCGTGATTTCCAACTCATCCAGCTCGGCAAGACCCGCCCCGCCAAGCCACTCAACCCAACCACCGCCCGCTTCGTTCCCGAGCGAAAAGACGACTTTGCCTGGGAGAATGACCGCGTCGCCTTCCGCGCCTACGGCCCGGCACTCGCTGTCGAGAAAGCTCGCGGCGGATTCGACGTTTGGACCAAATCCGTTCGCACTCCGATCGTAGATACTTGGTATCGCAACGACGACTACCACAGCGACAACGGCACCGGTCTCGACGGCTACAAAGTCGGTGAAACGCTCGGCTGCGGCGGTCTCGGCTACCTCGACTCCAAGGGCAAGCTCCACACCAGCCCCGTCTTTGAGAAATTCGAGGTGATCGATCAGGGACCAGCCGTGCTGCGCTTCAAGCTGACCTACCCGGAGCTCGAAATTGATGGCGCTAAAATCCGGGAAACCCGAGTGATTTCCATGCCTCTCGGCACTCATGCCTTTGAAGTGCAATCGAGCTTCGAAGTGGAGGGCGATGCCAAGGGCATCCGCCCGGTCGCTGGCTTGGCCAAGCGCACCCCGAAAGGCCGCCCCAGCGCCTTCAGTGGTCAATTGATGGGCTACTGGGATCCGGTCATGAACCAGGATGGCAATGGCCACATTGGCACCTTCCTGATCAACAACAAGGACGCCAAAAATGGTCACGTCAACCAACCTGACCACCTCCTCAAGGTCCTAGCTAGTGATCTTAGCCATCCCGTCACCTATCACGCAGGCGCCATGTGGTCGAAAGTCGAACAGCTGGACCCCGAGAGCTTCAACATCCACCTCAACGCGACGGCCGACAAAATTCTCCGCCCGATTGAAATGATCAAATGAGCTTATTTTCTCACCGCGTCGTTCCCGTCATCGTCATCGATGATCTTACCCGAGCACGTCCACTCGGCGA
>CAXIBU010000309.1:0-3034 GCA_964021555.1 uncultured Verrucomicrobiales bacterium | reverse complement strand
CCCCTCCACCTCATCCGGGACGAAGCGCAGGGTGACGGCGTTGATGCAGAAACGCTGGTCTTTCGGGGTGTCGAATCCTTCGCCTGAAAAGAGGTGGCCGAGGTGGCCCTCGCAGGTGGCGCAGACGACTTCGGTGCGGATCATGCCGTGGCTGGTATCGGCGATGGTCTTGATGCCCTCAAGTTTGGCGGGATCCCAGAAGGAGGGCCAGCCGCATTTGGAATCGAATTTCTGGTCAGAGTGGAACAGCTTGGCGTTGCAGCCCACACAGTAGTAGGTGCCAGGGCCTTGTTCCTTGAATTGCTTGTAGGCTTTGCCATTGGGCGCTTCGGTGCCTTTTTGTCTCAGGACACGGTATTGCTCGGCGGTGAGTTCTTTTTTCCACTCTTCTTCAGTTTTCACGACTTTTTCAGTAGGTTGTTCGGGGGCTTTCTTGCCAGTTTCCATCGGCTCGCCGCGAGTGCAGGAGGTGATCAGGGCGATGACCAGGACAGGGATGATGGTGTTGAAAATTTTCATTACGAGAAGCTTAGCTCAGGGTTGGCTGGGGTCAAATTGACTGTGAGATCTTTTGCTTACCTCTACGCGCAAAGATGATGAAGGCTATCAAGGTGGCGGCGAAATAGAAAGGCTGCCAGGTGAGGGCGGAGCTCAGGGCCTCGTTGGTGACGGAGTCCGCATCCGTGGATTGGGCGCTCTTTCTGGCGAGGGCCAGCATGCCGGCGAAGGCGAGGCTGTAGGTGCCGTAAGAGAGGTTGGAGGCGAGTCCGCGCACACTCAGCACGGTGGCCCGCTGGTCCGAACTGGTTAGCTCGTTGAGGTGCCGGTTCATGATGAATCCGTTCCATCCCAGACAGAGCATGCTGAGCATGGCGGGGAGGATTCCCCAGTAGGGCCACGCGGGGGCGAGCAGCGCGATGGAGAGAATTCCGACGAGAAAAACGAGGATCACGTGGACCACTGGAGGCACTTGTCGGCTCAACTTGCGGGCGAATTTGGGCACAAATATGCCGAACATCGAGGTTCCAGCAGCGATGAACCCGAAACTCCACTCGGGGATCTGAATGAGCCTGAAATACTGCGAATTGATCGTCGCAAAGTTTCGGATCACCGCATCGATCAGGAAGCCGCCGGTGACCAAAGTGAGTGCCAGGGGAGTTTGCCAGACCCATTTCGCCGCCTTGATGGTGGTGCGGAAAGTCGCACTGGCACGGCCCTTGAGCGAGGTGTCCGTGTGGGTGGATTCATTGATCTCCTTCATCTTCCACGTGATGCAGATGCAGGCAATGGCTTGCAGGAAAACCAGGCTCACCGGGATGCGCAGGGCGATTTCGCGGGACAGCTCGAATTCCATACCCGCCCAGCCGAAGGCGCGATTGATCAGGTCGGGGGAGTAAAGCAGCCCGCCGAGGGTCATGGCCACTACGGAGGCTGCGCTTTGCCAGCTCATGGACGTGCTCAGGGCATCGTCCCAGCTGTCTTCGATGCCTTCTTTCTCCAAGGTGTCGTAGGCAAGCGCTTGGTCTGCGCCACTGGCGGCGGCCTCGGAGGCCCCCGAAAGGATTCGATTGACTAGGCATAAACTAAACAACCACCAGCTCCCATTCGCCGGGGCAAAGACGAGAATCGCCATTTCGATGGCCATCAGGCAGCTCGCCGTGATCAGCAAACGCCGACGCCCCATGACGTCGGCCAGGGCACCCGAGGGGACCTCCAGGAGCACGATGGAGATCGCCCAAGCGACGTTCAGGATGACGAACTGGTCGAGGGTGAGCCCGAGGTCCACAAAGAAGATCGCCAGAATCGGGTAGTAGGCCCGGGCGCCATAGAGCATCTGGAACCATGCGAAGAGGCGCACATTGCGAAGGGCGAAGGGGCCTTGCTTTTTGAGTAATTCTTTCATTGCGTCAGGTGGAGCGAATGCCAAGGCCGACGCACCAAAGAATGGGCCTTTTCAGGTCCGTGAATGACTGTTAGTCCTTTTTCAGACGATGTCCAATTTTGATCTCAGAGCCCTCCTTCAATATGTGCCGCAATTTCGCGGGCGTTGTTTCGTGGTCTGCTTCTCGCAAGAGCTGATGGCGGGCGATGATTGGAGGGATGCGACCTTGGATCTCGCTGCGCTTCAGGGCCTGGGGGTGAATTTGGTAGTGGCGGGGCCTGCGGGTGACTTTGAGAGGCTTTACGAGCAACTGATCCGTCTGGATCTGAAAGTCGCCAAAGTCACTGCTGAATCAAGGGTGTCCGCAGTGACCGTGCTAAGCCGGGGCCAGGCCGCGGTGGTGCCGTATGAAGGCGGCATTTTCAGCTCTCAAATGGTGGAACTTTCTCTCGAAGTGAAGGCGACCAAGCTGATCTGGCTGCTCTCTGCAGACCTCCCGCTTGGCAGCTCAGTGGCCCTGCACGCCGTTCCAGCAGGCAGCCCAATGCCCGTGACCGACCAGCCAGAGCTGATGGATCTTGCCGCAAAGGCGTGTCGGGCGGGGGTGCGACGCGTCCACCTGCTGGACGCTCGCTCGCCAAATGTGATTTTGGCCGAACTCTTCTCCAACGAAGGGGTGGGGGTGATGATCTACTCGGATGCCTACCGTGAGCTGAGCCAGCTCTCGGAGGAAGACATCCCGGAACTGCTCTCTCTGATCGGACGCTCGGTCTACGATGCGCTCTTGCTCGACCGCAGCTACGAAGACATCGCCCAGCGCTTGGAGGAATATCACGTATTGAAGGTCGACGGCAACGTGGTCGGCTGTGTCGCCGTTCATCCCTACCCAGCGGACAAGCTCGCGGAGATCGCCTGTTTGCGGATCAAAGACAACCATGAAGGGCTCGGTTACGGTCGCAGCCTGGTCAAGCATGCCGAAGCGGTGGCCAAGAGGGCAGGCTACGAAAAAGTCTTCGCCCTGAGCCAAAGCGCCGCCGACTTCTTCCGCAACCGCGCCAATTACGAAGAATGGACCCGCGACAAACTGCCCCCAGAACGCCGAGACCTGCTCGAACGCAGCGGCCGGAGCTCGGCGGTGTTTGTTAAGTCACT
>CAXIBU010000308.1:0-3084 GCA_964021555.1 uncultured Verrucomicrobiales bacterium | reverse complement strand
GCCTTCATGTTGGCCATGGATTCGCGAAGCTCGGCACCGATCTCTTCGATCTCGTGCTCGCGGATGGCGGCATTGACTTCGACGAGGCGACGGTTGTCGACGGCGAGGTCTTCGAGGCTGAGGCCCTTGCCGAGGATATCGACATCGACAGTCTTCATGAAGTCGCCGAGAAGTGGCACGCAGGCGTGGGAGAAGAGGTAGCAACCGTATTCAGCGGTGTCGGAAATGATGCGGTTCATTTCAAACAGCTTCTTACGAGCGATGGTGTTGGCGATGAGTGGCGTTTCGTGGAGCGATTCGTAGTAGGCGGACTCTGGCTCGATGCCGGAATCGACCATGGCTTCGTAGGCGAGCTCAACGCCAGCCTTGACCATGGCGACCATGAGGATGCCTTTGTCGAAGTATTCTTGCTCGGTGATGGTTCCGGTGGCTTCGGTCTTCTCGAAGTTGGTTTCGCCGGTTTCCTTACGCCACTTGAGGAGGTTGGCGTCGTCGTTGGCCCAGTCGGCCATCATGGTGCTGGAGAATTCGCCGGAGAGGATGTCCTCCATGTGCTTGTCGAAGAGAGGGCGCATGATCTCTTTAAGATCTTCGGCCAGGTCGAAGGCGACCAGCTTGGCTGGGTTGGTGAGGCGATCCATCATGTTGGTGATGCCGCCTTGCTTGAGAGCTTCGGTGGTGGTTTCCCAGCCGAATTGGATGAGCTTGGCGGCGTAGCCAGGCTCGATGCCTTTCTCGACCATTTTATCGAAGCAGAGGATGGAGCCAGCTTGGAGCAGGCCGCAGAGGATGGTCTGCTCGCCCATGAGGTCGGATTTGACTTCAGCAACGAAGGATGACTCAAGCACGCCGGCGTGGTGGCCTCCTTGAGCGACGCAGAGAGCCTTGGCGATTTCGATGCCTTGTTCGGTAGGATCGTTCTCAGTGTGACAAGCGATGAGGGTAGGAACGCCGAACCCGCGCTTGTATTCTTCGCGAACTTCGGAGCCTGGTGACTTAGGAGCGACCATGATGACGGTCAGGTCCTTGCGAATTTGCACGCCTTCTTCGACGATGTTGAAGCCGTGGGCGTAGCAGAAAGTCGCGCCCTCTTTCATGTGAGGGATGACGCTCTCGACAACAGCGGTGTGCTGCTTGTCAGGGGCGAGGTTCATGACCACATCGGCGGTCGGGAGCATTTCGGTGTAGGTGCCGACTTTGAAACCGTTTTCGGTAGCGTTGAGATAGGACTGGCGCTTTTCAGCGATGGCAGCATCGCGAAGGGTGTAAGCGACGTCGAGCCCGCTATCGCGCATGTTGAGACCTTGGTTGAGGCCTTGTGCGCCGCAGCCGACGATCACGATTTTCAGGCCTTTAGCGGCATCGGTGCCATTGGCAAATTCTTCGGCGTCCATGAAGCGGCAGGTGCCGAGTTCTTCGAGCTGGCGACGGAAGGGAAGGGTGTTGAAGTAATTGGTGCTCATGATGGTTAGAAGCGAGTTAAATGATAGAGAGGAGAGAGTCACTCCCGAAGATTCAAATCATTGCGGGTGTGTGACGATTCTGGACGATTGGGGCAATCTTGAAATGAGTCATTGTGGAATTTCTCCCATTTCGATGCGATAGGGCGGTGCCTCGGAACTGGGCGGGGTATCGACTTTGATGAATCGTAGCTCGTGGGTGAGGCAGGATAGACGATCTTCGATTTCGTGGGAAATGTAGAGCACTTGGGCGATGCCGAGTTTGGCAATCTGGTCGATGAGCTGGAGGACGAGCGCTCGGTTCATGGGGTCGAGACCTTGGCAGGGCTCATCGAGAATGAGCAAATGCGGGCGCTTGATCAGGGCGCGGGCGATCAGGAGCATGCGCTGTTGGCCAAAGGAAAGCGAATGGAAGCGCGTGTTGCGTTTCTGGGACATTCCGAGAAATTCGAGCCACTGGCTGGCGATTGCCTTGTGCGTGCTGGAGACGGGGCGGTAGACGCCTATGCTATCGAAAAATCCGGAGAGCAATACGGTCTCGGCTGTGACCTGAATACGGTAGTCCTGGTGGAGCGTGGTCGACATCAGGCCGAGGTGACGCTTGACCTCCCAAATCGACTCTCCCTGACCGCGCTTGACGCCGAAAAGTCGGAGCTCATTGCTGTAGCACTGGGGGTGGTCGCCGGAGATCAGGTTGACGAGGGTGGACTTGCCGCAGCCGTTGGGTCCGCTGACTTTCCAGTGCTGCCCGGGCAGGATGGTCCAGTCGAGCTGATCGATGATGGTGGACTGATGGTAGGCGACGCGGATCTGGCGCAGCTCGATGATCGGCTGATCGGGGTGCGAGTGGTAGGCTTGGTGGCCCGGTAGGGCATCCGGCAGGGGGCGCTCTTCCTGCTGCAGTCCCTGAAATTGCTGCCACAGCTCGCTTTTCTCGACCTCGTCGCGCGGGCCGACGGTGACCAGCTCCATCTCGTGGAGGCAGGCGAGGTGGGTGAGGTAGCTGCCGAGGTCGGAGAGTCGGTTGACAATGAGGACGAGTGGGATCTGATGGTGAAGGTCTTCGAAGAGAGCTTTCAAATGCTCGGTGAACTCGTGGTCGAGCCCGTCGAAAGGTTCATCGAGCACCAATAAATCCGGCTCTTGGCTCAGCGCCCGGGCGATCATCATGCGTCGGCGCTCGCCGGTGGACAATTGGCGGAACCCGCGGTCGATAAAAGCTCCGAGCTGGAGGGAAGCGATGATCTGGTCGAGATCCGCCGTGGGGGTGGCGAGCTCTTCGATCAGCTCGCGAGTGGTGCGGCCGGCATCGATCTTCTGGAGAAATTCGCTGTCATCCTCGTGGATCTCGCGCTCGAGAAGTGCCTGTTCTTGCTCGAAAGAGATCCGCAGGATCTTGTTTGCCCGTGCGCTGCGCTTGCCCTCGGGGAGGGGCAGTTCACCGCTCAGTAGGGAGGCGAAAGATGACTTTCCTGCGCCGTTGCTGCCGAGCACGCCCCAGGTCTGGCCGGGGTGAATTTCAAATTCAGCGATGCGCAGTCGCTGCGGGTGCAACCGCGAATGTTCGATCTGAGAAAGGCTGAGCAAGGGCGCGGACATGCCGGAGGTTACTTTTCAAAGATGA
>CAXIBU010000307.1:0-3093 GCA_964021555.1 uncultured Verrucomicrobiales bacterium | reverse complement strand
TCGGTGTATCGGATCAGTGAAGAGCGCTTCTTTCGAATTGATTCCGGGGACCAGCGCCCGGCGGCTTCGACCTCGGATATCTTTCCTTCGAGCGCGGAAGAGATGAATCGCTACGACTTGATCGTTTTTGGCAAGGGGGCGAGGCACTTTATCAGCCCGGAGCGGCTCAAATTACTGCGGAATTTCGTCAGCGAGCAAGGCGGGGCGGTGCTCTTTGCGCGCGGAAAGTCCTACCTGGGCGATGCCGAAGGCCTGGACCAGTTCGAGCCGGTCGAGTGGGAGGCCGGGGTGATCGATGAATTTCGACTGCAACCGACTCAGGACGGGGCAAATGCGGGGCTCTTCGGGCAAGCTCTGCCCGCTCCGGAGAATCGAGTCTGGGGCTCATTGCCGGCGCTCAGAGATGCGAACCGCATCGCTCGGACCAAGCCCTTCACCCGAATCCTGGCCGAGGGCAAGATCGGGCTGAACGGGCGTGAGACGAGTTTCCCGCTGCTGATGGTGCGTCGTTTCGGGCAGGGCACGACGGCCATGGTGAATGCCGATGGTCTCTGGAAATGGGACTTTTATCCCGAGGCTCGTGAGCTCGGTAACATGTATCAGGAATACTGGACGCAGCTGATCCAATGGATGATTACCTATTCGGAATTCCTGCCGGGTCAGGACTTTTCCCTGCGGCTCGATGAAGGTCGGGTGCAGCAGGGGAGCCGTGTCGCGGCGAAGCTTGGCTATCGCGGCAAGGGCGCTCCAAATCCGCCCTTGGTCGAGCTGAGAGATTCCTCGGGCAAGGTGGTTGATAAATTCACCCCAGCCCAGCTCGATGATAGCCACTGGTCGCTGAGCTTCGATAGCCCAGAGCCCGGGACCTATCGCCTGCAGATGATCGATCCGCAGACCAAGGCCCCCGGCCCAGATGCACAACTGGAAGTGCTGCGGCCTCCTTCCGAGCTCGACGAGCTAAACCCGGACCTCGAATTTCTGCGGGCGATTGCAGCGGATACCGGGGGCGAATTTTTGCCATCAGCCGAGCCGGAAGCCCTGGAAACTCTGTTCAAGACGGTCGAAGAGGAAAATGCAAGCGCCTCAGGAGGTGTGACTTGGGTGGCTTCATGGATGCACTGGCCAGTTGCAATGATTGCCACTTTGCTGCTAGGTTTAGAGTGGTTCCTTCGCAGACGTCTCGGGCTCACCTAATCGACTCATCCCTCTTACCTATTTTATCCCAATGAAAGCCGAACTCAATCGCTTCCAACGCCAGCTCAATCGACTGCGATTGAGCTGGTGGCTCGGCTTGGCTGGTGAGGGGCTTCTGTGGCTGCTCGGGCTGACGGCGCTGGTGCTGGTCGTTTATGGTGTCGCAGATTTCTTTTACGCGCTGGATCAGTCGGCTCGCTACGTGATCAATGGCCTGATTGCTACGACTTTCGTGGCGCTGCTGGGGCTGCGGATTTGGCAGGCGACACGGCCGAGCCTGCGGGATGTCGCCTGCCGAGCGGATCGCTTGCGCGGTGATGGTCGCTACACGAGCTTAACCACGATGGAATTTGGTGAGGCACCGGATTCTGAACGACCTCTGCAACAATATCTAAAAGAGCAGTCTTTGAAAGAGGGGGCGGAATCATTAAAAGAGGTAAAGTCGTCGTCCTTCCTGTCACTTGGCGCACTGGCCAAGGGGCTTGGCGTCGTGGCGCTTGGTGGGGCCGTTCTAGCGGCTCCATTCTATCTGGCTCCCGAGCAGTCCAAGGTGATTGCCGAGAGGATTTTACAGCCCGGTCTAGATACTCCACCTTGGAGCCCGTTGAAATTCGCTATCACGGCGGATCAGCCAGCAGTGATCTACGGGGAAGCGGTGCTGGTCGATGTGGCGGTCAGCGGAGGAGAGATCAAAGAGGACGTGATGTGCCTCGTCGAAACGGAATCGGGGCCTCAGAAGATGCCGGTCTTCCGCGTCGATGAAGGTCAATATCGGATCAAATTCGACAGCGTCACCAAGCCACTCAAGCTCGCCTTTTCCACCGGGCATGCGCGCAGCGACTGGTATGAGATTGAGGTGCTACTCAAGCCGCAAATCCTCGCGGCCAAGCTTTCACTGACGCCGCCGAGCTATTCACGATTGAATCCCACCGAAGGCGAAATGCCGGCTGAGGGAATTTCGGGACTGAGTGGCACCTCCGCAAGCCTGACCTTGGAGAGCAATCGTCCCTTGGCTGGTGGTCGCTTGCGTCTGCGGGATCTTAAGACGAAGGACGTCTTGATGGAGATCGAGGCCGAGCAGGTTGCGGGCAAATCGGTGCGCTACGATTGGAAATTACAAGAGGCCGGCGAGGTTGAAGTGGTGCTGCGAGATGTGCGGGGAACCGAGGAGGTGGTGCGATTCTCCCAGTTGGTCCGCGCGGATGCGGCTCCCACGGTCGAGCTGACCAGTCCACCTAGTTTGCTCTTGGCGACACCTGAATCCGTCTTGCGCCTGCGCGGCGAGGCGCGCGATGACTTTGCCTTGGGGCGAATCGACCTGATCCGGAGCCTCGTCGGTTATCGCGATCGCCCGCAGACTCTGGCCCAGCGATTGGATGACTCAGGCTTCGAATTTGAGCGTCAGCTCGATCTCGGCGAGCTTGGGGTCAAGGTCGGGGAGGTGCTCGAATTTTTCCTTGAGGCCAGCGATACCAATCCTCAGCTGACGGGGGTCGGATCGTCAGGCTTGGTGAAAGTTCAGGTCATCAGTCGGGAAGATTACGCGCAGCGCTTGAGGGATCAGACGACTTTGCAAGAATTCCAAGCGAAGTTCGAGGCGCTGAGCGATGCTCTGGAAGAGGCCCGCGAATCACTCAAGAAGCTGAAGAAGGCGATCGAATCCGGAGATCCGAAGGCGATAGAAGAAGCGCGTGAGGAAGCGGCGGAGGCGCATCGGCGAGCAGAGGAGCTTTTCCGCAAGATCGAGAAGGACTTTCCCGCATTCGAATTGGAAAAAGAGCTGGGGCCAGCGGCCAAGGAATTGGCGGATGCCCTGGAGCAGAATCAAAAAGGGCTGGAGGATTTCAAGCCTGATCAGGGCAAAGAGAAGCAAGAGAAACAGCTGCAGGAGATGGAGGA
>CAXIBU010000306.1:0-3123 GCA_964021555.1 uncultured Verrucomicrobiales bacterium | reverse complement strand
AATTCGAGGGCCTTTTTGGCGACTTCGTGAGTTTTCGGGGCGGCTTGTTCGGCTTTTTCTTCTGCAGCCGCCGGAGCGGCTTCATCGGCGATGATCGGTTGAGAGACCGCGAGAGCGGTGAGAACAAAGGGCAAATAGTGGGATTTCATGAGATTAGTGGCGTGAACGTTGACGGTTTTGTGAGACATAGAAGCCTTTGCGGGCCAACCAGATAGGGTGGAGCCGCTTGGACTTGGAATTTTCTGAAGGTGGAGAGTATTCCTCGACGACCTGGAAGCCATGCTTGGCGAGTAGTTTGCCAAATCCGTCGTCGCGGGTATCGGACACTACTGCCAGTAATCCGCCATCTTTCAAGGCCCCCGATGCCAAATTCATTCCTTTCTTGGTCAGAATCGGATGATTGGCGGCTTCCGAGGCAATTCCGAGACAGCTGACCAATATCAAATTGAGGGATTTGGATTCGTTTGCGGCGACCTCATCGGCGCTGATCACTTGATGCTGGATCCGCTCATCGTCGAGCAATCCAGGGTAGAGATCGGCGAGCGGGCCGCGATGCCAAGAAGGTAGGTCGACTTTAGGTTCCGCCAGAACAAGTTCTGCTCCCTTCTGGGGTAGAGCTGTCTGGACTTCGTGAAGGACTTGGCCGAGGTTCAGTCCATCGATAAGGATACGTGGCTGCCGTGCTCCCTTGAAGGGGTGGCAGGCCATCTGCACCATGCGTTGCACAGGTAGTCGGGCTCGCGAGGTGTCCAGCGCCTCAGTCCCTTGTTCGAGGTGGTAAGTGCCATCGCGCTCTAGAAGGCGAATTTCTCCGCCGAAGGCTTGGGGCGAACTGGCTATCAGGTTAAGTGGCTTCATTTGTTGTGGTTGAAGTCAAAGTCGGGAATGTGCGACTTGCAAGCAGAAGCCATCAAACAGCACGCTATTCTTGCGTGAAATTCACATTTCGAAAGATCGGAGTTTGACAGGTGGGGCCGAAATCGACTTACTAGGCAAAATCCGAAGAAAACCTTTGGACACTTTACCTAGTTCACAATGAGCGACGCAGAAGACAAATCCAACATGAAGCCCACTCCGGAAACGGCGTCGGTCCCACTTAAGAAAGAAACCATCCGCGTCACCCTGCGGGCCAATCCGGACGCCGCGGCTGAAGCTCCTGGCGGCGGTGCCGCCCCAGCCGCGCCAAAGGCTCCAGCTCCGACCATCCCACTTGGCGGCGGCGCTCCTAAACCGGCTGCCCCGGCTCCCACCGTGCGGTTGAATACGCCGAGTAAGCCAATCACTCCCGGCGGACCTCCTGCCGCTCCAGCGACTGCTGCGCCGACTCGCCCGCTCACGGCTGCTCCAACCAAGCCGCTAACCCAGCCAGGAGCTGCCAGCCAGCCGCTTCCCAAGGCAACCGTCAATCTCGGGACCACTCAACTGCCCTCCACACCAGGTGCGGACACTGGTGGAGTCACTCAAGCGACGAATGTCTCGGATGATACCCAGACTTTCCAGCTCGACGAGCCTGAGAGCAAAGTCGTTCCCATGGTCATGTCGATCATCCTGTTCTTGCTCAGTGCATTCGTTCTGTTCACTCAGTATACGACCAACACCAAGGTCGATCCTGGATTCCAAGTCATCAGCTCGCAAAAATAATGATCTTTCCTATTCTTGTCCTAATCGCCGCCCTCGTTGTTGTTTTCGTTGAGTTCACAACAGGTCAGACGCCCAAAGACTGAGCCTCTTTATCCGAGCTTCTCTCCACCGAGAAGTTGATGCGGCCACACTTTTTCAGAGCCCTTTCGTGAAAATCGGAAGGGCTCTTGCTTTTTTCTAACTCATGGTTATCTGTTGGACATGGCAACTGAATTTAATGAATCCAATTTCGAATCTGAAGTAATCTCCTCAGACAAACCTGTTCTTGTCGACTTCTGGGCAGAGTGGTGTGGTCCTTGCAAAATGATCGGACCAGTCATCGACCAGCTTGCAGAAGAAGTCGCTGACGTGGCTAAGGTCGGAAAAGTCAATGTGGACTCCAATCAGCAACTTGCTGTCAAATACGGTGTTCGCTCCATTCCTTACCTCGCCTTTTTCAAGAACGGTGAAGTCGTCGACCAAATCACTGGCGCGGCGGTTACTAAAGAAATGCTCGCTGAGAAGCTCAAGGCTCTCGCGTGATCTTGGTTCGATCTTGGCCGATTGGGCCGAAATTTCCAAAAGCTGCTTCTCCCGACGGGGGAGGCAGCTTTTTTCTTACCCACGCGGATGAAACTGCTGGTGAACGGATTTCAACCTCGCTTGATCGACATGAGTGTAGATCTGAGTAGTTGCGATATCAGCGTGGCCGAGTAGCTCCTGAATGACCCTGAGGTCAGCTCCACCTTCAAGCAGGTGAGTGGCAAAGGAATGGCGCAGCAGGTGAGGGTAGATCCGCTGATCGATGCCTGCTTGCTTGGCACGTTCTTTGACAATTTGACGGATGCGGTCAGTGCTGAGCCCACGACCTCTGACGGACAAAAAGACCAATCCAGTGGTGTGCGGCTTGACCAAGCTGATCCGTTCGTGGCGGAGAAAATTCTGCAGTGCCTCGAAAGCCTTGCTTCCCATTGGCACCATGCGGGTTTTGTTTCCCTTACCCGTCACGCGGAAGAATCGTTCTTCTTCGTCGAAGTGTTCGAGCTTGAGACCAGCAATTTCGGAAACCCGCAGCCCGCAACCATAGAGTAGTTCAAGAATCGCCTGATCACGTTTCCCGAGCGGTTTGGTGAGATCGATGCTGCTGAGTAATTGATCGAGGCTGGCGGCATCGAAGGTCTCGGGCAGCTTGGCGTCCGGCCGGGGCGAGAGCAGGGCATCAGCTGGGTCATGATTGGAAAGTTGTCGGCTTACCAAGAAGCGGAAGAAGATTTTCAAATGCACCAAAAGAATCCGCAGCGAGGATGCTTGCAGCCCCTTTCCACGATCCAAGAGGAACTGGGACAAATGGTCGGTTCGAATTTCTCCCGGGTGGCTAAGCCCCTTGCCCTCGCACCAATCGCTGAAGCTCTCCAAACTCTGCCGAACGGAGAGCTGATAGGCGGTTGATAGGCCTTTCTCAGTGGCGAGAAAGATCAAAAACGAATCAATGGCCTGTTCCAT
>CAXIBU010000305.1:0-3124 GCA_964021555.1 uncultured Verrucomicrobiales bacterium | reverse complement strand
AAAGGGAGAAATTCGCCGGTGCTCGCCCCTTGCTTGAGCCGTTCGACGGATTCGGCGCGGAAGATGTAGTCTTCGTTGAGCTTATCCTTGGATAGGAGGTCGCCAACTAAAGTTTTCCACTGGGAGGACTGGCTGAATTTCTCGAGGGGGAAATAGAATGGTTCCTTGGGACGTCGAGCGCTGATCCTCGGGAGTCGTGCCTTTGCGAGCTCGCGCCAGATCCATTTGCCTGAGCGGCCGCGAATTTTTTGATTCGCCTGGAGCTGGCCGCTGAAGTGGATCATTGCGGGATCGAGAAAGGGCATGCGATACTCGACGGAGTGGGCCATTGCATTGCGGTCTTGGCGGATGATTGACCAATCGGGGAGCCATTCGATGAACTGCTGCCGGTGGTGCTGATCGATGAGGTCGGGGGCTTGGGCGAGCGGAGGCTCGATCCAGAGGGGCTCCAACAAGAGGTCACGGATTTCGTGGGGAGAAAAGAGCGTGCGCAGTCCCATGCCCTTTTCCCAGGGGGTGGATCTGTCATAGTGAGCGAGCCACTGCTGAATTTTTTGCCGCCCGGCTTTGCCGATAGAAGTGGGGAGTGGGGTTCTTGCATCGAGCCACGATTGCGGCGCGTGTTTGACCCAAGTGGCGGCGACTTTTCGCCCCTTGGATCCGAGTTTTTCAGCCCTCTCCAGACTCTGTTGAAAAGAATAGCCTCTGAATAATTCGTCTGGGCCTTCTCCTCCGAGAGCGACGGGGCAGCCAAGGTCGGCAGTGGCTTTGCCGAGGGCATCAAAGGCCAGAATGAGCCCATCGGCGACGGGGGTGCCCATCTGGCGGATCACGCGAGGTAGTTCGTCGAGGTGGCTGGCATCGAGCCTGACCTGATGGTGCTTGTAGCCGAAGTGATCTGCCATCAGAGCGGCGTGCTCGATTTCGCCCGAAGAGTCCCCGAACCCTGCGGTGATGGTCTCGCAGGTGCCACCTGCGCGTTGAATCGAGTCCAATAATAGAGCGGAATCGATGCCCGAGCTGAGGTAGCAGGCGATCGGGTGATCGGATTGCAGGGCCTGATGGGTGCAGTCATCGACAAGCTCGCCTAGGTCGCTGAGGGCATCGGCATCGGAGAGGTTCGAATCGCCATGCCTACTTGGCGGCTTCCACCAGCGCCGAATTTTAGGGTCTTTTCCGGGCTGCCATTGGAAGTGGTGGCCTGCGGGGAGTGTCTTGATGCCTTGCAGCAAAGTCGCGGGCTCTGGGACGTAGCGCAGGGCGAGCCAGTGCTCTAAGGCGGTGAAATTGATGTTTAGTGGGTGGCCCGCTGCGCGAATGCCCGCAATCTCTGAGGCAAAGGCGTGGCTGCCATCGCTTAGCGAGGCGAGGTAGAGTGGCTTTTGTCCGACGGGATCACGTGCAAGGAAGAGTTTTTCGCCATCCATGAGGGCGATCGCGAACATGCCCCGAAAGCGCTCTAGCATTTCGGGGCCCCACTGTTCCCAAGCGGCAGGGATTACCTCGCCATCGCATTCGGTGCGAAAGTGGTGCCCGAGCGCGCGAAGTT
This sequence comes from uncultured Verrucomicrobiales bacterium, assembly GCA_964021555.1. Lineage (GTDB taxonomy): Bacteria > Verrucomicrobiota > Verrucomicrobiia > Verrucomicrobiales > Akkermansiaceae > CAXIBU01. The sequence continues at coordinate 1,575 of CAXIBU010000305.1, read as the reverse complement.
CCTCTCGGAGAGCTCTCCAGTTGTAGATCTCACCGTTAAATACGGCGGCGACCCGGCCATTGGCACTGAAGAAGGGTTGGTGGCCGAGCCGGTCATCAAGGATGCTCAGTCGGGTCATTCCGATGCCGGAATACATCCGCTTCAGCCGGCCTTTTCCGTCGGGGCCACGGTGGTGCAAGGCCTTTTCCATGGCATCCAGCTTCTCGTCGCTGGGTGCCGAATTAAAAAGACCGAAAATGCCGCACATGGCTGGGGGAGATTATCGGCTGGCGGACTTGGGCCGCTTGAAGATCATGCGCATGGCATCAAGACGAGGTCGAGCTTGCTTGAGCCCGTCGAGGATCGCTTGGTGGTAGCTCTCCATGGCGTCGATCTCACCTTGAGTGATGCGTGGATTGTTACTGGCGAGGGATTTCAAGCGGGTCAATTCGTCACCGAGCGACTGTGATGCTTCTAGGTGCGCCTTTTGTGCGAGCTTGGTGGCGACTTTCTTGGCCATGGGGTCGAGGGCCTTGATGAGCTTGGGTAGGACTTGTTGCTTGAGTGCCTCGTTCTTGAGAAGCTTGTGGATGCTACCGTTGTAGAGCTCAGCCTTGCGAAGATCCTCGTCCTGACTGCGGTTCTTGCCCTGGTGGTCGAGCACGAGCCGGACGGGGGTGGGCGGGAGGAAGCGGTCGAGGTGTAGGGCGGGGGGCGCGACGCATTCAATGACGAAATGAGCTTCGATGAAAATGGTCTTTTCGCCGGGAGTCTCCCAGACGCCGAACGCCGCATTTCCGGTGTCGGATCCGAGCAGGGTATCGAGCCCGCCCTGAAGCATGGGGTGATCGATGCTGGCAAAGTGAAAGTCCTCGCGAGACAGGGCCTGGGTGCGGTCAAAGGTGATGGCCATGCCCTCATCGGGGAGTGCGGGGAGCTTGTGGGTGAGCTGCTCGTTGCCGGTGATCAGATACGAGCGCTCGTCGAGGTCCTCGACGTTGAGGTTGTAAAAGTCGAGTAGCTTGAGGAAGTAGTCCTCGAAGCGTGGGTGGTCGTCCCAAGCTTGGATTGCCTCGATCAATTCGGCGGATTTGCCGGGCTTGGCGGAATTGAGCTCGAGCAAGCGGTCGTGTCCCTTGGCTAAGCGTTCGCCGATCTCGGACTTGAGCTTCTGGCTCTTCTTGACCAGAGAAACGATGGCTTTTTCGGACGGAGCCTTGCTGGCTTTCGCTAGATCTTTTGCCAACTTGTCGGCAATTTCGGTGGCCCCGTGAAGGTTGTGCTCAAAGGCCTCCAGTCCTTCGTGGAACCAGCGGGCAAGGACTTCATTCTCGGTGCCCGTGAGGTAAGGGACGTGAATGTTGATGGTCGAGGTCTGCCCGATGCGGTCGAGGCGCCCGATACGTTGTTCCAGAAGTTCGGGATCAGAGGGGAGGTCGAACAGGATCAGGTGATGAGCGAATTGGAAATTCCGGCCTTCGCTGCCGATCTCGGAACATACCAGTAACTGGGCACCATTCTCTTCTGCAAAGAAGGCGGCATTTCGATCTCTCTGGATCAAGGTCAGCTCTTCGTGGAACTGGGCAACGTCAACGG
>CAXIBU010000304.1:0-3192 GCA_964021555.1 uncultured Verrucomicrobiales bacterium | reverse complement strand
AAACCCGATCAGTCCTGCTCGTGCTTGAGCTCTCGGGTGAAGAGCTCTTCCAGGGCTTGGGCGGGGACTTTGTCTTCGTAGAGGACTGAGTAAACGGCGTCGATGAGCGGGGTGCGGACACCGGCTTTTTGGGCCTGCTCGTAGATGGAGAGGGTATTTGGCACCCCTTCGGCGACCATGCCGAGTCCTTCGACGATTTCGTCGAGCTTGCCGCCCTGGCCGAGCGCGCGCCCGACGCGGTTGTTGCGCGAGTGATGGGAGTAGCAGGTGACCATGAGATCGCCGACGCCTGAAAGGCCGACGAAGGTCTCAGGCTGACCGCCGAGCGCAGGACCGAGGCGGGCCATCTCGGCGAGCCCGCGAGTGACGAGGGCGGCGGTGGCATTGTCGCCGAGGCCGAGGCCGTCGGAAATTCCGGCGGCGATGGCGAATACGTTCTTGATGGCGGCACCGAGCTCGATGCCAGCGATGTCATCACTGCAGTAGAGGCGGAAACGCGGGGCGGAAAGTTTGTGCTGGAGCTCGCGAGCGAGGTCGACATCGGAGCACCCGATGACGGCGGCGGCGGGCAGTTGCTTGGCGACTTCCTCGGCGTGATTGGGGCCTGAAAGGACGGCGACGGGGTGCCCTGGGATAAGCTCGGCGATGATCTCGCTCATGCGCTTGCCCGAGCCGCGCTCGATGCCCTTGGCGCAGCTGACGAGCACCGCATTTTGATTGAGTGATGGGCACTGGCCAAGCTTCTCGGAGACTTCACGGGTCGCCTTGGTCGGGACGACAAAGACGATGATGGACGACTTTGAGGCCTCGTCGAGATCAGCGGTTGGAACGATGTTTTTCGCGAGGCTGATGCCTTCGAGGTAGCGCGGATTGGTATGGCTCTGCTTGAGCTCTTTTGCCTGGCTCTCGGAATGGGTCCAGAGAACGACTTGATCGAAATTGATCGCGAAAGTCTGGGCGAGGGCGGTGCCCCATGAGCCGGCGCCGAGGATGGAAATGGAAGTCATGTCGTGATTGAAATAGTAGCTCGGAAAATGCGGAAAATAAACCTCCGATCAGGATTTCTTGCTGAAGGCGCGGTTCTCGGTGCCTGCCCGGAGACGCTGAATGTTGCTCCGGTGACGCCACACGGCGAGCAGCGCCATGACGATTGAGAGGATGAAGAGCGGCTTGTTCCAGGTGCCATCGGCGAGCTTGCCGTGTCGCCATGAGCCGTAGATGGTGACCAGTGGGAGCGAGAGCGCCGCGACGATGCTGGCGAGGGAGACGTATTTTGAAATGCCGAAAGTGATCGCCCAGATGATGATCAGGACGAGAATGCCGACGGGCATCAGGGCGCAGAGTGCGCCAGCGGTGGTGGCGATGCCTTTGCCGCCCTTGAACTTGAGCCAAACGGGGAAGTTGTGGCCGAGAATGGCGCAGAGACCGGTGAGAACTTGAATGAGCTGGGCGCTGAATTGATCGAGCTCGCTGGCGAATTTGCCCAGAGCTGGGATGACCATGGTCTGGTCCATGCCCTTGAACTGGACCAAGCTGATGGCGAGCAGGACCGGGACGAAGCCTTTGGCAAAGTCGCTGAGAAATACGAGGATGCCAGTGCCCTTGCCGAGGACGCGAAAGGCATTGGTCGCGCCGATGTTGCCGGAACCATGCTGGCGGATGTCGATGCCCTTGAGCTTGCCAGCCACCAGGCCGACGGGGATGGAGCCCAGGAAGTAGGCGAGAACGGGGAGAAAAAATGCGGTCATTGGGAAAGGCTTGGAATCCAAAGGAGTGAGCGACATCAGTCAAGCAAGGCTTGGTCCAAATTACGACAAAAATGCTTTTGACCGACAGGTCTGGGCTTTGTTTTGATGCTTGGATATGGAAATTCTGGTGATCCGCCACGCTCAAGCTGAAGATGACTCCCTGACGGGCCGCGACTTTGATCGCAAACTGACAAGCAAGGGCAAACGGCAGTCCAAGGACATTGGGAAGTTGCTGAGAAAGGCGGAATTGGTTCCCGAGCTGGTCCTAACGAGTCCTGTGGTGCGGGCGCGAGATACCGCGACCTTGCTGTGTGGGGCGGGGAAATTCGCTGATCCTCTCATCGAGAACTGGCTCAGCTGTGGGATGCGGCCTGAGGAGGCGATTGAGCAGCTCGGTGGATTTTCGAATTTTGGCAGGGTGGCGATTGTCGGGCATCAGCCGGACCTTGGCATGCTGGTCGAGCACTGGCTCGGATGCGATGGCGGGGCGATCCGAGTGCGAAAGGCGGAGGTGTTCTACCTTGCGCTTGGTCCTGGGCTGCGCCGTGGTCATTTGCAGGCGGCGCTGCCGTGGCAGTTTACGGGGCGGTGATAAGGCCAGCGCATGCAGACTACCACTTGACCGACAGCGCATTTTATCGGAGACCCTTCGCACGTGAGCACGTCCCAAGATACCCTCAAAACCAAAGCCCATGTCTGGCCCTTTGCGGCCTTCATGTTGGGGCTGATCCTTCTGCCACTGGCCGAGAGCCTGGTGGGATGGGATCATCCGGATGCCGTTTGGTGGAAAAAGGACGTCGCGCAGTGGATCTACCCGATCCAAGTCGTCGTTTGTGCCTGGCTGGTGATCCGTTACTGGAAGTTCTACGAATTTCGCCTGACGGCGGGGAAATTTCTGCTGGGTATCGTCTTTGGCGTGGTCGGGATTGGTCTTTGGCTGCTGCCGACAGTGGTCTTTGACCGCATGGGCTTCGGATACGACGAGGCCGTGCCGATGTGGCTGACCCGGCTGGGCGTGGCCTCGAGAGCCGAAGGTTTCAATCCGGGGGAGGTCTTTGCGCCCGGGAGTGCCGCCTACTGGTCATCGATGATCTTGCGCTTCTTCCGCGCAGCGGTGGTCGTCGCCTTTGTCGAAGAGATCTTCTGGCGTGGCTTCCTGATGCGCTACGTGATGAATCCCGATGGCAAATTCTGGAACGAGCCCTTCGGCAGACCTGCGATGCGATCCTACCTGATCGTGACCGCTGCCTTTGTCGCAATTCATTCAGCCGTCGATTGGCCCGCAGCGCTGGTGTATGGTTCGCTGACCTACTGGCTGACGGTGAAGACAAAAAGTCTCGGTGCCGTGATCACGATGCATTTCACCGCGAATTTGCTGATGGGCCTGTTCGCCGTGGCTTATGGTAAATACGGGCTTTGGTAGGGGGGTGAAGTTAACCGCGAA
>CAXIBU010000303.1:0-3193 GCA_964021555.1 uncultured Verrucomicrobiales bacterium | reverse complement strand
AGGGTGCTTAGTGCTACCAGGGCTAGACTGGTTGGCTCTGGGACGGGGGCGAGCTGGAGGCGGTTTCCTTGAGCTTGTAGGACGATGCCGTGTTGGCCGCCGTTGGCTGCTGTGCCGCGGTTCCAGAAGTAGACCGAGAAGCCGTCGATGGCCTCGCCACTAGAGCTAAAGGTGACGCTTGAAGCGTCGGTCGCGCTCGCTGGGTTGCTGGTCGTGGTGTTGCCGAGGGTGTTAGCCCAGGCGTAGTTCAAGCCTCTGGCTGATTGCGCGCTGACCAGGCGGGAGCCGAGGTGAGTGATTTCGGCATTGATGCCGCTTCCGGGGTCGGTCGGAGCGCTGCCGTTCCAGTATTCGACGCCGACGGCATCGCGCCAGGTTTGGCTGCCGGAGCTGGTTGCAGTATCGATGTCGGCCAGCTGGAGGAAGTCCATGATGACTGGAGCCGAGAAGGTGAAGGTGATCTTCTGGTAGTTTTCCAGAAGGATGCGTCCTGTCACGGGATCGATGGTGGTATTTCGGTCACCTGTGCCGCGGTTTTGAAAGGCGAAGCCCGGGGTGTTGACCGGATCCAGTTTGAAGTTGGAAGTTCCGGGCTGGGCAGTTCCGATGAAAGTCGAGCTGACGGTGAGAAAGACGCCGGTATCGATCTCGGCGGTGCCTGAAGCGTAGCCACGATTGGTGGATGGATTAACTGCCCAACCGTTGGACGAGCTGGGCCCGCCAATGGCCGAGTGATCCCAGACCCCGTTGCGGAAGTCGATGAAGAAGGCAGCTTGCGCGGGGGCAAGGACGAACACACTCGCAGCGGCGAGCACGAATTTGTTTTGCATTTAGGTGGTTGTTGAACTCGCGAGGGACTTGGTGGAAACACCGAATGCGATCACGAGCGGAGCGCATAAGCTCAGAAAATTACGAAATGGCAATCAAATAATTTCAACGCTAGAAAAATCATTTTGTCACCAAGAAGCCCCACGTAACGGAATTTAGTCCGCTGCTTGCTCTAGCTCGGTAAGCATGGCCTCGAGACGGGACTGGTAGTCGCCTGAGGGCAGTGTAGCACTGAGGCGGTCGGCCCAGAGGGGGAAGGCCATAGGCGTGAGTTTGTCTGGATTCTGAAGGTCGATTGCCCGTTGCTCCAAAGCGTCGAGGACCTTCTGCAGGCGTGATAGCTCAAGCTGTCGTTCAAAGATCTCGCGCTCGGCTTGGGCTAGCAGGAGATTATCGGGATCGTAGCGAGTAAAGACCTCAAACAAGAGCGAGCTGGAGATTTGCAGGTCGCGAGTGGTCTTGCGCTTGCCGGGGAAGCCCTGGAGGACGAGTCCAGCCACTTGCGCGACCCCACGAAACTGCCGCTTGGCAAGCTCGGCGGTATTCATGCAGGCTAGGAGGTCTTCGAGCAGGTTCTCGGTGCTGAGTAGTTCGCGCCAAGTTGACTCGTCTTGGAATAACCCGCCACGGCTGCTCAGGCCGAATCCGTAGTCATTCATGGTAATGTGAACGTCCTCGCGTGAGTGTTTCGAGATGCGGTAGGCGACGAGCGAGCCGATACCCTCATGGACGAGGCGTCCGGCGAAGGGGTAGACAAAAGCGTGCTCGCCCTCGCGGGAGTGGGTCTGTTCGATCAGGAGAAATTCGTCGGAGGGCAGGCGTGACCACTGTCGCTGCAGGTCGAGAATGGGCGCGATGGCGCGCATTTCCGGCTCTTTGAGATCGGGAGAGACCAATCGACGCGAAACGGCGTGGGCGAGCTCGGAGGACAGGGGCATCTTGGTGCCGACCCACGTGGCTACCTGCCCTTTGGCCTTTCCGGTGGCTACTTTGACGGTGGCCGTTTGGTCGCGGAGGCGGACGAGTTGGAGTCGGCGGCCTGAGAAGATGAATTGTCCGCCGCTACGCACCCGTGAGAGGAAGCCCTCTTCAATGGTGCCGAGTTTCTGGCCGTTCTGGAATTTGACTGAGATGTTGGCCTCTGAGGTGATGGTGCCAATGGACATGCGATGCTGCTGGATCAGGCGCTTGTCGCTGATGCGGTAGAGGCCCTTATCGTCGAGCTCGGCGCGCTGGAATTGCGGGTAGGCCTTGAGTGCCTCGCCGCCAGTGGAGATGAAGCGCAGCGCCCATTGCCACTCGGTATCGCTGAGGTCGGCGTAGGCGTGGGTGCGGCGGATTTGGTCGAGAGATTTCTCGGAATGGACACCGCAGCCGATGGCTAGCGTGGCGAGGTGCTGGACGAGGACGTCGAGCGGCTTGAGAAGGGGACGACGAGCCTCGATCTCGCGGCGGTTCATGGCCTCGCGGGCTGCGGCAAATTCGACCAGTTCGAGGGCATTCGTGGGGACGCAGAGGAGACGGCTTTTGGCACCAGGTTGGTGGCCGGAGCGTCCGGCGCGCTGGAGGAGTCTTGCGATGCCCTTGGGGCTGCCGACTTGAATGACTTGCTCGACTGGGGAAAAGTCGACCCCGAGGTCGAGAGAAGAGGTGCAGACGACGCAGCGCAGGGTCCCCGCGCGAAGGCCTTCCTCGACCCGTCCTCGCTCCGCTCGGTCGATAGAGCCATGGTGCATGCCGAGCTCGTCTGCCCAGTCCGGCTTTGCATCTAATAGTGATTGGAACCAGATCTCGGTCTGAGCGCGGGTGTTGGTGAAGAGGAGGGTCGAGCGCGCCTTTTCAATCTGGGAGACGACGGCCTTCAGCGAGCGGGTGCCGAGGTGGCCGGACCAAGGAAAGCGCTCGATGTCCTTGGGGACGAGCGTCTCAATGGTGGTGGTCTTATCCGCCTTGCCCGCGATGAGGGCGGTCTGAGGGGATTTTGCTCCGTGGAGCACCGAGGCTGCTTCGGTGAGATTGCCGAGCGTAGCGGAAAGTCCCCAGGTTTTCAGGTCGGGCAGCCAATCGCGCAGGGTAGAGAGGCAGAGCTCTGTCTGGACCCCTCTTTTGGTTCCGATCAACTCGTGCCACTCATCAATGATGACGGTGTGAAGGCCGGCGACTTTTTCGCGAAAGTCGTCGTAAGTCAGCATCAGCGACAAACTCTCCGGTGTGGTAACTAGAGCGAAGGGGAGCTTTTTGCGTAACTTGGCGCGCTGATTGGCAGTGGTATCACCCGTCCGAGCAGCAATTTCCCATGGGATATTCAAGGCATCGAGCGGCTCCTGCAGGGCCTTCATGGTATCGGCGGCGAGGGCGCGCAGTG
>CAXIBU010000302.1:0-3204 GCA_964021555.1 uncultured Verrucomicrobiales bacterium | reverse complement strand
GCTGAATCAAAGAATTGCTCCGGCGATTTGTCTCTTTTGATTTACTCAATGGTATGAGGACGGACTTGCTGTGGCTTGAGGGTTGCAATTGACGGAGAAATTTTGAAGTTTATGGGCATGAACGACTCCCTTTTCGATACGATCGACTCCGCAGTGAAAGCCGGAGACCTCCTTGCCTCATCTGCTGAGAATATTGATCTCCTTTTAGGGGGCACAACGAGCCCAGTGGCTGCTGCGGCGATTGCCGAGCTGGTTGAGAAGAGGGAGTGGAGCGAGCTCAATGATCGTTTTTTCAAGACTCTCGCCTTTGGCACCGGTGGCCTGCGCGGGCGCACGATCGGTCGTGTGGTGACGGATGCGGAAGCTGGTGAAATTCAGGCCCAGGAGCGTCCCGAGCACCCTTGTGTGGGAACGGCAACGATGAATTACTTCAATATCAGCCGCGCAGTTCGTGGCTTGGTTAGCTACGTGCAGAAGGATTTGGAGGCTCGAGGTGAGACACGAAAGGCGCGCTTGGTTCTGGGCCATGACACTCGTCATTTCTCGCGCGAATTTGCTGAGTTCTGTGCCAAAGTCGCGACCGACCTAGGTTGTGATGCCTACCTTTTCGAAGGGCCTCGTGCGACGCCACAGGTTTCTTTTGCGATCCGTGAACTGCGGGCGGATGCCGGGATCGTTCTGACGGCCTCGCACAATCCCTCGCACGACAATGGCTTCAAGGCCTACTTTAACGACGGCGCGCAGCTAATCGCTCCTCATGATCAAGGGGTGATTGATGAAGTGAATTCCCTGGACAGCGAGGCCTATGAGGCCCTGCCCGAAGATCAGCAGGGAAGCTTGACCGTTCTTGGCGAGGAGGCTGACGAAAGCTACTTGAAGAAACTCCGCACTCTCCTGATGAAGCCCGAGCTTCTGGAAGGCGGCGGTGCCAAGGTGGTCTACACGAATTTGCACGGAACAGGGGGTCACCTGATTGTTCCCACGCTGCGCGAATTTGGATTCGAAGTTCTGACCGTTCCCGAGCAGGACGTGCAGGATGGCCGATTCCCAACCGTCGCCTCGCCGAACCCTGAAAACGCGCCAGCACTGAAAATGGCCATGGACCTGGCCACCGAGAGTGGCGCGGAGATCGTCATCGGGACAGATCCTGATTGCGACCGGATGGGCGTCGCGGTGCGTAACGATGCGGGCGAAATGCAGTTGCTCACCGGTAATCAGATTGGGTCATTGCTCGCTTGGTATCGTATCAAGGCTCACTTCGATCTCGGCTGGCTCAATGATTCGAACCGAGGCCGTGCGCTCCTGATTGCGACCTATGTGACCACCGAATTGCAACAGCGCATCGCCGAAGGTTTCGGTATTCAGGCGCTGGAGACCTTGACCGGCTTCAAATACATTGCTGAGAAATTGGGCAAATACGAGGCGGCAATCCCAGCGGACAAGAAGGGCGACTACCGTGAACTAACAGAGACTCAATCTCGCGAACTGCGCCTAGAATACAGTCGTTACTTCGTCGTTGGTGGCGAAGAGAGCTATGGCTATCTCGCCTGCGACTTTGTCCGCGATAAAGACGGCAATGCGGCAGCGGTCCTCTTCGCGGAGCTTGCCGCCTATGCGAAATGCGTTGGCAAATCGATCCCAACCCTGCTCGATGATCTTTATCAGGAATACGGGGTCCATCTTGAACAAGGGCACTCTATTGTAATGGAAGGAGCTGATGGCGCGGCCAAGATCAAGGCACTCGCAGCGTCCTACTCGGATTCGCCACCAACCGAACTGGATGGCTCGAAGGTGAGCCAGGTGATTGATTTCAGCAAAGATCGAATTTTCGATGCCGAAGGTGACCCGGTTCCAGCGCAGGCAATGATCCAAGTGGTCCTGGAAGATGGCCGCAAATTCGCGGTTCGTCCGTCAGGCACTGAGCCGAAAATCAAATACTACCTGTTTGGCAAAGGTGCCCCGCAACCTGCTGATGTCCAGACGGCGAAGGCTGAAGTTGATGCTAGCCTCAACGACTTCTGGAAAGCCATTCAAGCGGATGCGCAGGTGCGCATGGGTGCTTGAATCGAAAGCGTATTGGTTGATGCCAAAAAATTGTTTTCTTGAAATGATCTGTCGGTCAGCCTAACAAAATGCCCTCATGAAAAGCCTAGGCGGAACCCTCTTTTTCTTCGGTGTTGGATCTTCGATCCTTTATTCCTCAACATGGAATTCATCCTCTTGATGTGGATCGATCTTTGGGGGCCTACCATCGGCTGGATCATCCGAATCGCTCTGGCTGTGGGTGGTGGGATCATGTGGCTGATCGGTGAAGACGAGGCTTGAGGGCTTTCCGTTGTTCACTTAAATTGGTTAGGTGAAGTTCCTACTGCTCCGCTGTTGCCTATCATTATATCTTCTCGGGTGGGTTCAGGCGTGCCTATGGGATAGTGATACGCTAGCCGCGGAGGCTCAGGGGCGTGAGGGTGAGGTGCGCACCTTGGTGGGCTGGTTCGATCGCAATCCGCCGCGCTATTATGAAATGCGGCTCTCGCGAGTCGAAAAGGAGCTCGCCGAGGCACCGGAGAGTTTCAATCTTTATGACGATGCCGCAGTCGCCTGTGATCGCTTGGGCCGCTCGGACGAGGCGATTGAATGGATCGAGCGCAAGCGCGAGGCGATTGAGTCGAGCGGTGTGCCGGTAAGCGACGAGGTTCGATACCGTTCCGCAGCCAATCTCGGGACCTTCTACGCGCACCGCTGGGTGATGCAGCCGCGTGACGAGCGGAATGCTGACCTAAGCGACCTCGAAAAGGCTTGTGAGCAGATCTCCCTTGCTCTGGAGATTAATCCTGAGGCGCATTTTGGAAGGGAGGAGGTGCAGCTCCTGTTTTTGCAGTGGCTGTTGAACCAGGAGGCACCTAGCATTTCTCATCATGCTATTCTCAGCCCTGAGGGCTTGATTGGTCTGGTGCGCTTGGGGGCGGCTTGGGAAAGTCAGGACGTCTTTCGAGCCATTCAATCTTCGGCAGGACGACAGCGTGACGGAAATCTGGCTGAGATAGCCAAGCTTAGATTAGCGGAATTAGAGGTAGAGCAAGGAGGTGTCTCTTCATTGCATCCCACGTTTGAGAAAGACGGAGAAAATGCGCGCTTACTTGGAGTGGCAGGTGGGTGGATCTTGAGGCCGTCGGCTGAGCGAATTGTGGGGGAGTGGTATCAAGA
>CAXIBU010000301.1:0-3295 GCA_964021555.1 uncultured Verrucomicrobiales bacterium | reverse complement strand
CCGGGATCGGGGGCGATGGGTGAATCGTGCGCCCCCCGCGGTCATCGAGCGATGCGACTTGCACGGGGGCCAGCCCGAGTTCTTCAAATTCGGTGTCGTTGAGGATGAGTAGACGATCCACTGCGGACGGTGGTGACGTATCAGTGACGGCATCGAATTCGCCGAAGGATCGCCAGAAGGGAAGGAATTCGCTCGGTGCGATCCATTCGAAGCTTGCCTCGGGGAAGTCGGATTGGAGCGCTCGCAGGGCTGGAAGGGCGAAGCACGATTCTCGAAGAGTGTCGGGGAGTCGCACGCGGCAGCGCAGCCCAGGACGATCGAGCCAGTGAGTGCGCGGAGGCAAGGAGCGTGGCGTAAGAAAGTCGATGCCCAGGTAGTTTTCACGCTCGAATTTGAGCCAAGAAGCATCGGGCTCAGGAGGCAAGGGATCTGAAACTTTCCAGTTCCACTTGCCAGCTTCGAAACTCACCGCGGCGAGGTGAATCTGGCATTTTGCAGCGCTGGCGAGCTGGGCGCCCGGGTCCGGACGGTAGATCCTCAAATTTCCCTCTTCTTGGACGAGGCAGGCCTCGGATGGATCAACCGCGATGAAATTCGGCATGGATTCATCGTTGGCGAGCGGAGTGAGGCACACGCCGTCGATGGGCGGAGCAGAGTCGAAATTTGGTGGGAAGAGCTCGCGAGCGAGCGCCTGGCGGAGCACTTCTTTGAGCTGCGTGTCTGAGATCTCACCGAGCAGGTCAGTGAGCTGGGCGCGGATCTGATTCAGTGCGAGTATCCGAATTTTAGCGACCCCGACGCGCAGCGCGACCGAACGCGGCAACTTGCTCAACAACGCTCGACTTCCAGAACTCAAGAGCTCAGGTGCAGGTTCAAAAAACAGTTCGCTAGCCACTGGCAGGAGCTTTGCGTTGCAGACGCGGCTTGGCAATACTGCATTGCGTTTAGTAGCCTGCTTTGTGTCGGGGGTGCTCGATGAAGGGCAATGAGCCCGGAGCGAACTTTTAATTTCATGACCGATCAAACCCTTCCCAGTCCCGAAAAATTGGTCGATCTGTCGGATTTGGTTAAGCTTCCCAGACCGCTGATGTCTTTGGTCAAGGGGCCTGTGGAGTCACTGTTAGGGCTGACCCATATTAATGATTATTATACCTCGATCCAGCACCTGCCACGGCCCGAGCGGGAGACGCGCTTCTTTGAACTGAGTGTCGAGGGGCTGAATTTGAAATACGAGGTGGATCCTGAAGGTCTGGCTAGGATTCCAAAGCAAGGGCCGCTCGTGGTGGTGGCAAATCATCCTCATGGCATGGCGGACGGGATCATCCTGGGTGATCTGTTGAGTGGCGTGCGCAGCGACTTCAAATTGATGGCGAACGAGCAGCTCAAGATGTGTCCTGAGCTGGCGGGGTGGATCATTGCGGTGAACCCGTTCAATACGCTCGAAGCGCGGCGGAGAAATTTGGCGGGTCTCCGTGAGTCGCTTGCCTGGCTGAGGAAGGGCGGGGTCTTGGTGACCTTTCCAGCAGGCAGTGCCTCGACTTTTTCCATGCAGGAAAGGCGGGTGATGGATGGGGTGTGGAACTCAAACATCGCCGCCCTGATCAAGAAAACCGGGGCGAGCGTGGTGCCGATGCATCTGTCGGGTCGGAATAGTCTCTTGTTTCAGACGGTCAGCGTGCTGAAGCGGGAGGCTCGGGTGGCCTTTTTACCGCGAGAGCTCAAGCGCAACGGACGAATCACGCAGACGATTCAGGTCGGGGACGCCATGGGGGCTGAGGAGTTCGGTAAATTCGGCTCCGCCGAGGAACTCGTCGCGGATCTCAGGCGACGCAGTGACGCGCTGGGGAGCAAATTTGACTAAGTGCGGAGGCCGATCAGGCTGCGCAACTGAGCGTAGATGGGGTGACCTTTGATGCGTCGATTGATCAACAGATAAGCTAGGATTCCGAAGGACAGATTGGTGCCAAAGGCGGCCAAGAATGGCGGTAGATAACCAGCCTCGCCGAATGAGGGGATGACCTGTCCGCTAAACAACATCGCCGCCGCGATGAAGACGGCAGTCGCGACCCCAGTGGCGGTGCCACGGCGGGTGAAGACGACGCCAAGCGGGATCGCGATGGCAACCACGATCAGGCAGGTCAGCGCGTTGGCGATCCTGAGATAGCGCTGGGTCTGCAGGCGCTGGGTTTCAGACTCACTCAGATCGGCAGTGGCGAGGCGCTCGCTGAGGCTGGGGATGCCTCGTTGCTCGGGCTGCAAGGTCGGGTTGAGGAACTGCCAGGGAGTTTCGAGAAATTCGTCTGTTTGGTAAGTGGCGGGTAGGGCGGAAAGCTTCGGCGTTTCGCTGGTGTAGTCCATCAGTTGGCCGGAGTAGAGGGTCCATTGGCCGTTTTTGGGGTTCCATTTCGCTGTCTCGGCAGTGGTGACCCGTGTCAGGACGCCGGGTTTGGAGTATTCCTCGATGGTGAGGCCCTCCAGCGGCGTTCCCTCGGCGTAGGTGCTGGAGAGAAAGTCGACCCGCCAAATACGAGCATCGGTTTCATTTTGATAAATGACATTTGGCATGCCCGGGCGTCCGTCTTCGCCGATCCGTGCCTGGTTCAGGATACCGTCGCGATAGCGGTCGGCCTGTGGTGCCCAGTGGAAGTTGAACACCAAGCAAGCGAGCGAGGCGAGCACCCCACCGACAACAAGCGGGGCCGCCAGACGGGGCAGGCTTCGGCCGCATTGCAGGATGCTGACGATCTCGTTGCTCTTGGAAAAGCCACCCAACAAGTAGAGCAGCGAGATCAGCAAAGAGTAGGGCATGATCAGCACCAGCATCGAAGGGAGCTGGCTCAGGTAGTAGACGCCCGCGACCGACCAACCGTCCTCTGATCGCTTGAAGTCGCTCAAGTTATCGTTGAGGTCGGCAAGGAGCCAGATCGCGATCAAGGTCAATAGGGTGCCACCGAAGCATCGGATGAAGGCGCGGCTGAGGTAGCGATCAAGCGTATCACCGAGAAGGTAGAAAAAGCTCCCGAGAGCTGGGAGAAGGGGCACCAGAGCGAGCGCCCATGGTCGGAGTTGGTGCCATCCGCTGGCCGTTTCCTCCCGTCCACTGAGAGCGCTGTTCATCGTCTCTTGCTCCATATTGAAGGCCAGGTAGGCCAAGCCAGCACCCAGCACCGTGAGAACGACGAAGATTAGAAAAGGGCGGGGCGAAGGTCTCACAGCGGAAGTAGCAAAGGTCAAAAGGCGGTGCTCAAAAGGGTCACGAACGATAATCGCCGGAATGAGCCAAGGACAAGCTTTA
>CAXIBU010000300.1:0-3315 GCA_964021555.1 uncultured Verrucomicrobiales bacterium | reverse complement strand
ACTTGGTCGATTGCTTTAATGGTGGCGAGCTGCTTCAGGTCAAAGAAGTCCTGAAGCGGCAGGGTGCATTGACGCCGAACATTGGGCAGATTCTGGAGCATCCGGCGAGTTTTGCTCAGATTCTACGCCGCGTTCTGCATAACCTTTGCTTCACCTTCAGCAAGAGGCAGCGCAAGGAGGACGCAATGCTGTTGAACCGCCTGGCCGCTAGTTTGGCCCCGGGTCTGGATGGCGCTGAGGATGAGTTTAAGGAAATCGAGCCCTAGGTTCCTAGGTTGAGGTCCCTCTGTCTACCGCAGCGGGAAGGGCTTGTTCCAGTTCGCCTTTGGATTTTTTCCAAGCTCCAGCGGCCTCAAACAGCAGCCATACTTCTAGTGCGAGGGTGGCGGCTCCCATGCCGACGAGGAAGTAGTTGCCTTGCTCAAGCCAGGATTGGTCCGAGCCAAGTGCGGCGACGAACATTTGATAGACCATCGCCCAAGCAGGGAGAATCAACATGAAGACGGTTGGAATGGCGACGAACCAAGTGGGGAGATTGCGGCGTCGCATCCAGAAGAGGATGACCAAAAAGGCGAGGCCCGCAAGCAGCTGATTGGTGGCTCCGAAAAGTGGCCAGAGGATGAGCCCGCCCTTGCCAGCGCTGGCCAAGGAAAAGGCGGTGTTGGGTGCGGGTAAACTTGCGACAATTCCCGCCAAGGCGATGGCAAATAGAGTGGCGACGTGCGTGTTTCGGAGAGGTTTCAGGGCTGGGCTGACCTCGGCAATTTCTTGCACGACATAGCGCTGGAGACGGCAGGCCGTATCAAGTGTAGTCGCCGCGAATGATGCCACCAGGACACCCATGAGGGCGATGGCGAATTTCGCCGATAGGCCTAAGGATTGCACAAAATTCGCCGATCCATCGACGAAGGCCCCGACCTTGGCGGCGAGCCCACCAGCTCCATTCCAACTGGCGTAGCGGTTGTTGAAGGCGTCGACTCCAGTGAGGATGTTGCCAGAGGCGATCACTTTTCCATCGACTTTGATCAATTCCGCAGCGCCAAGCCCGAGCCCGGCGATGCAGGCTAGGATAACGATGATTGCGAGGAAGCCCTCGGTGAGCATGGAGCCATAGCCGACGAATCGGGCATCGGTCTCGCAGCGCAGTTGCTTGCTCGAGGTGCCCGATGAGACCAAGCAATGAAAGCCGGAGACGGCACCACAGGCGATGGTAACGAAGAGGAAAGGGAAGATGAGTGGCAGTTGCTTGGCGGAGACATTAGATTCGAAGGCCGGCGCGACGATCTCCAAGGCTTGAGCATTGCCCTGAATGGCTGGCCCGCCGACGAATGCCGCTGCGAATAGCCCGGCGACAATCAGCCCGAGGGCGGTCAGGAGCTGGAGGCTATTGATGTAGTCGCGAGGTTGAAGAAGGATCCAGACGGGGAGGACCGAGGCAAGATAGGAATAAACAAGCAGAACGACGACCCAAGTGAAGATGCTCCAATTGGCCAAAGTGGCATTGAATTCGGCGAGCCAGCCGACATCTCCAAAGACCACCGAAAGATACATGAGAGCAAGCGCGGCGATGGAAGCGGGTAGGAGTTTGCCGCCCTTGCGGTGAATGAGCGTGCCAATCCCAATTGCCAGCGGGATTTGCAAGAGACACGGAGCAATGGCTGCTGGATAAAGTCGGAAGACACTGGCAATGACTAGGCCGAAGATCGCCAGGACGATCGTAAGGGCGAGAAACAGCACCAACAAAAAGAGGATGCGCGCACGGGGCGCAAGGACTCGCCCAGCGAGGTCGCCGACGGTCTGGCCTCGATTGCGCATGGATAGGACCAGCGAGCCGAAGTCATGCACGGCACCGATGAAGATCGAGCCAAAGATTACCCATAGCACGGCAGGCACCCAGCCCCAGATCACCGCGAGAGCAGGCCCGACGATGGGACCAGTGCCGGCGATCGAAGTAAAATGGTGACCAAATACGACACTTTTTGAGGTCGGAACAAAGTCGACTCCATCCTCAAGCTCTTTGCTCGGAGCGATGTTGCTGGCGTCAAGCCCGAAGATTTTCCTGCCCAACCACTTACCGTAGGTATGGTAGGCGAGGAGATAGAGGAAAAAGGAGGCGATTGCGATCGACAGAGTAATCATCGTGAGAGTTGTTTAGCTGCTTATCTCAAGATTAGGTCATTTAGCAAGAGTGCGAAGGCTTGTTTCTTAACGAACATTCGGCTAAGCCAAATACATGCGTTTTAGAGATTGTATTTTTGCGATAGGATTTGCTGGGCTCTCAGTCGCTTCGGCGGACCAATATGAGGTCAGTTTGGACCCTCAGGCTGATCGTGCTTGGGGCGCTCCTGAATTGTGGACAAACCCCATGGAAGATTGGCGTCTGAAGGACGGGATGTTGCGCAATACTCACTCGGGAGGGAATCGCAATGTGGTTCTGTTGAATTCCGAGCTGACCGCTGACTTGAAAGATTTCATCTTGGAGGCCGACGTCAAGACTCTGCAGGCGGATGGGGTTGGTTTCGTCGGGTTACAGCTGGGGCTTCAAGGCAGTTTCGATGACTATCGAGATAGCGCAATCTACGGGGCCGGGCTCAACGTGGGGGTTCTGAACCGCGGCGCTTTGTTCATCGGTTCACCGACTGGTGAGGCAGACCCTAAGGTGGTCGAGGCCTTGAAAAAAGGCGCAAGCTTGAAGTTCTCGGCCAAAGTCAAAGGCGATCACTACGAGTGCCAGTTGGATTTGATCCAGGGGGGCGAGACCATCGCTTCGGTTACTGAGTCAGTCCACCCGAGCTGGTTAGAAGGTCTGACCTCTTTCGTGAGCTCTAGCCAGCTACCTCCGGCAGTGAAGCTTGGAGAAAAAGCCAAACGCAAGAAGCTTGGTCAAAAAGCTGGTGGCGAAATGCACAGCGCTCTCACCGGTCTCCGGATCTCAGGGGATAAGGTGAAAGTTCGCAAAGAGCGCGAATTTGGCCCCATTTTCTGGACGCAGCATAGTCTGGATAGCAACGGCACTTTCCGTTTGCTGGTGCAAATGGCTCCAATCGGTAATGGCGAAAAAACCGTCGAACTCAAGGCTTTCCGCGAGACCTATCAGGCCGAGATCGAGCCGAATTCCCGCACCGCCATTTTCACCATAAAAGACGTTAATACGAAAGAGTCGTATCCATATGAGGTCACCTACGAAGGGAAGACCTTCAAAGGCACGCTGAGAGCCGAGCCAACTGAGAAAGACGAATTGGTGATCGCTTCACTCTCTTGCAACGACAGCACTGGATTCCCGCACAATCAGTTAGTGGAAAATGTGAGTGCTCA
>CAXIBU010000299.1:0-3319 GCA_964021555.1 uncultured Verrucomicrobiales bacterium | reverse complement strand
ACACCCCATCCGATATTCGAGCAGAGGCCGGGCGCCAGTTGAAAACGCTCACTCCCCTAGTCAAGGATAGCGCTGACCTCACCTACACCTTCGTCTTGGAGAACAGCACAATCATTAACCCCGAGGTCCTCCCGACTACCACCGATCTCAGCGACTTGATCTCTCAAATAGGCATCACTTTTTACGACTATAGAGGTCCCGGAGCACCCATCCAGATTGAGATCTCTTGCCCCATCGTTCAATACCTCGCCAAGTTCCTTCCCGAGCTCAAGCCCTACCGCGGGGCCCGAGGCAAAATCGACGTAAGGCTTCTCAACGAGATCATCGCGCCCTACGAAAAAAGGACCAAAAGACTCCCCGAACTGTATTAACCCAGACGCGCGAGTTTCACCCCGTGGCTCGGGCGTCTCGCACGTCAGCCAAGGCGAGCTAGGCTATCCGTGCGAGTTTGGAAGCTCCCGCTCCTTGCTCGCCAGCGCGGCCAGAACCAGTAGCGCCAACAGGCAGGCAGTGAGCCCCACATGCAGGACCTGCACCACGGGCAGGATGCCAATGTGAGCGAGCACGATGCCGAGCAGCATCATGGTGCCGACGATGCCCATGACGGATTTCTCAAGCCAGTGGCTCACTCCAGCGCGGGCCTTTCGAGACCGAACGAACCACAGCAGGCTGACAATCACAATGAGCCACGAAAAGCTGCGGTGAACGAGGTAGAGCGAAGACTGCTCCAGCTCCCCAATCCAATCCGCACGACTCTCCCCGGCATGGCTGCGGGCGAGTTCATCGGTCATTTCACGAATTTGTGAGCCCATGATACCCTCGATCACCACGAGGCTGATCAGGGCGATGGTGATCCAGAACTGGCTGGGGCGAATTTTCTCCGCAAGCGGCAAGCGCCACGGCGAGTCGGTGCCACGCCAGGCGACGTAGACTTGAAGGGTGATCAAGAGGAAGGCCAGCGACATGTGCAGGGTAATAATCCCCGGCTTGAGCCCCGAGTAAACCACCTGCATCCCCAGCCACGCATTAACCAGAACATTGAGCAGACAAAGAAAGGCGAGCACGAAGACCTTGGGCCGGCTCCGCTTGTGCTGGAAGCTCATGATGAAGGTCGCCAGAGTCAGGAATCCAACTGGCAAACTAGTCAGCCGGTTGATG
Organism: uncultured Verrucomicrobiales bacterium; assembly: GCA_964021555.1. GTDB lineage: Bacteria > Verrucomicrobiota > Verrucomicrobiia > Verrucomicrobiales > Akkermansiaceae > CAXIBU01. Next base: position 2,161 of record CAXIBU010000299.1, on the reverse strand, counting down.
TATTCGATCCAAGTGTGCACGGGATTGAAGCTCTCTTTGATCTTCTCCCGAGTGAGTAGCTCCGCCGGCATGCCGCGTCGTTCGCCTTTCGCTCGAATTTTTTCGTAGGTCTTATCATCGAGCTGCACCTGCTCCACCGAGGTCGGCGGGATCAGACAACCCCAGCACTTCGGCCAATCAGGACACCCAAGCCCCGACCCCGTCACCCGCACAATCGCCCCGACAAAAATGAGAAGAATGACAGCCACGAGAGCACCCGTTGCGACTTTTTGAAAGCGATTCATGTTCGGAAGACTCCTAATTCAAGTTAGCCTAGGCCGCCATTGAAAAATGCAGCACCTCCCCTCGATCGTCGCGTGCTCAGTATGCAGCACAAGACCCCGCCAAACGCCAAATTCCACCCCTTCAGGTCTCGGCCCACATCCCACAAAACGCCCCACAAACCCTTGATAAATCAATAACAAGACCGATGTTTGCTATTGTGTGTGCCTCACCCAATATGCCATTTGGTGCACTTTTGCGGGGGGGCTGTGCGGTGGTTTGGCTAGCTGCCGATTTGCTTGAGAGACAGGTCGTATCGGCGACCTGCAACATCCAGTTTCTCGACTAGCTCCCTAGGACCGACGACAAATTCGATGCCCGCGGGCGAGGCGAGGTCGAGTTCATCGATTGCGCGCTGAATTTCGTTGAGCGGCGCTGGCTCCAGATGGTGAATTTTAATCTCATCCTGCTCTTCTGGAACTTCGAATTCGCCAATGATCACGACCTCTCGAGGAAACAACTCTTGAGCGGGATGATGCACTGGCTGCAGCAGGCCAGGCTTTCCTTTGATCCGGAATGGAGCCGAGCGGGAGACGCGCCAACGCTCTTGGAGCCAGAAAAAGTCGGCAGGTGACCGACGCACCATGGCCTCGATCCGCCGCGCGATGTCCGCTGCGTTAGCCGCTGGCGTCATGGGGATCTCGGGATCGACAATGATCTTCCAGCGCCCGACACCACTCGTTTCCACTGAAGCCGATACGATGGCAGCCTTGGTCCGACGAGCGAGCAGGATAGGCAGGGGCGTGAAGGAGGTCATCCGATTGAAAAAGGGGACCAAATGACCATGATTGCCCGCCCGCTGGTCGCAGAGCACTCCCAAGGTGCCCTTCTTTCTCAGAAAGGCGGTGATAGCTGAAATATCGCTGAATTTGGCAAACAATTCGGCTCCGCGGTTGGCGCGTCGCTTAGCCATGATGGCATCAATGTAAGGGTTATCCAGAGGGCGGTAAAAAGCCGCAAGTGGTCCTTCTTTGTCCAGAAGTGCGCCTAGTTGCGCCATGACCTCCCAGTTACCAGTGTGAGCCAGCACGATGATCACGCCCTTATCCTTGGCCTTGGCCGCTTGGTAGTGCTCCAGCCCCTCGATCTCGACACAGTCCCTCACTCCTTCGTCGCTGAGCGCTGCTGTCTTGACCGAGGCGAGCAAATTCGAGCCCGACCGCTGGATGACCTCCTTGGCCATCTGCTGACGTTGCTCGGCATTCAGATCACGACCAAAGGCGATCCGGACACTGCGCTCGACCATTTGGCGACGCTTGGGAGCCACATACCAGGACAAGGTGCCCAGTGCGTGCCCCAGACCAGTCGCCACACCAATTGGCAGGATCCTGATCGATGCCTCGTAGAGATGATAGATCAGCCACTCAAGCCGCCATTTGAGTTTGGTGAAGATGGTAACTTTTCTCGCCATGGGTCAGCGCCGAAGGGCTTGCTTGATTTCCGCGACCGAAGTCGCCCGAAGTTTGATCACTAAAAAGGCATAGAGCGCCACGCCGAAGCCTGCCAGAACCGTGAACCCAGCGAGTTTCTTAACCACCCCGGCAAAGATCCAATCTTGCAGCCCCAGAGCCGCGACGGCCACCCCCAGCCCCATGATCCCGCTGCAGAGCATGATGCGGCCTAAGGTCGCCCAGGTTCGCGGACCAATCGTCAGGAAGCCCTTCAAGCCACGAGCCAGCAGGATCACATTGACCCAACCAGCGATTGAGGTCGCAATCGCGATGCCAACGTGCCCCAAGAAGGGGAAGAGCGCAAAACTCGCCACGATATTGGTCAGCACAGTGGCGCCCGCCATGAACATCGGAGTCTTCGTATCCTCCTGAGCGAAATACGCCGGCTG
>CAXIBU010000298.1:0-3326 GCA_964021555.1 uncultured Verrucomicrobiales bacterium | reverse complement strand
TCGCGCTGAAGCTTCATGCCAGCAATGGGAACTTCCAGAGGGCTGGTGATAACCATATCGCCAGCACTCAATCCTCTATCAATGAGTAAATTAAGCTCATTATTACGTAAAACGTTAACTTCTCGAAATTGTAATTTCCCATCCACCAGGAGCATCACTTTCCCATCAGGACGCAGTGCCCGGCGTGGGATCGTGAAGACATTCTCCAAAACACGCCCCTGCAGCACGACCTGCACGAAACTCCCCGGCGGAGGTGTGGTGAAGTCCTCGGTAATAGGATCCGCTGCCTCGTCAAATTCGACCACCAGCTCACCACCCAAGGTGCGTTCACCGATCTGCCCGGTGCCACGGGTCACTCGGATATCCCAAGAAATCTCCTGTCCGCCGACCGACTCGGTCGCCACCCCTACCCCGACGAATTTGCCGCCCTCACGTTTCAGATAGCCCAGCTCATCCAGACCGAGTGACAAGGTCGCCTCGCGCTCACGAAGAGAAAAGAGACTCAGAATTGCTTGGCCTGGCGCGACAAATGAGCCGACTTCGGTCATTTTACTTTCGATCCGGCAATCATACGGGGCCAGGACGCTGGTTTTACTCAAATTCAAATTTGCCTGCTCCAGTGCGACCTCAGCCGAGACCAAGCGCGCCTCCGCTGCGGCGATTTGCGGCTTTCTGAGTGTGAGCTCGCTCGCTGGCTTGTCACCTCGGAGCCGCTTCCAGTCTGCCGCCGATTGCTCGGCGCGCGCCTTTTCGAGTCTCAGAGCGGTTCTTGCTTCCGTCACTGCGGCCTCGCGCTGCCTGACCATGCTTTCGTAATCGCGAGGATCGATCTTGAGGATAAGCTCGCCTTTCTTAAATTCGCCCCCGACCTCGAAGCCATCCCCTGTCTCAATGATCATGCCGCTAAGCTCTGCCACCAGCTGGCTGCTCCGCTTGGCACGAACCCGACCTTCGGTCAGGATTTCAACTTGGTGCGAACCCGGTTTCGCGACCATTACCTCAACCACTGGAATCAGCTCAGCGGTTGGTGCGACTTCTGGCTCGATCTTGTTGTCTTGCATCCACTTAAACCCGAGCACTCCCACTCCGAGCAGTGCTGCAATGATAATGACTGAGATGATGCCTTGTGCGAATTTCATGGTCTATTTGTTACGGACTCGGAAGTCGCCCCCCAGTGCCAGATGAAGGTTCACGCGGTTATCCAGACGCAGCCTCCGAAGTTTGATCAACTGGCTGCGCAGTGCGAGCCGACGGGTCTCGGCCTCTAGCAGCACTAAGATGTTCGCCGTTCCACGGGAAAATTCCTCATTGGCCTGTTCTGCCGCCTGATCCGAGGCATCACCCGCCGTTTCAAGGGCCGCGATCCGACGCTTCAAGAATTTCTCAATCGAGAGCGCTAGCTCGACCTCGTAGAAGCCTTGCAAAACCGATTTCTGAAGCTGTGCTAGGGCTTCTTCTTCATCAGCGGTGCGCGCCTCGATCTCGCCGGTGATCCGCCCGCCAGTCAGGATCGGCTGGGCCAGACCTCCGGCCAAGCGCCAGACGCCATTGGTGGAATCTAGGGCCTCGGCGAGGTCGGTGCCGATGGTTCCGCGACTACCGGTGAGGTTGAAGCTTGGATAAACGGCCCGTTTCGCCTGCTTGATCGCCCGCCCCCGCGCCGCGAAGCGCCGCTCAGCCGCGACGATGTCGGGTCTGCGTAAAAGAAGTTCGGAAGGGAGACCCGCTGGTGGATTAGCGGGCAGCTTGGGCAAGGAGGTGGGGACTTTGATTTTCCCCTGGGCAAAGTCGCCAGACAACAGCTCCAACTGACGCCGCGCTCCATCGAGCTCCTGCTTCCACCCTTCCATTTCCGCCGCCGCCGTAGCGGCATCCGTGCGGGCGAGGAAGACTTGGCTGGCAGTGCCACCCTCTTGATCGAGAGACGATTCCAAGCGTTCTTCCAGCGACTTTGCTGTGGTGCGTCGAAATTCGACCGCCTGTTCCGCTAGTCGCAATTGTTCCTGGGCTTCCGCGGCGGCGAACCACGCCTTACAGAACTGCGCTGCCAGCGAAAGTTCGGCAGCTTTCTGGCTCTCGGCCTCGGCTTGCCAAAGGGCGATCAACCCCTCGGTTCCGCTCCGATAAGCGCCCCAGAGATCGAGCTCCCAGCTCAGATCAAGCGAGACCCCAACGGTATCGAAGATATTGGCACCCCCCACTCCTGGAAAACCGATGAAACGCTGCTTCTGCCTGGTGAAGTCGGTATTTAGATCCAATTTGGGCCGAACCGCTGAACGATCGATCTCCGCCTGAGCCGCCGCCCGGCGAACTCTCGCTGCCGCCGCCTTGAGATCAGGCTGCTGCGCAATCGCGCGATCAACTGCCGATTCGAGTCCTGGAGAATGAAACCGCGCCACCCAGCCATGATCGACCCCGGCCTTGGCCTCCTGGCTAGAAGCCCAGCGCTCTGGCAGATCCAGTCCCAACTCCGCCCAGCGGGCCTCTGGGACTTTCGGCGCGCAGGCACAAACGAACCCCAAAAAGGCCGCGCACAAAAGACGCACAGTCGGGGGCTTAGAAGAGAAATTCATTTTGTTCAGGGGAACCGGTTTGACGAGAGGATCTTCGCGACGTGCCTGATTTGCTCTGGGACTTCGCGGTTTGGCCTTTCAAGCCATCACCACGGGCCACTGGAGCACAGATACCGCCCTCTGCATAGTCCAAGAGCTTCTCAACCAGGTCATCTAAGGGGATTTTCGTAGGCACTCGGCCAATGAAGAATTTCAAATCCTCCCCTCTCACCAGAGATCGCTCCAGCAGTTCAAGCGCCCAGTGCAGCCGCCACCGACGCGTCCCCTCGGCCAGACCAGGTAAACTCGCAGCGGCCAAACGATCGCAATCTTTGCAAAGCTTGGCTCGCGATTTTGAAAATTCAGTCTGCTCACGACGCCCGAACTCCAGGGCACTTAGATTCAGGGAGAAAAACCGATCGGCCCCGAGTTCCGAAGCTTGAGCCGACTCAATCAAGCTCTGCATCCAACCTTTCAAGAGCTCACGCAAAGCCACCCTACTGGATAGCTTCTGTAAATTCGCCTCCCGCTGGCTTAGCACTGGCATCAAGTAAGTTTCGTGAACCGCTTCAATGAGGCCCTGTTGACTCCCGAAATGGTAGCTAACAGAGGCCACATTCGCCTCCGCCACCCCAGTCACATCCCGCACCGATACTCCACGAAACCCCTGCTCCGCGAAGAGCTTGGCAGCTTCCTGTAAAAGTCGTTCCCGTGTCTGCCGTCCCATAGCGCCCCGACTCTATCCAAGACGCGAAAACTGCCAATGGCAAAGCA
>CAXIBU010000297.1:0-3337 GCA_964021555.1 uncultured Verrucomicrobiales bacterium | reverse complement strand
CCGGGGTTCAGCCGCTTCTGACTGTCTGCGTCCATCCAATCGTGAACCATCCCGGTCGAGGTCACTAGATCTTCCCGCCCATCAAGGTCCAGATCTGCGAAGAGCGCCCCCCAGGTCCATTCGGATGCCTTGACACCCGCAAACTGAGCGAGCTCGGCATAAGTGCCGTCATCACGGGCGACGAATAAAGTATTCTGCATCACCTGCGGCACCTTGGCCTTCACATCCGATTGCGGCGGCAGCCCGCCCATGGCCCCCATCTGACGCTTCCGGCGCGCATGATCACGGCTAAGCATGTCGGCCACGAAAAAGTCGAATTTGCCATCACCATTCACATCCGCCGTATCCACCGCCATCGCATAAAAACTCTGCCGACGCTGCACCTCAGGCCCGACTTCATTAAAACTCCCATCGCCCGCATTCACCCACATGCGGTCAGGCGTGTGAAAGTCGTTGCAGACATAAAGGTCGGGATCGCCATCGCCATCACGATCCGAAAAATGCGCGCTGAGCCCCCACCCCTCCATCGCCCCGGGCTGCTGACGCACCGCGCCGAAGACGCTGGCACCAGCGAGCTTGAAGGTCCCATCGCCTTGATTGATCAGAAAATCGTCCGCTTCCCCGTGCTCTTGGACCTCGCCTTTCTCGATGAAAAATTGCGCGTCAAAGTCAGCCTCGACCGCTTGTCCGGTCTGCATGGCTTTGGCATTTCGCGTCAGCCACTCATCTTTTCCATCGAGCAAATGGTTATCGCCATACGATTCCGTCCGGTAATTCGCCACGTAAAGGTCAAGATCGCCATCACCATCAACATCTGCTAGTGCCGGGGTCGTGCCCGCCTTGACCTTTCCCTTGAGCGGGAATTTCGCATCCTCCGTGAAGTGACCCTTGCCGTCATTCAGCCACAGTGAAGTCTCGCCCCCGCGGGCGGTTGTGATCAGGTCGAGATCACCGTCGCCATCGGTATCCGCAAAGGTCGCACCGATGGAGTGCCGCCCCTCACAGGCAAGGCCCGCCCCCGCCGTGATATCCTCGAATTTCCAGTCACCCAAATTGCGATAGAGCACGTTATCGCCATCGATCCGGCAAAAATACAGGTCACTGCGCCCATCACCATCCACATCCCCGGCAGCCAAGCCACTCGCAATCAAAGTCGCAAATTCCTCAACCGTCTCAGGCGCAACATGGTTGGCAAACGTGATCCCCGATTCAGCTGGATCGACCCGCTTGAGCAAGGGCTCATCTCCACGCGGCGCAAGCGTCAAGGGCTCCACCTGCGGAGCCGCCTGTAGCCAAAGACTACCACTCAGAACAAAGGCGAGGGGTGACAAATTCATACCCGATAGCCTCAGAACTTTTCCACAAAGGGTCAAGCTGGCACTCTCATTTGACCGAAATGCCTCCTTCTCGCTTGAGATCACCTCAAGAAAGGCATAAAGTTCAATGTTACCGATATTCCATCATGAAGATTTTCCTCTACCTCCTGCTGTCCCTCTTCGCCATTTCCTCACTCCACGCCGATGCGGTCCAGGAAAAGATCGAGCGCGGACTGCGCAAGGCATTCAAAGAAAACGAAAAAGACCAGCGCGACGACCTCAAGGAAACCTTGAAGGAAATGCTCGCCGTATTGGAAAAGGAAAACGTCAAATCAATCGACGACTATTTCCCCGACAAGATCGATACCTGGGAGGGCGAGAAGCTGCAGAAAGAGCAGGAAGGAAAGTCGCTAAAGGTCTCTCGAATTTATGAGGACGACGAAAAAGAGGTCGAACTCCGCCTCTCGCGAGATACCCCGATGCTCGACATCTACCTTCGTTTAATGAAAAACGAAGACCTCATCCGCCTCAGCGGAGCAAAAACCCACAAAGTCGACGGCTTCACCGGGATCGAAGAGGAAAAGGGCGGCAAGCTATTCCTACGCTTCCTCCTCAACGACGAAACGCTCTTCGAGCTCGAAGGAAGCAAAGGCACCGAAATGCGCGACCTCATCAGGATCGCCCGCCGCCTAGACCTAAAAGCCATCACCAAACTACTCTGAACTAAGCCAACCCGTGGCTAGGGCGTCTCGCACGAAAGCCAACTCAATGGCGGACTCAACTTGGAAGCGCAACCTTAGGTTAAGCTAGAAATTCATCGCTTGGTGTGGCGAACTTTCAGTTCAGTGGAAGCCCTACATAGCCCTCACTCTCTGGGCAAATTAGAGTGCTCTGCTTCATCTATACTGAGGTTGACTAAGTTAGTCCTCTCAGCCGCAAAGCTTGTGGCAACAGCAGGAAATACTCTACTACCTACGAATCAGCGCCCTCTCGTATTCAACTTGGGATATCTCACCATCCTTCAGCAAAGAATGTAAACCAGTATTCCAAATGCTCTCTACCAATTTCAAATTTTCCTCATCTTTCACATGGACTATCATGTCTGAAACATCTGCCAGATCGTCTTCCTCATAGGAAAACGGATTAAAGAATATGCAAGCAACCGTATTTTCCAAACCAGGATCACCTAACATCCCAAGCACTCTTGGGATTTCTGATACACTAGAACGCCTTATTTCGTAGATTGGCTGACTCAGGGACTTATTCACGACGTGGCTCGGCATGTTCTCCAAGACGAACTCGACTCTCTCAACGAGATCCTCGATAAAGTCAAATTCACATGAGTCGACACAATCAACAAATTGTTCAGATTTCAGAGCCTTGACGAAGAACTCCTTCACCAATTCAGGATCGCTATCTGAGAAAGCCATCATATCCAGATAAAGGCCTTCCGCCTCCTGGTATGAAAGACTTGCAAAATATTTGTCCAAGGCCTCGTCATCAAGTGACTCGTTCATTTCCTTGATCCTGTTGTGTGCACGCCGATTTTTTGCATTTCGTGACCTGTCAGCACTTTCAGGCTTGTTAGACTTCCCTCTCACACCCACCAAACTCTCCCGCTTTTCCTCTTGGAGGGATTCGGTTGATCTATCGTCTCGCTCACAAGCAAGCGGACCAAGAGCACAGAAAACGATTAGTAAATATTTCATGAAAGTCCAAAGGGCCATCTTTCGAATGGCAGTCGATTGATAGCAAAATAGCCGTAGTTGATATCTGCTCCTAATAGTCACAGGATAATCTCTCCATCTGTCAACGCATTTCAGAATCTTTGCTGATCGTTTCTTTTGCGGGTGAAGGACCAACTTTTTTCTATGAGTCAGCTGAAACCATCGCCAACCTGCTTTGAAAAACCGTGGCTCGGGCGTCTCGCACGAAAGCCATTTCAAGGAAAAGAATTCCCCCCTTCATCGACGGTAATAAAATCAACCTTCAAGCGACCTTGCTCAAAAGACTTCGGAGCA
>CAXIBU010000296.1:0-3344 GCA_964021555.1 uncultured Verrucomicrobiales bacterium | reverse complement strand
TCCTCGCCGAACATTTTCCGACTTCGGAGTTTTCAATCTCAGTGGGTAGCTTAACCTACCGACCTCCCTCATGAATTCTCTTCTCATCGAAGCCTCCGCCGGTTCAGGAAAGACCTTCCAGCTATCCAACCGTTTCATCGCCCTGCTCGCCCTCGAAGAAAGGCCCGGCGACCTGATCGCGCTAACCTTTACCCGTAAGGCTGCGGGCGAATTTGCGCGGCGGATTCTTAACCGATTGGCCAAGGGCGCAAGTAGCGAGGCGGAGGCCGCAAAACTGGCTCAAGAGATCACCCCCACCCTCATCGGCGATGCCCAGACTGGCCAGCCGGGTCTTGTTAGCCCTGATGAAATGCCATCCCTCGGAGTAGAACGATTCCAAGAACTGCTCGGCATCGTGGTAGAAGAATTGGACCGCTTGCAGCTGAGCACTCTGGATAGCTTTTTCACTCGCTTGGTTCGCAGTTCGGGGCCTGAGCTCGGCATCACCGGGTTCGAGATGTTAGATGAGTCCGCCCACAAATTGGAGCAACAGGAAATCCTTTCTTCCGTCCTCAATAGCGACCAACTCTCTGACAAGCAGCGCGAGATCTTCCTCCAAGCCTTCGAATTTGCCACCTTCGGAAAGGAGGAAATGAAGATCGGCGATCTGGTGATGGAGTTCATCGAGAACCACCACAACCGCTACCTCCAAGCGGGCGGAATCGAGAATTGGGGCAATGCACAGACGCTCTGGGGCGACGACTTTTCCATCCCGGAAGCGAAGCCAGAGGTGCTCGCTGCGCTTGCCTCCGAAATTCGTGAGAATCTTCCCGACGTGACTCATAAGAGCCTGCTCAAATGGTTTGGCGAACTTTCAGATCAGGTCGAGCTCTATCAACCAGGCACAAGTTTCAAGGCCCTGCCCCGGATCGCAACACTCTTCGAAAAAGCGGTGCCAATCCTCGATGATATGCGCGCTGGCGGGGGCGAAATGAAGCACTACAAAGCTTTCCAACTTCCCCCGAGATTAGCCCGTGCCTTCGCCGACCTGATCGACCTAATCGCCCGCAACGAGATCGGTCTGATGCTCACCCGCACCCAGGGCCTGTGGGCGGTGATCTCGGCCTTCGAAGGGAAATACAACGAGCAGGCGCGCAAGCGAGGGCGGCTGGGCTTTTCCGATGTCTCGCTTCTCTTGCAGAACAATGCGCTGCTCTCCGAAAAGATCGGCTTCAACCAGCTCGCTTATCGACTAGACTCCAAGTTCAAGCACTGGATGCTCGACGAATTCCAGGACACCTCGCGCCAGCAATTCGACGTGATCGAGCCAGTAGTCTCCGAGGCGGTCAGCGATCCCGATCACCAACGCAGCCTATTTGTCGTCGGCGATACCAAGCAAGCAATCTACGGTTGGCGATCCGGAGAACCGCGCCTGATGCAGGACCTTCGCGACCGTCCCGATTGGCCAAGCCTCAAGGACTGGACCATGAGCAAATCCTACCGTTCCAGCCAGAGCGTGCTCGAATTTGTCAACTTCATCTGCAATCCGCAGGGCGAGGCCATGCAATCGCTGTTCCCCGAGGCTGCCCTGCAGCGCTGGCGATTCGATGAACACGACGCCGCCTTCGACCTTACGGGGCACGCCGCTGTCTACGAAGTCCCTGCCGATGCAGCCGATGACGTGGAGGGCAGCTCGTCCCAGCTAGCAACCCTTGCCATCCTCGAACAAGTCCAGCCGGTGGAGCGTGGCCTCAGCTGCGCCATCTTGGTCGGCTCTAACAATCATGTCGCCCAGACCGCGAATTTCCTGCGCAAGCACAGCGACTGGCCCGTCGATACCGATGCCACAGTGCCCGTCTCCGAGGACAATCCAGTCGGTCTCGCGCTACTCGATTGGTTTCGTTTCCTGGTCCACCCTGGCGACGACTTTGCCAAGCGCCACATCGAGCTCTCACCCCTGCTCCAGTGCATCGATCATCTTGGCGATGCGCCCTCCCACGCGTGGGCCAAGGCCAGAAAGCAGATCTCAAGTGATGGCGTCGCCTCGCACCTGAGCCAGATTGCGACGAAAATTCGTAGCGAGGTCGCGCTCGGTGACTTCCAAGAAATGCGTCTGCAACAGATCCTCGATGCGGCACGCGAATTCGATGCCCGCGGCGGCAAGCTGGAAGATTGGCTGAAACAGCTCAGCACCCTGACCCGCAGTGAATCCAGCAAGGCCGGCTCCATCCAAGTGATGACCGTTCACAAGTCGAAGGGGCTCGAGTTTGACCTCGTCATCTTGCCCGAGCTTAAAACCACGAGTTTCGATAGCACCGGCCGCATGCCAGTCCTCGTTCAGGAGAATGAGCAGCACCTCCCCGAGCACTACCTGCTCAGGCCCAGCAAGGAAATCGTCGCCGCCGATCCCGTTTTAGTTGAGCTCAGAGATCGCTGGATTGCCGATAACTGTTTCGAGCGCTTCTGTAACCTCTACGTCGCCCTCACCCGCGCCGCTCGCTCAGTCATCTGTCTAGTGCCCCCTCGTGCGAAATCCGCCAAAGAAGACGACTATTCGATGAACCCAAGCGGCTGGATCCATAAAGCCGTCGGTGACACCGAGGCCACAGCACTAAACATCGGCGACGAACATGCCCTCGAGGTCAGCTGCCTGTATCAGAATGGCGAGCCCGATTGGTATCTGTCGGAGCCCATCACCAATCTACAGTCTGACGACGGTCAAGACACCTACCAAGCCCCGCATTTGCCACCCGCCGGGCCACGTCAGGCCAATGTCACGGCTTCAGGTGATAAAGGGAAGGCGGACTTCTCCCACCGCTCGACCCGCGATTCCCGCTCTGGCATGGCCTTTGGCAACGAAGTCCACGCGCTCTTCGAAGACATCCTGCGCTGGGAAGGCCAGCCCCTGCCGCCGACCGAGGCAGGAAAGGTCGTTCAGAGCTGCCTCGAAATGCCCGAATCTAAAGATTGGTTCCAACCAGCCGATACCGTCGAAATTCTCAACGAACAGGCCATCGAAGCCATCACCAATGAAGGTGCCTGGTTCTCAGGCATCATCGACCGACTCATGATCGACCGCGACACTCAAGGACGCGCCACCCGACTCAGAGTCCTGGACTTCAAGACCGACTCCGTCGCCACCCCCGAAGAACTCATCAACCGCTACCAAAAACAGCTCAAAGCCTACGCCCTCCACCTAGCCGCCGCCGAACAGCTCGACATCGGTAAGGTCGAAACCTGGATCCTCTCGACGCATCTGCAGGAGTATGTGAGGGTTTTGTGAATGGTTATTCGTAACTGGTAATTAGTTATTCGTTATTAGGTCACGAGCTACCCTCTTGGATGTGGCCGGGGCTTCCAGCCTC
>CAXIBU010000295.1:0-3345 GCA_964021555.1 uncultured Verrucomicrobiales bacterium | reverse complement strand
CGCAAACTCGATCCAACGAAGCCTGTTAAACGTCAAGCCGCCACCGATCCGGAAAACTGGTGAGTCACTGAGATAAAGACATCGTCAATGGCGCCCCCCTTTGGAGTGCGGGGAGCAATCACCGCTTTCACTTCCGCGGGCCGAGTGGGATTTTCTGGAATCGAGCGGGAGTTTTAGAAGGTGTCGCCTCAACACCTGATCGATCGTTGTTTGGTTAAGCCAAAGCGCCGATTCCTCGCCGCACTCCATAATACCGAGAATTAGCGTTGAATCTGGAGGGGGGCTTGTGGAGTAATGGGGGCCTCCATGAGCCATCATCAGTCACTCGTCGATCTTGCCAAGCAATCGCTGTCTCGTTTTAGCCCGATCCCGGCTGGAGTTTCGCCGGATTTGAATCGCTTGCATGGGGTCAAATGCGTGGTGTTCGATGTTTACGGCACGCTTTTGCTCTCGGATCGCTCCCCCGCTGCTGGTGACCGAAATGCGGCGCTTCGGGAGATTTTGGAGTCTCTCGAGATTACCTGCGAGCACGAGAAACCGGCTTCGGCCTTTCACTCGCTGCTGCAAAAGAAGGCGTTCAGTGCGCGGCTTTCTGGGGCGAGTAGTCCGGAGTTCGACGTGCGCAAGCTGTGGAAAAGGGTTCTGGGTGAATCGGTGAGCGATCAGAATATTGAGAAAGTCGCGCTCGCCTACGAGTGCGCGATGCACCGTGTCTGGCTCGCTCCCAATGTGAAGTCGGTGCTCAGTCAATTGAGTGCGCTGGGTCTTCCCCTCGGGATTCTTTCTAATGCTCAATTCTACACTCCGATCCTTTTGGAGGCCTTATTGGGCATGCCGCTAAGCGAATTTGGCTTCATGGATACCTTGAGCTTCTACTCCTACGAATGTGGGGAATCAAAACCCGGCCCCCTGATGTTTGATCAACTCGTCGGCCGACTGGAGCGGCTTCACCTCCGTCCGAACGAGACCCTGATTGTCGGAAACGATCTCAACAACGACATCGCCCCTGCCCAAGAGCGCGACTTTAAGACCTTGCTGGTGGCCCAGGATGAGCGCTCGCTGACGATGGATAGCGACGGTGGCTCCTTGGGTGATCCGATTGAGCCAAATGCGACGATCACCTCCTTCGATGACCTATTTCAGATCATTTGACTGTCTTGCGGCCGATACCGACCAGCCGCTTGGCATCGTTCAAGATCAGGTAGATCGCCGGAACTAGGATCAGCGTGATCAGGGTGGCGAACAGGATACCGAAGGCGAGTGAGACCGCCATGGGGATCAAGAAACGCGCCTGCAGGTCCTGCTCTTGCAGCATGGGCAACAGCCCGACGAAGGTCGTCAGCGAGGTAAGCAGGATGGGACGAAAACGCAGCATCCCTGCGGCCACGACGGATTCCCTCAAGGTGGGTGATTCATCGCGATGGCGGTTCATGTAGTCGACCAACACCAGGGAATCGTTCACCACCACCCCAGCCAGAGCGACGATGCCGCACAGTGACATGATGCTGAGGTTGAGCCCCATGAACATGTGCCCGAGGACCGCTCCAACCAGGCCGAAAGGAATGACCGACATGATGATGATCGGCTGCACGTATGATTTCAGCGGGATGGCCATGAGCACATACATGATCAGCAGCGCGAAGATGAAACCGGTGCCGATCTCGCGCACACTCTGAGCTTGGTCTTTTTGCTCGCCCTCGAAGGAGTAACTGACTCCCGGGAACTTGGACTGCAGTCCAGTGAGCACGTCTTTGATAAACCCTTCACGGATCTCGTTGGCATTCGCTCCCGATGCCTTATCGACATCCGCCGTGATGCGGATGGCGCGGGCACGATCAGCGCGCTGGATCGCATCTGGGCCGCGACGATAGGATAGCACCACTAGATCAGGCAATGGCGCCTCGACCCCCGATGCATTGCGAATTTTCAAGCTCTCCAGATTCTCCAAGGACTGACGATCATCCTCCGGGTAGCGAACCATGACCTTCAGTTCATCGCGTCCGCGCTGCAGGCGCTGGACCTCCGCCCCGTAGAAGGCGGCACGAACTTGTGAGGTGATCTCTTCCAAGCTGAGCCCGAGCGCTTCGGCCTCCGGCGTGGTTCTCTCAAGGATGACCTCGAGTTTGCCGTTGCGATTGCTGCTACTGATATCGATCACGCCCTCGTAGTCCTTGAGCGATTCCTTGAGGTATTCGGCAGCGGCCTCGAGGGTTTCCAGCTTGTCACCGCGAATGAGAAGGTCGATCGCATTTCCGCCACCGGCACTGATCGCCGCATAGCTGATCGAGACTGATCCTGGGATTTCGCCGACTTCTTCACGCCAGCGGCTGATCAATTGCTCAGCCATCACGTCACGGCTAGCGGCTGGGGCTAGTTCGAGAGTGACTTCACCGAGATTGCCGGCCTTCGGTGGTCCATTCGGGGCAAATTCGGAGATCGTCGGCTGGGTCCCGGCTGAAGCAAGCCCGTGGATCACGACAGGGCCGCCCTGACGATCAGTAAATTCGGCACCCATTCTTTCTGAGGCCTCGCGGATTCTTTCAACAGCGCGCTCGGTGGTCTCGAAAGGCACGCCTTTGGCCATTTCCAGCTTCACGGTCAGGATGTCGGCCTCGACTTCGGGGAAGAACTCCCAGCGGATGCGTCCGCTCATCACCAGACCCGCAATCAGCATGATCAGGCAGATGAAGGCGGAGAGCACCACGTAACGAAACTTCAGGCAGAGATTCAGAAATGGCTGGTAGATCACCTCGATGAACCACTCGAGCGCTGCCGCGATGCGATGTTGCAGACGGGTGATCGGCCCGAATTTCTGATCGGCAACGCGCGGCTTCAGCAAGGCCAGGTGAGCCGGGAGCACCAACTTGCTCTGAACCAGCGAAAACAACAGCACAGGGATCACGACGAGAGGGATGTTGGGCCAGATCTTGCCTGAGACACCACTCACCCCGAGCATCGGCGTGAATGCCACGGCGGTCGTCAGGACCCCGAAGATCACCACCACACCAACCTCGTGAGTCCCCTTCCAGGCCGCGACTTGCGGGTGCTCGCCATCTTTCATTCGACGATAAACATTCTCGCCGACCACGATCGCATCGTCGACCACAATCCCCAGCACCAGGATAAAGGCGAAGAGTGAAATCATGTTCACCGAGATGCCCATGTAAGGCATCAGCCAGATACCACCAGCAAAGGAAGCAGGGATGCCCAGAGCGACCAGCAAGGCGAGCCCAGGACGCAAGAAAAGCGCGAGCACCAGAACCACCAAGATCAGCCCCGTAGCCCCGTTTCGGGCCAAAAGGTCGAGCCTTCCCTCAAGGTAGACACTCTGATCATTCCAGATCT
>CAXIBU010000294.1:0-3354 GCA_964021555.1 uncultured Verrucomicrobiales bacterium | reverse complement strand
CTAATAACCTAATAACGATTAAGCCCTAGTCCAACAGCGAGCTGCGGCTAAAGAGGGGGAAGACTGGGACGCCGCGGGCTTCGATGGCTTGGCGTCCGCCTTCTTCGCGGTCGACTAGCACGAGGGCGGCGACGACTTTGCCACCTTCGGCCTCGATGGCGTCGATGGCCTTGAGGGTGGAGCCGCCAGTAGTGATGACGTCGTCGACGACGAGGACTTCGTCTCCAGCTTGGAAGTTTCCTTCGATGCGCTTGCCGCGTCCGTGGCCCTTAGGCTCCTTGCGGACGGTGAAGACACGCAGGGTGGGGCCTTCTTCGTCCTTGGCGGAATACATGCCAATGGACAGCGAGATTGGGTCGGCTCCGAGGGTCATGCCGCCGATGGCGGTGATGCCTGGGAACTGGGAGAGGATCTGGCTGCGAACTTCCTGCCAGCCGTATTCGCCGACGAGGTTGGCGCCATTTGGGTCCATGGCGGTGACACGGCAGTCGATGTAAAGGTCGGAGGTGGCTCCTGAGGCCAGGGTGAATTCGCCGGTGCGGACCGACTTTTCGAGGAGCATGGATTTGAGTGCGTCGCGTTTCATGGATGAAGTGGTGTGATGAAGGTTTAGTCGGCTAGTTCGCAGAGGATGGCTTTTTGAGCGTGGAGGCGGTTTTCGGCTTGGCGGAAGATCGTTTCCGCGTGGTGCTCGAGGGTGGATTCGCTGATCTCCTTGTCGCGGTAGGCGGGGAGGCAGTGGAGGACGATGTGTCCGCTATTGGCCTGCTCGAGCAGGGCTTCGTTGACCTGATAGGGGGCGAAGTGGCGTTCTTTTTCCGCGCCCTCGGCTTCTTGGCCCATGCTGAGCCAGACGTCGGTCATGATGACATCCGCATTTTTCACCGCGCTGGCGGCATCGGAGCCGATGTGGATGTGGTCGCAATCGACCCGCTGCATGAGCTCTTCCCTAGGCAACCAGCCATCAGGCCCGGCGAGGTGAAATTCGAGCCCGAGATGCTTGGCCGCCCAAATCCATGAGGTGGCCATGTTGTTGTCGCTGTCGCCGAGGTAGGCGATCTTCAGCCCTTCGAGAGTGCCGAATTGTTCTTGGATGGTGAGCAGGTCGGCCAGGATCTGGCACGGGTGCTCTTCGTCGGTGAGAGCATTGATGGTGGGGATGCCTGAATATTCAGCGAAGTCGACCACGTCCTGTTGGTCGAAGGTGCGAATGATGCAGCCGTGGATCATGCGACCGAGGACCCTTGCTGTGTCCTTGATGGGTTCGCCGCGACCGAGCTGGATGTCGTTGGAAGAGAGGAAGATGACGTTGCCTCCAAGCTCGCGAATGCCGACCTCGAAGGAGACGCGGGTGCGGGTGGAGGCCTTGGTGAAAATCATGCCCCAGGTCTGATCGGCGAGGGGGAATTCCTCGTGATTCGAGCGTTCGGCTTTGAGTTTGGTGGCGGATTCCAGCAAGGCCAGAAGGTGTGGTCCGCTGAGTTCTTCGATGGAGAGGAAGTGCATACTAGTTGTTGGTTATTGGTTACTAGTGATTGGTGGGTAGACTGGGCGGTTGGGGCCGCCAGACCTTTGGTAAAAAAAACGGAGGGGGCTAGGCTTTGGCTAGTTCGTTTAGGGTCGCGGTGAGGATGGTGAAGGCCTTTTGAATTTCTTCGTCGGTGACGTTGAGTGGGGGGAGCCAGCGGACGGTATCCGGGCCAGCTGGGACGGTGAGGAGCCCGTTCGCCATGAGGGCCTTGACCACGGTGAGGGCGGGTGTTTGGCCCTCGGGGACTTTGATTTGCTCGGCATCGATCTCGAATCCGAGCATCAGGCCGAGGCCGCGCAGCTCTTTGATCGCCTTGGGGTGATTCTCCGCCAATAGCTCGTGAACCAACTGACCTTTTTTGAAGGCAGCAGTCCAAAGTTCTTTGTCGTGAATTTCACTGAGCACAGCGAGGCTAGCGGCGGAGCAGAGCGGATTGCCGCCGTAGGTTGAGCCATGGGTGCCCGGTCCGAGAAGGTCGGAAAAACGCGTTCCATCGGCATCGATAACGCGGTCGCTGAGCCAGAAAGAGCCGATTGGCACGCCACCGCCCATGCCTTTGGCCCATGAGAGGCCATCCGGCACGACTTCAGGGGCGATCGATCGCCAGGCGCAGCGGTTGCCGGTCCTGCCGAAGCCGCACTGAACTTCATCGAAGAAGAGGAGCAGGTCGTGCTTTTTGCACAGATCGGCGAGCCCGTGGAGAAACTGGTCTTCAGCGACGCGAATGCCACCTTCACCTTGGATTGGCTCCAGCATGATGGCGACGGTCTCAGGCGCAATGGCGGCCTCGACTGCGGCAAGATCGTTGAAGGGCAGGTGACGGAAGCCGGGTAGCATGGGATCGAAGCCAGCCTTGATCTTGTCCTGACCGGTTGCGGCCATGGAGCCGAGGGTGCGGCCGTGGAAGGATTGGTTGAAAGTCAGCACTTCGTAGCGTGGCGAGCCGTCCTCCATCGGTTTGAGGTGGCCGTATTTGCGGGCGGACTTGATTAATCCGTCATTGGCTTCGGCGCCGGAATTGGCAAAGAAGAGCCGACCTGGAAGGCGCACGAATTTTTCCACAATCAGCTCAGCGAGTTCCGCCTGGGCGGGGATGTGGTAGAGATTGGAAACATGCTGCAAATTCTGCGCGGCCTCGGTCAATGCGACGGTCAGGCGAGGATGCGAGTGCCCGATCGAGCAGACGGCGATCCCCGTGCAGAAGTCTAGAAATTCGTTGCCGTCCTT
Source organism: uncultured Verrucomicrobiales bacterium (assembly GCA_964021555.1). GTDB lineage: Bacteria > Verrucomicrobiota > Verrucomicrobiia > Verrucomicrobiales > Akkermansiaceae > CAXIBU01. The sequence goes on along the minus strand of CAXIBU010000294.1, from coordinate 596 downwards.
GTCCCAAAGGCGCGATCCTTCACCACGGACAAATTCCACAGGGAAGCGGCCATAGGTCGGCAGGATGTATTGATCGTAGCGTTCGGAAGTATTCATGAGGTGCGGGGAAGGCAGGGACATAGCTCATTCTTAGCGCTTAGGCAAGACAAGCGAGAGTTCGTAGAAGCACGCTTGGACACAGATTCGATCAGCGCTATTTTATCATCGTGAATTTCCTTCGTTCGACCCTAGCCCTGCCCGCCTTGCTATCGATGCTGACTTTGTCGGCTTCGGGGCAAGATCGGGTGATGGTGTTTGGTGACAGTCAGTCGGAGGAGTATGCCTTTGAAATTCCGTTCAGTGCTCCCTTCGCTGGCGACATTTCCGATCATGCCGACAATTGGATCGAAATTCTCGACCAACGCCGTGACGAGCAGCTCGACTTCGGTGACTACGAGCCAACGCTGTTCGGCTACGGTGATTATCGAAATGCGGGCCACGAATACAACTGGAGTGTCCCGGGCGCACGGTCCGAGACCTTACGCGAGATCGTGACTGGTGATGGGCTCCAGTTCCTCACTTCTGCACTGAAAATTCGCGATCAATTGGAGGAAGAT
>CAXIBU010000293.1:0-3362 GCA_964021555.1 uncultured Verrucomicrobiales bacterium | reverse complement strand
TCCCGGCCCCATTTCTGGCGGCTCGGGGAAAGCCACGCCCAAGGATTCAGCTGCTCTCCAGAAGGCCATTGCCGAGCGCGATAAAGCACGTCGGGAGGCCCAGATCGCCAAAGCTCAATTGGAAAAAGTCAATCCGGTCAAAGACCGCTTCGACGACATGAACCGCAAGCTCCTGCGCCTGCAGATCGAGGCGAGAGCCATGGAAAAGGCGCTGCAAAAAGAGCGCAACAACAAGGTCGAGCTCAATGCCGAATTCATCCGCGCCCAAGCCGCCATCGAGCAACAGGCCACCAAGCTCAAACAGCTCAAGGAAGCCCAGGCTCTCGAGAAAAAGGCCGCTGACGAACTCATTGAGTCCCAAATCACACGCATCACCCAGCTCGAAGGCCAGCTCAAAAAGAGCCGCGAGGAGGCCGCAATCCGCGAGATCAAGATCGCCCAGATGCAGAAGCGTCTCGACGAAAATGCCCTCGTCCTGAAAGAGGTTACCCACGAGCGAAATGCTCTCAAGACCGAGCGCGATCAGCTCGCCTCCATGCTTCAGCTCAATGACCCCAATCAGGTCAAAGAGCTCATCGATGAAAAAGTCAAACTGCTCGCCCAGCTCAACCGCGCCAAGGACCGCATCAAAGAGCTCGAATCGACTGATGTCGTCGAAGATGCCTCACTGAGCGAGGCCAGGACTGAAATTGCGCTACTCAAAAAACGCCTGCTTCAAGTTCAAGAAGAGAACGTTGCCTACTCTCGCCAAGTCAGCGACCTCGGCCAGCGCTTGCGAATCGCCGAGCAGGAGCTCGAAGAGCTTGAAGCCCAGCCCAAGACCGATCCCGCAGCCGCGGAAGAGGCGAAGATGCTCCGCGAAGTCGTCGCCAAAATGCGCAAGGCTTCCGTCGCTAGAGTCAAAGGCATCGAGCGCATGGTCGCCGTCGCCGAGCGGCTGCAACTTCAGGACCCTGAATTTCAGCACATGCTCGCCGCCCTCAAAGGGGAGAAAATCAAGCTCACCCCAGAGGAAGAAGCCATTGTTCGTAATCAAGACATCCCCGAAAAACGGCTCGGCAATCTCGATTTCTACCCCGAATACGAGCGCCCAGATGTCAAGACCCGCATTGCCAGACACCGCGAACTGAAAGAGGACATCGAAGCGCACGAGCGCCTCGCCCGCCGTGCTTATCGGGAAGGCCGCTACGAGACCTCAGCCGAATTTTTTGAAACTATCCTCGAAGACCTGCACCCCGACCACTTCGAGACACTATGCAATCTCGGCGTCGTGCGCATGAAGCTCGAGCAGCCGTCCAAAGCGGTCGAAAACTTCAAGACCGCCACCATCTACAAGGAGCAGCATCCCTTCCCCCACCTGATGCTCGGGATCGCCCACTATAAGAAAGGCGAAGATGAGCAGGCCAAGGAAGCTCTCACCAAGGGGGTCTCCCTCGATCCTGCCAACGTCAATGCCCACATCATTCTAGCCTCCATCGCGACCCGACAGGAAAAACTGGACGACGCCATTCACGAACTGCAGACCGCTGTCAAATTGCAGCCCAACCATCCGACCGCCCTGTTCAACTTGGCCCACCTCTACGCCGATACCGGAAAGATGGATGAAGCGCGCAAGCACTACGACCTAGCCATCGGCGCAGGCGCCATGCCGGACCCCGGCCTCGCCGAGCGCCTCAAGGTGGAGCCCGGAAAGGCCGATAGCTGAGCTCGTCCTCTCAAAGACGTCTCAGCACCCGGCTCTCGCCATCCGCTGAATAGGCAAGCTCCAGCCAAATGGTCTCCGGCGGGAACAAGTCAGGGAAACGATCTGCCCACTCCGCCACCACGATGCCCCCCGCATCCAAGTAGTCGTCCCAACCAATCGCCTCCACCTCTTCCAAGCTCTCCGTGCGATAGAGATCGAAGTGAAACAATGGCACGCTGCCTTGGCGAAATTCGTGCACCAGCCCAAAAGTCGGGCTCGCTACCGCGGCATCGATCCCCAGCCCCCGAGCCAAACCTTGGGTAAAATGCGTCTTCCCAGCACCCAGTTGCCCACACAAGGCCACCACCGCCCCAGCCCCCAACTCCGCCGCCAGAGCTTCGCCTGCCGCCACCGTGGCAGCTGCGTCAATCAGTTCCAAAACCTTGCTTTTTTGAGGTATTTTCATTTTTATTCAATAACAGATAAAATTTTGCTTGCCGTCCTCGGCGCTGCATGTTGACTTCTCCGCCCCGCGATTGCGGGTTTTAACCCGAATTACCGGACCCATGGCATACGCAGTTTTTAAGACAGGCGGCAAGCAATACCGCGTTTCAACAGGCGACACTCTCGATGTCGAAAAGTTGGACGCTGAGATTGGCGCTGAAGCAAATTTCGAAGAAGTTCTCCTCGTTAACGACGGATCATCCACCACCGTGGGCGCTCCAGTTGTCGAAGGAGCTAAGGTTTCCTACAAAGTCGTCGACCAGTTCCGCGACAAGAAAGGCATCGCTTTCAAATTCAAGCGCCGCCAAGGTTACCACAAAACCAAAGGCTACCGCCGCGCACTAACCAAGATCGAGATCACCAACATCGGTTGATCCCTTTTCTCTAAACCTAAACTCTCTACGACTCATGGCTCACAAAAAAGGACAAGGTTCCGTCAAAAACGGACGCGACAGCCGCAGCAAGCGTCTTGGCGTTAAGAAATTCGGCGGTGAGACCGTCATCCCTGGCAACATCATCATCCGCCAGCGCGGAACCAAATGGCAACCAGGCGTCGGCACTTACCTCGGTAAGGACTACACCATCCACGCTGACATCGAAGGTAACGTTTACTTCGACCGCGACGGTCGTCGTGTCAACGTCGCCGCTGTCGAGGCCAACTAAGCCTCTTCAATACCACTCTTAAAAAGGCGACGGGTTTACCCTGTCGCCTTTTTCTTTGCCCACGACCCTTCCCTTTCGCCGTGTTTAACATCGTCCTCGTTAATCCCGAAATCCCGCACAACACCGGAGCAGCGGGCAGGCTAGCCCTCTCGACGGGTGCCACACTCCACTTGATCGATCCCCTCGGCTTCTCCATCGATGAGAAAGCCGTGCGCCGTTCCGGCCTCGACTACTGGAAGGACGTCCAGCTCAAGCGCTGGCCCAACTGGCAAGCCTTCGAAGACTCCGTCACCGACAAGTCCCGCCTCTGGCTCCTCAGCACCAAAGGCACCGCCAACTATTGGGACGCCGAATTCCAAAAGAATGACTACCTCGTCTTCGGACGCGAAACCGCGGGCCTCGACGACGAAATTCTCGCCACCTACCCCGAACAACTGGTCACCATCCCCATGCCAGGAGAAGGCTCCCGCAGCCTCAACCTAGCCACCGCCGTCGCCATCGTCCTCTACGA
>CAXIBU010000292.1:0-3374 GCA_964021555.1 uncultured Verrucomicrobiales bacterium | reverse complement strand
TCATTCGGCCAGTCATTCGGCCAAGCGCGCAGCCACCTCGCGAGAGGGCAGCTCACAGACCGCCGCCTTTCCGAACCAACGGTAGCGCCTCGCCGCTACAAATTCGTAGCCCCAATCGCGAAGCCCTCTCGGCAAACATCGGATCATCATCCCCAGCAGCCGCCAATGCCCACCCAGCGCCTCCATCACCGCGACGAAGGCAGCAGAGCGCTGCAAGCGCTCACCACCACGCTCAAGCAGCATCGATTCGGGAGCGCTCTCCGATGGCGTTAAGGCCCTGAATTTGATCAGCTCAGCCGCATCCTCTTGCGCCACGAAGCGGATGAAATTCGAGCACATCAGGCACTCCCCATCGAAGTGTAGCACCACCTGCTCAGCCCCTTTGGTTTTCGGCGCGAGCCACTGTGGATCGAAGGTAAACAGATGGATCATCAACATTCCCAAGCTCAGATCGGCAAAATCGAGCACGCACAGAATTCCCAAGTGCATCCCAAACATCGCCGTCCAGATCCACGGACGCGACCGCGACCAGAGCGCCAGCGGAACGAACAGAATCTCCACGGCCAGAGTCCCCCAAGTAAGCAAGCTTAGGATTCCGTCCGGAAGTTCCAACATAATATCCCGAATCCAGCCGGGCCGGGCCAGTGGATTCATCAACAAGGACTTCATCGCCGATCCGTCACGCCAGCTCACCGACGGCAACTTGGTCAGGCCGGAAAAACCATACCCAAGCGCCATCAAGACCCAAGCCGCCCGATAAACCCACCGTGGCATCGCCCACTCTCTATCCCTCTCGCCAAAGCTCAGCGGCTCATGAACGGGGACCAATGAACTCAAGATCAATAGTAGACCCACGTAGGGAATCGATGGATTGATGATCAAATTATTGCGATGAAACAATGCCGTCCAAGCAAACCACAAAACGACTGCCACTCCCCTCCTCCAGAATCCCGCAGCATAGGCCAGAGCCAGAAAACCCAGCCCAAGCATGATCCCAGTCAAAATGCCCTTCTCAAGCTCGAGAGAAAATGGATTGGGAAAAAGACCCGCAGTTGGATTAGCACTCGGATCGGAAAGAATGCCACTCGAACCAAATAGTTCATTCGCATACGGCACCAACTGAAAGAAGTGCACCGAAAGGTAGATCCCGAAGATCACCCGAAAGATCGTAAACTGCCACGCCGACATTGCCTTCATGGATAGACCCACTCCTCATTGGTGTTGGAATCGGTGATCCGAATTTTCAATTCACCGACCTCACCAGGAATCCCCAGTTCCCGCCTCAGTGCCGAGTCAGGATTCAGTGCCGCCCCGTGCAATTGATCGCGCAGCTCATCGGGTAATCGGGGAGCGAAGGCCAGGGCAGCTCCGTAGACATTGCGTCGGTTGTAAGGACCTTGAAGTTGAGCGTAAAATTCGGGGTCAATCTGACGTGTCCACACCCGACCATCAGGATAAACACCCTCCAACACGAACCGGGCCGCAAAGGCTTCGTAACCATCGGATTCGCAGAATACCTTCGGAAAAGGCGCAATCCCAGAGGCCAATCCAATCCCGCGAAGAACCGACAAGCCCGTCGCATAACCGACCATCTGCAAACACCCGATGACCATGACTGCCATGGCTAGGTAATTTCGAATTTTCATGATTCACCTCCAGTAATTGATTCCTTCTCCTTACTCGCGAAACAGGCCCAGCGCTTCCGACACCCGAAACAGGTGCTCGGCAGAGGTGGGTCTCGATGAACATCACGGAAGCTCAGCATTTCCATGAACCGATCTTCATCCTCAGGCTTGAAACCACAGCGCGATGGCGACTCCTTGGGATTGGATAGCGTTCCGAAAATCCAGTCCCACAGCGGCAGGTCAGCATAGTTCTGGGAGTGGTGCTGATACTGGTGATGCACCCGATGGCTTTCCGGACGCTGGATCAACCAGCCGATCCAGCGAGGCGTCCTGACATTCCAATGGTAGAAATACTCGGCAATTGCCGTGAGAAAAGTGTAGATCGCCGCCCCCTCCAAACTAAGCCCAAGGAGACCAAATACGATCACCGCAGAGAGAACGGAATTGAGCAGAATCTCGACCGGATGTTTGTAGAAGCTCGCCAGCACTTCGATCCGCCGTGGCGAATGATGCAGCTGATGGCAAAGTCGCCAAAAAAACGGTGATTCATGCCGAACCCGATGCCAAAAGTAGTAGATCAAAGTCGAAAGAAAGTAGGCAATCAGCCCGCTACTCCAAGCGCCCATCCTCTCTTGCAAGTGGAACAGTGAGATGCTGGCAAAGTATCTATCCCAATAGATCCCACCCAAAATCACGATCCCCAGCTGGGCCACATTAACAAAGGCTATCCGCAACCACCAAAGCCGCACGCTAGGTAACTTCTGTCCCGGCCACAAACGTTCGATGAAGAACATCAGTCCGGCAATCGCGATCAGTAAGAGGAGCATGCCGACAGACTAAGCGCAAACTATCGAATTGATGAAATCGAATATTTTTAGTAAAACATCGACCAGATCGATAATTAATGAACACCTCCCCTACCGACCTCAATCTTCATCACGTCGAGCTATTCTACCATGTCGCTCGCGCTGGGGGCATCACCGCCGCCGTGCGGAGCATGCCCTACGGCATCCAACAACCGGCCGTCAGCGGTCAAGTGGCTAGCCTCGAAAAGGAACTGGGAACCAAGCTCTTTCACCGCCGCCCCTTCCAGCTGACTCCAGCCGGCCAAGAGCTTTACGACTTTTGCGCCCCTTTCTTTAGCGGCTTGGGCAAGGTCGCGGACCAAATCTCAGGACGCAGTGATCGCCAATTGCGCCTCGCCGCACCAGCTACCATCTTGCGCGAGCACCTGCCCTCCTGCCTCGTCATGCTGCGAGAGACCTACCCTGACCTCGAGCTCCAGCTTCTGGACCGCACCCGAAATGCGTCGATCGAATTGCTCGAACGAGAAGAGCTGGACCTTGCCTTTGTCGAGCTCTCAGGAGATCCGCCGCAAGGCTTCGGATGCCGGATTCTCCGCGAAATCCCACTCGCCCTCTACCTACCAGCCACCTGCAAAATCCCAAAAAGTGGAATTCAAGGACTGGCGAAGAATTTCCCTCTCATCCGTCAGCCCGCCACGAATCAACTCAGTCAGCTCTTCTCCAATGGCCTCGCCAAACGAAACATCGATTGGCCGACCAAAATCGAAGTCACCATGCTCGACCTCGTCATCACCTACGTCAAAAATGGATTCGGGATCGGACTCGGGATCATGCAGCCAGATACGCAACTTCCAGAAGAAATCCGCGCCTATCAACTCAAAGACTTCCCTCCCCTGAAAATCGCCGCACTATGGCGCGGAAAAGCCACCCCGATGGTCGAGAT
>CAXIBU010000291.1:0-3415 GCA_964021555.1 uncultured Verrucomicrobiales bacterium | reverse complement strand
GGACTCCGCCCTTTCACGGCGGCAATAGGGGTTCGAATCCCCTACGGGATGCCATCACTTTTCCGCTCACTCAGTCGTTCGATCTTGCGAACATGAGTGAGCTTTTTTGTGTTCCGACCCCCAGCCCTTGGGCCCCGGCAATTTGAACCAAGAAGAAAGGCGTGCCTTTATTTCCTGGGCCTGCGCTTGCTCGCACCGCGAGTGCGTTTCCTCCAGTCCTTTTTCATCTGGAATTGCCCGAGCTGCTTGGAAGAACGAGGCTCTCGGTAGTCAAAGTCCTTTATCTTCCGGCGCTTCAAGCGCTGCGCAATGAACAGCTCGACCCGATCCAGCAAATTTTTGTCGTGCTCGGGGACCAAGCTAAGCGCCTGCCCCTGGGTCTCAGCCCGACCCGTCCGCCCGATCCGGTGAATGTAATCTTCCGGATTAACCGGAAAGTCGAAATTGATCACGTGAGTCACCCCTTCGATATCGATCCCCCTCGCCACGATATCAGTCGCCACCAGCACGTTTGCCTTGCCCTTTTTAAAGTCGTCGAGCGCCTTGGAGCGTTGATCCTGGTTGCGGCCTGAATGAAGCTTCACCGCGTTGATCTTTTCGCCCTTCAGGTAATTGGTCAGCAAGTTCACCCCTTCCTTGAGCTTCACAAAAACCAAGACCCGCTCGAAACCTGAGCCGCCGAGCAATTTGGCCAGGAGCTTCGCCTTTAGGTGCTCGGGCACCTCGTAAACGATCTGGTCCACGGTATCCGCCGCATCCGACCGGCGATCGATCTCTACGGTCTTCGGTTGGTATTGGAATCGCTTGGCGAGCATTTCGACCTCACGCGGAAGCGTCGCGGAGAACATCAAGGTCTGGCGTCGCTTCGGCAGCTCACCGATGATTTTTTCAATATCGGATAGAAAACCCATGTGCAACATCCGGTCGGCCTCATCGAGCACCAGACAGTCCAGGTGTTGAAAGTCGAGTTGCTGCTTGTCCATCAGGTCGATCAGGCGGCCGGGCGTCGCCACGACGAAATGCACCCCCTGCTTGAGACGACGAATTTGCGAAACCTCCTCCACCCCGCCGTAGATCGCCGAGACCCGAATCCCTGCTGCCAGACCAAATTCGATCACCGCGTCCTTAATCTGGATCGCCAGCTCACGGGTCGGGGCCAGGATCAGATGACGAATTTCGTTCACCTCCTTCGCCTCCATCTCGCGCAGGAGCCGATCAATCAATGGCAGCACGAAGGCCGCTGTCTTTCCGGTCCCCGTCTGGGCGATACCAATCAGGTCACGCCCCTCTTTCACCATCGGAATACAAGATTCCTGAACCGGCGTCGGCTTGGAATAGCCGGCCTTCTCAACCGCTGATAAAATAGAGGAATTCAATCCAAATTGGGCAAATGACATACGCCGGCACCCTAATGCCTGGCAGCCCACAAGACACGCCGATAAATCCACCAATGACGAAATTCCCCGGCACCTTCTCACAGCGGCGGCCTGTTGAGGCGCCGTTCAGTTGCCGTCGAAGGAAAAAAACACTCGCCCCACCCGCCCCACACGCGTATCTAGCCCTCCCCGCATCACGCTCGCTTATCATGCCCGCCACCGCCGACAGATTACCGATCCAAGACTTGATTAAAGTCGCCGCTGCCAGGCGCTTGGCAACCCTGACCGCCTACGACTTCCCCACCGGCAAATTGGCCGATGCTTGCGGGCTCGACTTTATCCTCGTGGGAGATTCTCTCGGAATGGTCGCCCTAGGCTATGAGGACACCACTTGGGTGACCATGGAGCACATGCTGCACCACACCGCAGCCGTTTCACGCGGGGTCGCTCGCACCCCCATCGTCTCCGACCTCCCCTTCGAGAGCTACCAGGTGCCAGCCGAAGCACTGTCAAATGCGCGCCGTCTCATCAATGCAGGAGCCAATGCCGTAAAACTAGAGGGCGGCCTCGACGTCCTGCCCCAGATCGAGTCCATTCTAGCAGCTGGCATCCCCGTCATCGGCCACCTCGGCATGTTGCCTCAGCAAGTTCGCATCGAGGGTGGCTACAAGAAGAAGGGCAAGACACCCGCCCAGGCGGATGCCCTGCTAGCCGATGCCCTCGCTCTGCAGCACGCAGGCGTCAGTGCGATCATCCTGGAAAGTGTTGTCCCCGAGGTCGCCGAGTCCCTCACTCAGGCACTGGAAATTCCCACCATCGGCATCGGTTGCGGCGAGCTGTCCTGTCGCGGTGAAGTCGCGGTCATCAGTGACATCGTCGGCAGCTACCCTTGGTTCGTTCCGCCTTTTGCCCAGACTGAAGGCGACGTGGCTGGCGAAATTCAGTCCGCCATCACCAAATACGTCAACCGCGTCACTCGCTGAGCCCAGCATGCTATCGCTCTCAACTTGCTGGAATAATTCGCGCCACCATTGCGGACGCGAGCTCATTGCCGAAACCCGCGAAATGGGCTTCGACTGGGTAGAGCTCAGCCACGGCATGACCATCAGCAAGCTCCCGGGCTTTCAGGAAGCTTGGGAAGCCGGAGAAATGAAGGTCTCCGGAGTTCACAACTTCTTCCCCTCGCCCGTCGAGGTCATGATCGATGCGCCGGACGCCTACGAATACAGCTCCCACCGCCCCCACGAGCGCGAGCGCGCCCTCGATCTCACCAAGCGCACTCTCGAAGTAGGTCAGAAGTTCGGCGCCTCCTACCTAGTCATTCACCTCGGCTCGGTCCCGATGAAGTCCTCGAAGTGGACCAAGCCGCTCACCAAATTGGTCAAGGCAGGCAAGCAGCTCAGCCCCGAATTTCTCGATCTGAAAATGCAGTTCGTCAAGAAACGCGACAAACTCGGACCGCTCTACGTCCAGCGCGCCATCGAGGCCATGGAGGCCGTCGCCGATCTTGCCAAGGAGGCAGGGATCAAGCTCGCTCTGGAGTCGCGCAGCCGCTTCGAGGACGTCCCCACCGAGGACGAAATGATCTACATTCAAGAGCATTTTAAGGACAATCCATGGATCGGTTACTGGCACGATTTCGGCCACGTCCAGCTCAAGCACAACCTAGGCCTGCTCGATCACGAGCAATGGCTCGCCAAAATGCAGCCCTACTGCATCGGTGCTCACGTCCATGACGTCTACTGGCCCGAGCGCGATCACCGCGTCCCCTTGACTGGCACTCTGGATTTCAAGAAGCTCCTCAACTACATCCCCGAGGATGCCCCACACGTCTGGGAGCTCAGCCCGAGCCGTGACAAGGATGAGATCCTCGAGGCACTCGCCGTCTGGCGCGCCGCCTTCCCCAATCGTTCGTAATAGCTCATAAACACTCGTAAGCGCTCATATTCCACTCCCCCCAGCATGAAGATCAGCACCAACCTCGCCATATCAGCCGATGGCAAGCTGTCACCGAGCCGCGAGGTCGCGGGAGCCTTCAC
>CAXIBU010000290.1:0-3458 GCA_964021555.1 uncultured Verrucomicrobiales bacterium | reverse complement strand
CTCAAGTTCCGCCGCGAGCTGGAGAAACGTGGCAAGGAGCTCCCACCAGAACAACAGGACCTTGCCGATGATGTGACGGCTTTCCTCAAAAAGATGGACGAAATGGGAATCCCTCCGGTGATGGAGGAGGCCGCGGAATCGGCCAAGACGAACCATTCGGTCAAAGCGGCAGAGTCGGCGGCCCTGGCGGCGGAATTGCTCAAGAAGCTGATCGAGAATGACCCGGAGAATCAATTCAACCAGATGGCCCAGGGACAAGCGCCAGGCGAAGGTGAGGGCATGGGCGAGGGGGCTGGCAAGACCTTGCAGCAGCTATTGGATTCGATGCTCCGTCGTGGCGGTGAGGGCTTCGGTTCCGGTGCTGGAGAAGGCGGTCGGGGCGCTGGAGGTGGTGGCTCGGGTATGTTGATGCAGCAGCCGAGCTTGAATTTGCCCATGGCAGGACCTTCACGAATGAGGTTCGGCGGTCTTGGTAAGGGACGAGGGAATCAAGGCGGCTCAGGTAAAGGAGGGGGGCCTCAGATTGGTGAAGCCGAGCGCAGCCAGATGGATGCCGATGAAAGCCGACCTTCCGATGCAGGTAAGCTCGACCTCGAGAACGTGCCAGAGGCCTACCGCGATGCGGTGCGGCGCTACTTTCAAAGTTCAGAACCCCAAAACCAGAAGCCCTAACGGGAACTCAACTCAAACCCACTAACAAAACCATGAAAATCAAACGATTACTCAGTATCTCCTTACTCTTAGGATTTCTCTCCGCAGGAGCGCATGCCAAGGAAGGTGCGATCGAGTGTGGGAACCTTATCTACGCCGGGACCAAGACTTCGAAATGCTTCTCGGATGAGTTTCTCTCCACCGTTCAGCAAAAAACGTCAATTTCCACCGAGCGTCGATTCAAGCCGGTGAAGATGGCTTCGGATGAGTTGTTCAAGTTCCCTTTCGTCGTAATGACGGGGGAGGGCGACTTTTCGCTGCCGCAGAAGGAGCGAGATCACCTGAAGAAATACCTTGAGAACGGCGGCTTCCTCCTAGCCTCGGCCAGTTGTTCTAGTGATGCGTGGGGGCGGGCCTTTGAAAGGGAGCTGAAACGAATTTTTCCAGATGCACCTCTCTCGACTGTTGCTCTTGACCACCCGATCTTTCGCACGGTTTTCGAAATCAAGGACCTCAAGCTGAAGTCCTCGGGGCAGGCAAAGATCCAGGGCATCATGTTAAACGGAAAGTTGGTCGTGGCCTACTCGTCAGACGGGCTCAATGACACCGCGCACACTGAAGGTTGCTGTTGTTGTGGCGGCGATGAAATTCGCAATGCGATGAAGGTCAACGCGAACATTCTCGCCTACGCGATCTTGCACTGATGCTGCACGGCTAAGGCCTTTTCCATTACCTTCTCAATCATTCAGCATGTTTAAGCGATTTTCGATCGGTCTCCTAAGCCTTTATGGAGCTTGCGCTCTAGTCGCCCAAGAGCCGTCCTCGCCTCTTCTTGACAGATTGGAGAAAGGAGAAAAGCTTGATGGGGCTGAATGGGCGCAGCTGCTGGAGGCGCTTCCCCGTGATGGCGTTGCTGGTAAAGTGGACGTCATTTTGGCTGAGGAGGAGGACTTTCCTCGCACGCAACTGGTCGCTGCCCTCAAGCACCCGAATTTGGCGGTGAGATTGGGAGCTCTTGATATTTTAGAGGATGCTTCCGGGGGAACCTTCGAATTTAATCCATGGCTAGCCCCCGAGGCTGAAGGCAATCGCGCCGCGCTGCAGAACTGGGAGCGGTGGGCCAAGGAGGATGGTGAAATTCAATACGGGGAGCTTGGCTTGGACCCCGTTCAGGTGGAGGGTTACCTGCGTGCAATCCTTGGTGACGACAGGGCCAAGGCCTCACGGGCGCTCAGAAAGCTGGAGGCTGACCGAGCCGGTGGTCTCCGCGCTATCCAAGTTTTCTTCAACGAGCACCCTGAGTTACAAGCGACCCAACGTGCCCGCTTGAAGAGTGGTCAATACCACCTGGCATTGAGCGAGGTGATGGCAGAGGGCGCCGAGCGCTTGGCTAAGAACCTCAGCTTCGGCAGCCGAGATCAACAAATCGCTGCTCTGGTTCTGCTGCGCGAGGCTGGCACCAGTGCCATCCCTATCGTTCGAGATTTCATTAAATCGCCCGATGCTCTGATTCGCGAGGCGTCGATTGAAACGCTGCTTCTACTCGGCGGGGCTGCGGCGGTGGAGTGGATCGATGCGCCGCTGCGTGCTGAGTCCGACATCAATGTGATCCATTCGGCCATTCGCCGATTGAAGGAGCTAGGGAATCCGGGCAAGGAGCTGATCAAAAAATTCATCGACCGGCCTGAGGAAGACCTACTGGTCACGGTCCTTGAGTCTCTCGTTAGCGAGCGCAACTCTGGGTTTAGTTTTGGTCGATCGAATGGCTCAGACCAAGCGACTAAGATCTCGGCTTTCGATCAGAAGGTGGTGGACCTTCTGGATGATTCAAGATGGCGGGTGCGGGTTGCGGCCCTTAGCTACGTCGGAAAAAATGGTCCGGATGCGGCAAAGGACAAGGTGCTGGAACTGGTTGGCGATGAGGATTCCTTTGTCAGGGTCAAGGCGGTCTGGGCAGCCAAGCGTATGGACCCATCGAAGCTCTCGGCTCGATTGGAGGAGGTTTTGGACCAACACCCAGAGTGGTTCGAAGAACTGGTCTCTGCGGTGGTGTCCGCGGAAATGTCGATGCCCCAGGCTTTCCAGTCCAAGCTGAAGAGCTTGGAGCCCGATCAATTGATCTCAGTGGTATCGAGTTTCGACCAAAAGCACCTGTCGCAGATCATCGAATTTGCAAAGCATTCGAACTTGGACTTGGCGTGTGCCGCTCTGAGAAAGCTTGCGATTTACGGCAAGGAGCAGCCAGTGTCCCAAGCGATCTTGATCAAGGCGCTTAACTCTGGGAATGATCAGAAAATTCAGGCAGTCTTGGACGAGCTCAGCATTGATCCGCCCGAGCACGTGGATCCCGCCATGGAAAAGCAGCTCTCTGGCATCAGCCTGGCGCCGCCGGAAAAGACGGCGCTTGATCCACTCTACGCGGGATTTCTCAAGCCCCTCTACGCCTCACGTGGCGATCAGACCTACGATCCCAATCGCGGGTCCGCCTCGAGGAGTGATCTCGTTAAGGCTGTCGCGCAACACCTGAATGCGAAGCTGGAAGGCCGCAAGGCGATGAATGCAGCGATGATCTTGCTGCGCGCTAACCACCCAGAAGTGTTCGAATTGCTATTTGATAACCTTGATCGCTTGACCACCGCACAGAGGCAAAGGGTCGCTCAGATTCTTTACCAGTTAGTCGATACTCGGGGCATCGACCTTGCGGTCAGGCTGATGCGTGATCCCGCTGCCGGCGTGCGCCGGGAGGCAGCTCAGAACCTGATCTACCACGAAAATCGTATCGCCTTGGTCAGTGCGGCGCTGCAAGA
>CAXIBU010000289.1:0-3506 GCA_964021555.1 uncultured Verrucomicrobiales bacterium | reverse complement strand
TTGAGCTCATCAAAATTCTCCAGAATCTCGGAGAGCGGGCGCTTGGCTTGACGTTTGGTCGCGGAGATTGGTTTGAGACTTTGTGACAAACCTAGGAATTGCTGGATCTCGCTTAGTGATGCCTCAGGCGTTTTCACTAAGTCTTCGAAAACCAACTCTTGGTAGGGATGTTCTGAAAAGAATTCTGGAAGCGAGCGCTCCCATTGCTGGGTCGTTTCAATCTCGGCTTTAAATGCCTCAGGCGAGATCGACACGCTTGCATCGGTTTGCTCACCCCCTGAGTGGTCGATCCACACTCCGGTTTTCATGGCCAGTTCGCGCGAGGCGATGACCTTGATGAGGTTCTTTCGGCGGAGGTGGAGGATGCGGATGTCGGTTCTTTGCTTGAGAAAGTCCCACAAGCCCTCTCTTCCGTCTTCTCTTGAATGGTAGTAGAACAGCTTGAAGCCTGCCGCCTTTACGTAGCCCGGTTGAGTCTTGAGAAAATGAGTTTTTAGGAACTCAGCCGGATCTTGCCGGTAAGTCTCAATCCCGAAATCTTTTGGATAGATCCCAGGACGGTCCCAGCCAAGTCGGTCAGGATGCCGGAACACTTCACCGAAGCATTCGACTTCAGAAACACTGTTTAGGTAGTTTTTAAGAAGATTCGATCCAGACCGAGAACGAGTTAAGACAATGAAGGGAGTGAAACTGGGATTTCCTTTCAGCAAGCCCAGTTCATTTCCACTTCGCCAAGCCGTATAACGAAGTGCTTTTGCGGCTTTTTTGACTTTGAGGCTAAACTTCATTGCAGATGCAAGATCCTTGTCAGATTGACGAATTTTAGCCGCTTACGACGGCACCTCAAATCACCATTCCAGCGGCCACCGTTTCGTTGGTGCCTGGATCGATGAGAATGAAGGAACCAGTATGACGGTTCTTGTTGTAAGGATCAATGTGAAGCGCTTTTGCGGTGCGCAACTTGATACGACCGATGTCGTTCATGTTGAGATGATCAACATCCTCGATTTTGTGGAGGGTGTTCACGTCGACCTGATAATCAAGCTCTTGGATGATCGCCTGGGTGTCCTGCTCAGTGTGGCGAATCAAATATTTGCCACGAACTGCCATGGGTTTGTTGACGAACCAACAGATCATCGCCTCGAGGTTCTGCGTGCTCTCAGGTGGGTTGTTCTGTTTGACGATCATGTCCCCGCGAGAGATGTCGATCTCATCGTTGAGAGTCAGAGCGACAGACTGCGGCGCAAAGGCTTCGTCAATCTCACCATCGGCGGTGTGGATGCTCTTAATGGTGGACTTGAAGCCCGAAGGCAAGGCGGTCACTTCATCGCCTGGGCGGAAGACGCCTCCTCCGACGCGTCCTGCGAAACCGCGGAAATCATGCCATTCATTGGAGTGAGGACGGATGACCCACTGCACAGGGAAGCGAGCTTCGACATGGTTTTCAGTGCCACCGACGTAGACATTTTCCAGGTGATAGAGGAGTGATCCGCCTTTATACCAAGGCATATTGGTTGACTCGTCGACAACATTGTCGCCGTTGAGAGCAGAGATCGGGATCGTCTTGATGTTGACGATGTTGTCCATGCGGGAAACGAGTTTTTGATACTCTTCCACGATCTCATTGTATCGTTCTTCAGAGTAGTCAACGAGATCCATTTTGTTCACGGCAACGACCACGTGCTGGATGCGCAGTAGGTTGGCGATGAAAGAGTGGCGCTTGGTCTGCTCAATGACGCCTTTGCGGGCATCGATGAGAATAATGGCGAGATCAGCGGTGGAAGCACCGGTGACCATGTTGCGAGTGTATTGCGTGTGGCCTGGAGTGTCAGCAATGATGAACTTGCGTTTGGGTGTCGCGAAGTAGCGGTAAGCCACATCGATCGTAATCCCTTGCTCGCGCTCGGATTTGAGTCCGTCAGTCAAAAGGGCAAGGTTAACTTGCTCATCTCCACGACGTTGGGAGCTTTGCTCCATGGCTTCGAGTTGATCTTCGAAGATCGACTTTGAGTCGTAGAGAAGGCGACCGATGAGGGTGGATTTTCCGTCATCGACGGAACCGGCGGTAGTAAATCTGAGTAAATCCATAGGATGAAAATGCTGAAAACTGAAATGCTCTGAGCATCGCGCAGAGGCGCTGAGACGCAGAGTTTCGCTAAATTAAGTGGGTTCTTGGAGTCCGTTTACGGCTCGGACGATGCCTTGTTTTAAGGTGGGGGCTCCGAAGTTGAGCAGGTAGCCTAGTTTCAGACCGGTAAGTGATAGGTAAGTTTGGATCTGTTTGCGGTGAGACTTCGAAATGGATTCAACGGATTTGAGTTCCAGAAGAACTTTATTTTCGACGATTAGGTCAGCGCGAAAGCCTTTCTCAAAATGCATGCTTTTGTATTCAATAGAAACTGGAACCTGTTTCTCAACGGATAAGGACAGCAGACCCAGTTCGTAGGCCAAAATCTCTTCATAGACAGATTCAAGCAATCCTGGGCCAAGCTCTCGATGCACTTCAATTGCTGCACCAAGAATGATTTTCCCTAATTCGTTTTCATGCATGACTCTCTGCGCCTCAGCATCTTTGCGCGATGTTCAAGATTAAAAGTATCCTTCTTTTTTGCGGTCTTCCATGGCGGTTTCGCCGCGTTTGTCGTCGGCGCGGTTGCCGCGTTCGGTTTGGCGAGCTGCGGCGACTTCTTCGATAATTTTGTCGATTGTATCGGCATCGGACTCGACTGCACCAGTGATGGTGGCATCGCCCATCGTGCGGAAACGAATCTGCTTGAATTCAACAGTCTCGCCATCGCGCGGTTGGACGAACTCGGATACGGCGAGGATCGTGTCATTGCGGACGATGACGTCGCGCTCGTGGGCGTAATAGAGGCTCGGGAGCTGAATGTTTTCACGTTTGATATACATCCAAATGTCCATCTCGGTGAAATTCGAGAGTGGGAAGACCCTGAAATGCTCGCCTTGGTGCTTACGACCATTGAACAGATTCCAAAGCTCTGGGCGTTGGTTTTTCGGATCCCATTGACCAAAGTCATCTCGGTGAGAGAAGAAGCGCTCTTTGGCGCGTGCCTTTTCTTCATCACGACGACCACCACCGAGACAAGCATCGAATTTGTGCTCTTCGATGGTATCGAGAAGTGTGACGGTTTGAAGTTTGTTGCGCGAGGCATCCAATCCGGTTTCCTCCTGAACACGGCCTTCATCGATAGACTTCTGAACGCTACCGACAATCAACTTGGCTTTTAGCTTCTCTACAAAGAGGTCACGGAACTCAATGGTTTCAGTGAAGTTATGCCCAGTATCAACATGAACAAGAGGGAATGGAACCCGAGCCGGGTGAAAGGCTTTGGCTGCCAAGTGTGCCATGACGATGGAATCTTTCCCGCCGGAAAAGAGTAGGCCAGGGTTATCGAACTGAGCGGCAGTCTCGCGGAGGATGTAGATTGCCTCGGCTTCGAGCTGGTCGAGGTGAGAAAGGTTGTAGTCGGACATAGTGAAGAATG
>CAXIBU010000288.1:0-3520 GCA_964021555.1 uncultured Verrucomicrobiales bacterium | reverse complement strand
CGCCAGGTCGATCCGTGCCGCCAACCAGCCGAGATTGAGGCAGAGGGTTTCATCATAGTCCTCGGGCTTGAGGCTTTCATTGATCTCAGTGAGTGCCTCAATCAGGGCGTCGATGCTCTCCAGGCCCCGTTCCCGGGCTCTCAGGTAGTCAAAGTAGGCATTGCAATAGTTCGCCCATTCTTTGGCATTTTCGAGGCTTAATCCATTGGCCTCGATATTTTGATCCAGGTAGAATTTGGCCCTTTCGAGGTAGACCTTGCCACCGTCGGATTCGAGCATGCCAGGGCTGTTGTAGACACGGCTGGCCTGCAAATTGCTGGAGAAACAAGCTTGCTTCCAAAAGTAGTTGTCCTGATCCCATGCGATCAACTCTTCGAAGTATTCGATCGCCTTATTAAAATCGTTCAGGGCCTGTTCAGATTGCTCGTGTAGAAGTTTGGTGACACCCAGATGATTGAGCACTAGGCCGCAATCACTGCGCCATTCCATGTTCCCGGGCTCCCGTTGCGAAGCCATGGATGAGTATTTGTAGGCTTGCTCGTAGCTGGTGATGGCGGCTGAGAAATTCGATTCGCTCTGCTGCAAGCTGCCCATTCGCTCGTAGGCGACAGCCAGGCGCTTGGTCTTGAGTTGGTTGGCGGGGTCGTCTCGGAATAGCTTGAGGCGGATGTCGTATTGTTGCTGATAGTAATCGCGTGCCTCGTCGAATTTGCCAAGGCCAAGGGCAGCGTCGCCGAGCAGGGTAAGACCGTTCGCGCGGCCCTGCAGCCACAGAACTTTGTTTGGCTCGGAGGTGAGGAGCTCATCGTAGTATCCCAAGGTCGCCTCGGCCATGAGCTTCAATGGAGCATTGTTAAAAACAGATTGTTCGAGCATCGCCAGCTGAGCGGCGGTTTCTCCGGCCATGTGCTGCCAGGGAACGCTGAGCCCCTCGTGTCCCTTGAGTTGCTTGGCCATTTCGAGTGCTTCCGTCAGCTTTGCTCGTGAGGCCTCGACTTTGTTCTCTTCTCGATAAATGAGGCCCAAGCGTAGCAAGAACGACCAGTTTTGCTCACTCACCGCGAGCCCGGCTTCTTGCTGTTTGGCGAGGTAGAGCTCGACCCGATCCGCCACTTCGCGTCGTTTGGCCACTGGGAAATAGCCTTTCAAAGTCGCCGCGAGGTCCTGGGTGAGAAACCTCACTAGTCCTTCGGCATCGTCGCGGGCAGCGACGGCAGCAGCCTCGTTTTTGATGGCTTCGTTCTTCGCCGTGATGGCCTCCTGCTTCTTGGTGTAGGCGTAGTAGCCGGAAATTCCCGCCGCGATGGCAAGCAGGGCCATCACTCCAGCGACCGCACGGAAGATCCGGGCGCGGCGCTTCGCTTTGGCGAGCTGGTAGGCCTTATCGCGCTGGGTGAGGGTGCCGAGCGGGATGCCGAGGATGCCCGAAATGACCTTCAATTTCGCCAGCTCAGCGGACTTGGTGTATTTCTCGACCTGGTGATTGATCTGATCTGCTGTGAGCGAATTTTGCTGTTCAAGCGCTTGTCGGTAGGCCGCCGGACTGGTCCAGCCCTCGCTGCCATCCTCAAGACGAAAGTCAGCCGCAATCGGCTCCGCCCATTCCTCAGTCAACAAGGTCCCTTGCTCATCGATGGGGTGCATCAGCGGCTTTGGAAAACACTCCTGGGTGTCCTTCGAGGGATCGCGGCTGGCATTGGGCTCGCCAGCGAGGAGGGCGGCGAGTATCCGATCCGAGCGGCCGAGTTTTTTAAATTCGTGAATTTCTTGCGCGACATATTGGCTCTGCACAGCGCGGGGTGAGCACAGGACCACGACGGTCTTTGAATTTTGCAAAGCGGCCTCGATGGGACGGGCGAGATCGGCATCCGCGGGGAGTTCCTCTTCATCGCGGAACACCGGGAAAATGCGCTCCGGAATGGTATCGCCGCGATTGTTGACGGTCCCAACAAGATCTTCCGGGACCTCGTAGGTCTCTATCGCTTGGTGTAGCCAGCTAGCCCATTGCCGGCCTGATTCCTTATTATCGGCGTGGCGGTAGGAAATGAAGCACCAGTAGGTTCGGGGGGCGGCCTGCATAGGGACGCAGTTTATCGCAGCTGCATGACTTTGGTCAATCCTGTCCATTTGCTGACCTGTTAGTAGCTCATTTTCAGAATCCAGGGTGCAAAATTCATTGTCGGGCGGTCTGGTCGCCTCTAATTTGCGTGGTCATATTCGCCCTTAGTATGCGGTTCCGTCATTCCATCCTTTCTCTTTCTCTCGGTCTTTTGGGGATTCTCAGCACTCAAGCTCAGGATAAGCCCAATGTTTTGTTTATCTGCATCGATGACCTGGTGCCAACCATCGGTTCCTACGGCGATAGCCGAGCGATTACGCCCGAGATGGATGCGATTGGCAGCAAAGGCGTGGTATTCCGCAATCATCACGTGCAATGGGCGGTATGCGGTCCATCCCGAGTGGCGCTGTCCTGTGGGCTGATGCCCGAGGAGACGGGCGTGACCGGCTTTCGCGCGATGCGCCTTCCGACTGAGCTGCCCAATGTGGTGACCTTGCCACAGCATTTCAAAAATCAAGGCTACGAGACGGCAGCCTCGGGCAAATTCCATGATCCTCGAACGGTCGGCGATACCAGCTCGACTTTGGATAATTCTCAGTTTGATGATGGCACCGTAGTTGACGACCCAGCCTCCTGGTCGATCGCTTACAACGAACGCAAGGGCAACGGCTTTAGTCCTAGCGGCAAGCCAGCGGTGGATTTCACTGATCAGGCGGATTCACTTTACATCGATCACGATATCCTGACCGGCGGTCTGGGCCTGATTGACCAGGTGGCCGCGGGCGATAAGCCCTTCTTTGTGACCGTCGGGTTCAAGAAGCCGCACCTCGGCTTCTACGCACCGAAAAAGTATTGGGACCTCCACGACACTAACGGGAACGGAGATTACAGCGATGACTTCGAGGCTCCGAGCTTCACGGCTGACCCATCGGGCATCGGTTCCAGCCTTCAGGGCAACTACGACTTTGATAACGAAATTCTCGGCTACGAACCCTACAGCGCGGACGATCAACTTCCGACAGGTGCTGAATCCCGTGAGCTGATCCACGGCTATTACGCCTGCGTTAGCTTTATTGACAATCTGGTGGGGCAGCTGGTGGACAAACTCGAGGTCACCGATGATCCCGTTCAAGTCGGCAAGAAGATGAGCGAGACAACGATCATCGTAATCTGGGGCGATCACGGATTCTACCTCGGCCAGAACAATCGCTGGGCCAAGCACTCGAATACCGACCCCGCGACCTCGGCCCCACTGATCATTTACGATCCAAGGAGCAGTGTTTCCGGGCAGAGCTTCGCGCCAGTGAATAGCACCGACCTTTACCCTACTTTGTGCGAATTGGCCTCATTGCCGATTCCTGAGCAGCCCATCGATAGCGCCTCCACGAGCGGGCGTCCTTTGCGCGGGCGCAGTCTCGTCCCTGTGCTTGAAAATCCGGAGCTCAGCGTCAACGGAGGGGC
>CAXIBU010000287.1:0-3529 GCA_964021555.1 uncultured Verrucomicrobiales bacterium | reverse complement strand
CCGGCGCAGAACTCGGACATGGCGTCGGTGAAGGCCTGGATATTGGCTTTGACCTTGCTGGGCTTGAGTTTGTCGATCTTGGTGAAGACGAGGACGAAGGGGATCTCGTGCTCCATGAGCCATTGGGTGAACTCAAGGTCGATCTTCTGGGGCGGAATGCGTGAATCGATCAGGGCAAAGGTGCATTTCAGGCTTTCGCGCTGGGCGAGGTAGTCTGAGACAAATTCGTTGAATTTGGCGCGGTCGGTCTTCGAGCGTCGGGCGTAGCCGTAGCCAGGAAGGTCGACGAGGTTCCACTTTTGGTTGATCTCGAAAAAGTTGATCGCGGCGGTGCGGCCTGGCTTTGATGAGGTGATCGCCAGCTCCTTGCGCTGGGTGAGCATGTTGATGAGCGACGACTTTCCGACATTCGAGCGCCCGATAAAGGCAAATTCCGGCAGCAATGGCTCCGGACATTCCTCGTAGCTGATGAAGGAGCGGATGAATTCGGCGTTGTCGATTCGCATAAGGTCTTTTGTCTACGCAAAGAACGGGCCGCGACAAGCTCAAATGCGTCGCGACCCGTTGATAAAAGTTTCCAGTAAAGTCCTACTTCTGCGGAATGGAGTAGTAGATCTGCTCTAGGGCCATGACCGCGTAGGTGGTGACGAGGATGGGATCGCTCTCCCACCAGCGGTTGTTGTCATTGACCCAGCTGCCGTCCTCGCGCTGGCCGCTGACCAGTTTGGTGGCGAGATCGCTGCGCCAATCGGCTTCTTTGCCGTCTTCGAGCTTGAGAGTTTTGACGTTGGAGGCCGCCAAGCTCTTGGCCATGGCGTGGTAGTAGTAATAGAGGCCCTGCTGGCCCATGCCTGGGTTTTCTTCGACCGTGTAGTTGCGACCGAGCCATTTTTTCACTGCGGCAACGCGTGGATCACTTTCGTCGAGATCAGCAAAGACGAGTGAGAGCAGCCCGGCGTAGGACATGCTGCCGTAGGAGCGGAGAGCGGTGCGCCCCCCTCCGAGGTCGATGGTGCCGGCCTTGCTGCTAGCTGGGTTGTAGACGAAGCCGCCTTCGACCTCTTCGTTGTCGCTGGCCCACTCTTGGTCGTTGGTCTCTTTGAGGTTCTGACACCGGGTGACGAACTTCAGCGCCGCATCCCAGTTGAGCTCAGGTTGTTTGCCGTATTTGGAATCAACCGCGAGGTGCTTGGAGTAGTGGATTGCCTCAAGGGAGAGGTGGGTATTGGATAGATCGGTGATGCCGAAGGTGGAGCCATAGCCGATGCCGCCGTCGAGGGCGTTGTCGGATTCGTCCTTGGCATCGAAATCAGCTTGCTGGCTGACTAGGAAGCGGCGCGCCTTGAGCGTGGGTTCGACGAATTCCTCTTTACCCGTGGCGAGCATCGCCATCATTGAAGCAGACGTGTTGTAGCAAGCGAGCTGCTTGTGGTAGATCCCACCATTCGCCTGTTGTTTGGAAAGGAGGAATTTGAAGCCCTTGTCGAGGTGCTCGGGGAGCGGCTTTTTCAGGTCGAAGCCTGGTGCGCGCACGGCTGATTGCAGCGCCATGGCGGTAAAGGCGGGAAATTCGGTATTTCCCCAGTGACCTTCGGCGTCCTGTTTGGTCTTCAAGAATTCGTTGCCGCGAGCGATGGCGCGCTCGATCTCGACCTTGATCGAGGTGTAGTCAGTTTCTTGCGCTGTAGCGGCTGGAGTAACGACGCTCAGCAGGCCGAAGAGGCCGCAGGTGATCAGGTGAAGTGCTTTCATGGTTCTATCAGAGTAAGCGGTGCGCGGTGGGGCGGTGGTTTATTTGTTTTCCTGTGCCTTGGGGGCATGGAGCGTGACGGTGACATCTGTGCCTAGCGGGGGAAGGGTCTTGGTGACGGGGATCCAGATTTCATCGTTTTCGCTGCCTGGACCGTTGTAATTGATGATCGAGGCACGGTTGTTGAGGATCGCTAAAATGTCCCCACTAAGGGTGGCCTGGAATTTTCCATTATCGATGACTGATCCTGTGTAGAGCCAGCGGCCCTTCGGCATGAACTTGTCGTTCTCAGTGTCCTTGATCAGCTCATGGAGCGGGTGGCTAGAGGCCTTGCCATCCACGACCCACGTGACGGTGGCGGTCAGGCGCGAGGCGGCGAGGGCGGCCTCGGTCGGCTTGGGACCGGGGATGGGGCTGAAATTTTCGTCCAACTCTGGAAAATACTTTTCCATGGCTGGGACATTGAGGAGCTTGAAGGCAACGTTGACGTCGAAAGGGTTAGCTTCGGTTACGAAAAGGCTCTCGTGCATCTTGCCGTGGGGCATGACGATGACATATTCGAGCAGGCCCTCGGTCATGTTGACCTTGGCGGGGAAGCTGAGCTCGCGTTTCTTGGAATCGAAGCTGACTTTGCCGATCTTAAATTGTGTTTCAGAAATTCGCTCGATGGTGGGCTTCTTGGGAGTGGCATCAGGAGCTTGAGGGCCCTGGTCGTCAGCGGCGTCCTGACCGAGGAGTGGTGTGGTCGCCAAGACGGCGGCGCTTGCGAGTGCGGCAAAATGGGTCATTTGAAATAAGAAGTATAAGTTACCTGGCGATCGGAACGAATCGATTCCCCTCGATATTAGCTCAAATAACAGAAAATGCCACCATTTGTGAATTGCTCGCGGGCGAGCAGGGCTTACTGTCGGGCCGTGATAGAGATTCACGAACTGAGCAAAACCTACCGCAAGAAGGGCGGCGGAACCGTCAAGGCCCTCGATCAGGTCGGCTTCAATGCGGCTGGTGGCTCAGTTCATGCCTTGCTCGGCCCTAACGGCTCTGGAAAAACGACTTTACTGCGATGCGTGGTGGGGCTGCTCCAGGCTGACGAAGGCTCAATCAAGTTAGCTGGGCTCGATCCGACCAAGGATGGGGATGAAGTCCGGCAGCAGCTAGGGTTTCTCACGGGATCGATGAAGCTGCCCTCGCGGCTGACTCCACGGGAGATTCTCGATTTTTTCGGTAAGTTACGCCGAATGTCGGGCGAGCATCTGAAACGCCAGATTGAGAAAGTCATTGATCGGCTGGACATAGGAGGCTTTGCCGACCAGCGCATGGAATCGCTCTCGATGGGGCAGAAGCAGCGAGCAGGTATCGCACAAGCGATCTTGCACGAGCCCCAAATTCTCGTTCTCGATGAGGTGACGGTCGGCCTGGATGTGCTGGCGGCACGTGAGATCATCGAGCTGGTCAGAGAGGCGGCAGATGACGGGAAGACGGTGCTTTTTTCGACTCACATCATGGGCGAGGTCACGGTGTTGGCGGATTCGCTATCGATTCTGCATGAGGGGCGCTTGGTCTATGACGGCACGCTGGCGCACTTGGACTCAGTTAAAGGCGGAGCGAGCTTGGAAGAAGAATTTATCCGGAGGTTGCGAGGGGACGCATGAGCGAAGCTTGGATCATTTTTGTTCGAGAATGGCGGGAGGCCTTGCGCGACCGGCGGACCATCGTGGTGATGCTGGTGGTGCCCTTGTTGTTCTACCCTCTGGCGATGGGGGCGATGGGCTACTTCGG
>CAXIBU010000286.1:0-3551 GCA_964021555.1 uncultured Verrucomicrobiales bacterium | reverse complement strand
CCCTACGGCTTGATCGGTATTTTCAGTGTCGTGCCATCGGGGCTTTTGATCCTCACCGGGATCACCGAAGCCCTAATGGCTAACATGGGCGAGTATCTCGAATTTGTCATCGTGCCAGCGATATTTAGTGCCGTGTTCCTCGCTTGCTGCTCAGCTTATCTTGTCATGAAAGATAAGGGCGATGGGGCTGCTGGCTTCATCGCTTGGTTGGGTCTCTTTTTGATCATTCAAAGTGTTCTTTTCGCCACCATTGGCATCGGCGGCTATATGTTAGCGCTTTTCGTCATTGGACAGCTTGTCTAATCTCAAAAGCGTGACCGATGACAATCCAGAAAAGTGGGAGCTCTATTCCAAGCGCCAGAAGGAGGCACTTCTTCTCGCCTTGATCCCTTCGGGTATCTGCTTCCTTGCCCCTTTTTCGGGCGACTTGGATAGTGCCGCTTTTCTGATAATGGCCGCACTAGCCGTCGCTATTGTCCTCTCTTTCTATTCCGCCTTTCGCACCAACCAAGTTGGAGATAATTCGGTTGGTGCTTACATTGGCTGGCTCGTTGGCTATATCGTCATCCATTCCGCTGCGCTGATCGCGCTGGCAGGCGGGGGCTGTGCTTTAGTCGGCAACTTCATTTGAGGTGAAAGGCACCTCTGAGAAAATCCCAACTCTGAGGTCAGGCTTTTGTTCTCATTTTCTCTAGAAAAACGATTTACCCTTTATTTGTCTGACGGGATTCGTTAGCCACTAGGCCATGAAAATTGCCATGCACAATTGGATGCGCGCGGAGCCCATCGAGTCCACCATCGAACGTCTTGCCAAGCTTGGCTACGACCAACTTGAGATCTCCGGCGAGCCGGAAAAGCACGATACCAAGGCGATTAAAGCCCAGCTCGATAAACACGGAATGACCTGTTTCGGATCGGTGACTTTGATGCTCGGCGAGCGCAACCTTGTCGCAAAAGATCCTGCCCAGCGTGCCGCTTCCGTTCAGTATGCCAAGGACTGTGCTCAAATGGTCCACGAGCTCGGGGGAGAAGAATTGTCCGTCGTTCCAGGAACCGTAGGCAAATTAGTGCCGGATGGCCGCCCCGACGAGGAATGGCAGTGGGCAGTTGAGAGCATGCAAGAGCTCTACGCCTTTGCTGATCCACTTGGCGTCCGACTGGCAATCGAGCCAATCAACCGCTTCGAAACGTATTTCATCAATCGCGGTGCTCAGGCCATGGCACTGGCCGAGGCCACTGGCCCGAATTGCGGGGTCTGCCTCGATATTTTTCACGCCAGCATTGAAGAAGTCGATTACCTCCAGGCGATCCGCGACTGCGGCTCACGCTTGGCCGACTTCCACGTCTCCGATTCCAACCGCATGGCCCCAGGCCAAGGTCACATCGATTGGCCAGCCGTGATCAAAACGCTGAAAGAGGTTGGTTATCAAGGCCCTCTTTCCGTCGAATTTTCACCACCCGTCGACCGCACGCCGGCCAATCCTTATCCGAATGCCATCGACGAAAATCCCGTCGGGCTCAGCGAAGAACAGCGCAAATTCCTCGAAGACCATGGCTCCACCGCTCTCACAGAAGAATGGTATACTTGGTTGACGAAAGAATCCATCGACTACCTGCGTTCTTTGATCTGATCAAAAGCTCCTCAAAACCGATACTTTACCCACTGAACTGAATGAAAATCGTCGATGTCCGCGCCAAGTGGCTACACAGCCCCATCCCCGAAGCCAAACAACACGTCTCCGACTTTGGCCGGATCGCCTCGTTCGACTGCGTGCTGGTCGAGATTGAGACCGATGAAGGTTTAATCGGCTACGGCGAGGGCAAGGCAGCAGTGGGCTCGGCCGGTTCCTGTGCGGCGATTGTTTCATGCGTCAATCACGACCTGAGACCACAGCTCATCGGGCAAGACCCTCGGCAGATCACGCGAATTTGGGAAACTCTCTACAACGGCACCCGCGATCACTATGCGCTGTCACGAGGGCGCGCCTTTCCCGTGCTGGGACGTCGTGGACTCCTTATTTCGGCCGTTTCAGGCATCGATATGGCGCTCTGGGACCTCAAGGGTAAAGTCACAGGGCTCTCGGTCACGGATCTCCTGGGCGGCTCTTGCTACGAGACACTCCCTGCCTATGCTTCCGGCGGGTGGGCGGATGTTGATAAGATCGGCGAGCAACTACTAGGATACACCAAGCACGGCTTCAAGGGCGTGAAAATGCGTGTCGGAGTGATGGATGATACTCCAATTGCCTCCGCCAAGCGGGTCGCTGCCGCTCGCGAAGCCCTCGGGCCGGACATCAAGTTGATGGTCGATGCCCACGGCACCATGTCCGTTCCGGAAGCCAAGCGCTTCTGTCGCCTGACCGAAGAGCATGACCTTTTCTGGTTTGAGGAACCCTGTAACTCAGACAACTTCGCCGGCACCGCCGAAGTCCGTGCAACCACGGCGACGCCGATCGCCATGGGCGAGAGCGAATTTACTCGCTTCGATATCCGCGATGCCCTGCTGGCCAAAGCCGCCGACGTGCTCCAACCAGATGCCGCGATCATCGGTGGCATCACGGAAGCCCGCCGCGTCGCCGTTCTCGCTGAGACCTTCCAAGTCGCCCTCGCCCCTCACTGCTGGGGATCAGCACTGTCCTTTATGGCGGGGATCTCGGTGGCCTTTGCCTCTCCAGCATCGATCATCCTTGAATTTTCTCTGGGCAGCAATCCGCTACTCCATGACCTGGTTGAGGAATCCATCGAATGCGATGCCGATGGCAACATGACCGCCCCTACCGCTCCCGGTCTCGGGCTCACGATCAATCAAGATTTTGTCAAAGAGATCACCCGCCCCATCAACTAAGCTACCACCCGAATTTTATGAAAGCCGTCACCAGAATCAATCACGTCACCGTCATCGTTGATGACCTCGAAAAGGCCGTCGCCTTCTACCGCGATGAGCTCGGACTTGAGTCTCTTCCTTCGCTCAAATTCGATTACCCTGTCGAGTTCATGCGCATCAACGAAGATCAGCAGCTCCACCTCTCCGAGTGGCCAGACACGCCTAGTTATCGGGGGCACATTTGCTTTGTCACCGAGGACTTCAACGGACTCTTCAAGCGCATGAAGGAGCTCGGCAACATCGAGATCGAGGCCTGGGGTAAAATCCGCAAACTCGTCGACGGCACCATGCAAATGTTCGTTCGCGACCCTGCCGGCAATCTCCTCGAAATCTCAGCACCTCCAGGATCTGACATCGATCCTAGCATCTACGAAGACGAGCTCTTCCAGAAGGAAGGCGACGTTTTCGTCTCCGGTCGAGGCGATGCACGCGGCACCCGCGGTGAGGGTGGCACTCTCTACCACGAGAAGTGATCCGCCGGTAATTTAGCCTTTATTTTTGTTTAAAGGGCACTTCTGAGAACCTCGTATCCGGAATCTGCTTGTCCCTTCCCCTCATGCCTTCGTTAGCTCAAGCACCTGTTATCTTAGGATAGCAGGAACTTTCGCACCTCGGGATAAGGGCAATGTCCTGCGCATCTCCTCGAAAGAAGGTTCTCAGAGGTGCC
>CAXIBU010000285.1:0-3569 GCA_964021555.1 uncultured Verrucomicrobiales bacterium | reverse complement strand
ACCTGACCGTCGACCAGTGTGTGCTGGACCTTGAAATCGGCATCGAGCAGCACGAGGTCGGCAGCGAAGCCTGGCTCGATCTTGCCAATGCCGTCGAGACCCAGCGACTGGGCTTGGTTCCATGAAGTCGCTTTGACCAACTGATCAAGTGGCATTTCAGTGAGCTCGGCAACGATGCGAACACCGTCATTGAACAACAAAGTCGATCCTGCAAGGGCGCCCGTTTCTTTGACCCGAGCGATACCGCCTTCGACAACAACAGGAAGACCGCCCAACTGGATCTCTCCATCAGGGAGCCAGGATCCTGCCATGGAATCGGTGATCATGATCATCTGCTCAATCGGCTTCAGTGCAAAGGTGAGCTTGAGCATGTCGGGACACAGGTGGATGCCATCACAAATGATCTCGATCATGATATCAGGATCAATGAGCCCGGAACCAACGATGCCGATCTCGCGGTGGTGCAGACCGCTCATTTGGTTGCAGAAGTGAGTGAGGTGTTTGAGACCCGCTGCTTTTGCAGTCTTAAAGTCTTCGTGTGTCGCTGCAGTGTGTGCGGCAGAACAACGAACTCCCATCTCAGTGGCAGCCGCGATGAATTCGCTGGCCCCCTCCATTTCAGGAGCAACGGAACATACCAGAGCGGGAGCCACCTCGTGGATCTCTTTCAGCTCGGCGATGTCTGGAAGTCGGACGAAGGCTGGATTCTGAGCGCCGGTGCACTTCGGGTTGATGAAGGGGCCCTCGACGTGCATGCCAGGAGTCTTGGCAAATTCTTGATTGGCCATGTAATTCGCAACATTGCCAGCCGCCTTGAGCAAGTGCTCTTGCGGTAAGGTCAAAGTCGTCGGCAGCCATGTCGTCACCCCCTCACCAAGTTTGCGTTTGGCGATGTGAGCGACGCTTTCCGTCGAGTCATCAACCGTATCGCACCCATCCGCGCCGTGGCTATGGATATCTACGAAACCGGGCATCGCCGTAAGGCCTGAACCATCGATGACGCTCTCCGCATCAGGCAGCTGATCACCAGCGGCGTAGACTTTAGCGATCTTTCCGGATTCGATCCCAATACTGGCACCCTCCAGATCAAGGTCAGGTGAAACGACGCGTAAATTTTTGATGAGAGTCTGCATAGTGATCAGCGGTTGAATGCCTATGGCATGGGCGCATTTTCACTGATTGTCGATGATAAAAAAAGGCACCCTCCAGCAGTTATGCCAGAGAGTGCCAACCAAATAAACGAGTGATCCTAACGTTTAGAAAGTAAGCTCAAATCCCGCATAGGCCGTGCGGGGGGCATTGAAGCGAGCTCCAAGCGGCAAGCGGCTTGTGATGGCCTCCTCGTCGAAGAGGTTCTGGATCCCACCCACCAAACGCACGTGCTGATTCACTTGATAATAGCCCGATAGGTCTACGATGAAGGCCGACTCGATCTCGCCCTGAAGCTGGCTGTTAACTGGCTCATCGAAGTTGTTAGCGGTGCCGAAAGTCGAGGACGTGAAGGTCGCATCGAGATTCAAGCCCCACACCTCCTGTGCGACACCGATCCCCGCTGCCACCTGAAGTTCCGGGACGTAGGGAATTTCAGCACCTTCGGATCCACCAGCATAGAGGGAATTTCCACCGACGACGTCTGTGCCAAGTTCGGCATTTGTCCAAGTGGCTGATACATACATTGGCACGCTGTAACCAAGGTTACGGTCGACACCGAGGTCATAAGAGATCATCGCTTCGAGACCCCACACCAGTGCTTCGCCGACGTTACTGTTCGGGTTGAGGATGGCATCGAAACCAGCATCCGTTCCAATCAAGTTATCGAAGTCAGTCGCAAAACCGACCAGTTCAGCCGTGAAGCTTTCGTTGCGGTGGCGGAAACCAAGCTCGTAACCGATAGACTCTTCAAGGTCGACATTGTTGCGAAGGTAATCGCGCGGTCCGGGAAGGGAGTAGCCTTCAAAAACACCACCAAAGATGCGATTATTGTCGTCAAAGTCATATGAGAACCCGACCCCAGCAGCGAAGTAAGAAACATCACCACTGCGTCTTGCGGTCGCGATATCAAGATTATTGCTCTGGTAATCGGTGTTGAACAAGTCGATCGATTCGTAGCGGAATCCTGGAGTAAACGTCCAGTTTCCATAGGTGATCTCGTCTTGAATCCAGAGAGAGGTGGCCTCTGCTTTTTGGTAGCGATTACCCCCGCTGCCATTGGCACCAGTGATAACAGAGAAGGCACTCGCTCCACCTGTGCCGTTGCTTACCAGGGTATCTGCGCGCTGGAAACGGCGCACGTCATCTTCATGATAGCGGGCACCAAACTGCAGGCTATGGTTTACCTCGCCAGTGGAGAAAATGTAATTTGCCGCTGCCTGAACACCATAAGAGCGGTAGGTTCTGTCGCCATCAACCAATGAAATATTACCCGCAGCATTACCCACCAATAGATCTCGGTCAGTTGTCACATCTACACCACCAATCTTATACCAATTGCGGTCAAACTCGTTGTAATACCCAGCAACCTCAAAGTTAAAAGAATCGGACGGAGCTACAATCCACTTCAAATAGGTGCGGTGATGCTCACTCGTGAAATTATCGTATTGGCTGGCAGCGTAGCGGCGCAGAGGATCATCGCTGATATCCGCTTCATTGAGACCGAGATAGGTCTCGTTAGTATCCATATTAGTGTAACCATACTTGAACTCGAAACGCTGCTTAAGCGCTGTATCAGGCTCCCAGAAAAGCTTGAGCATCGGCTCGTAAACGCTGAAGCCAGTGTCGCCACCTCCATCAAGATTACGGAAGCCTTCACTGCTGTTCTGGAAAATCTCAAGGAGGTAACCGAAACGACCGTTCTCGGTGTTTACTGTGTCGCCATAGTAGGCGTGGTTAAGGAAGGTATCGTAAGAGCCGTAAGTGCTGCGCCAGTAGAAATTCGGATCACTGCTAGCAACTTCTTCATAGCCGACCAATTGGCCTTTTGAGTCGCGGACCGCGGCCCCCTGCTCAGCGGTCCTGCCTGGGATCTGGGTGGAAAGAAAGTTAATCGCACCGCCAGTGGTCTGAGGGCCGTATTTGATCTGGCTGGAGCCCTTGAGGACCTCGATCCCCGACATGCGAGCGGCACGAGGAGAATAGTAGGCTGAAGGGGCTGAATAAGGGGCTGGTGCGGAAAGAATGCCGTCTTCCATCAAGGTCACTTTGGCCGACCGGGTGCCGTCAGCACCACGCAACGAGATGTTTGGGAAGTTCCCGAAGCCATCCTCCTCACGAATGTAAACCCCGGGCACACGAGCTAAAATGCGGTTCACATTGGTGTAGTTTTGAGCGCGAAAGTCCTCAGCTGGAATAAATGCCGCTGAGCCCACCAACTCATAGACCTTATCCTTGCTGCCGATAACCTCTAGGGGAGCGAGGCTTTCCAGTGCATCCTGACCCATGGCTGAACCACTCGCCAGAGCAGCCGTTGCAATCATTGTGTATCGTGTGAATCTCATGATGCGCTTTCTCTATTGAGACTGTGTCTCAATAGCAAGATGTTTTTGAGTAAATTTATAAACCGAAGCGATCGA
>CAXIBU010000284.1:0-3572 GCA_964021555.1 uncultured Verrucomicrobiales bacterium | reverse complement strand
TCGTAAACGTCAAACCAAACGTAGACGGGGCGATGCTTGGGAACAAATTCTTCGATGTAGCCCTCGAGAAATTCCTGGAGATTGTCAGGCATTTCGCTGATACGTTTGTCGCGCAGGCTGTTGTTCCATTTGATGATTTCAACTTTGTCCTGCTGGGTCGCATTCTCCTTGATCCAGTCAGCGACCGCATTGTCGTCAGCACCAGTGGCGACGAAGGATTTGAAGGCATCCGCCTCAATCCCCGCAAATTCGAAGAACATCTGATCCAACGGGCAGTCGTAGTGATATTCACCCTCGGTTCCAGCGATCACCGCGCGGCATTTGTCCAAGGTGCGGGCTGCCAGGACGAATCCCGCCACGGTTTCACGGGGGCTGCGCGGGAAGTCATTGGTCAGATCGAGAGCTTCAATGTTTTGGTTGGATGTCGTCATAAGACTTTCAAGCTCGCGAGTGAAGTCGATCTGTCAACCGACTAAAAGGCAGCTCCGAGAACCGCCACGAGTCTCTCAATGGTCTCCGAAATCAACCTCGTGCCACTTGCGAAACCACTCAACGAGTTCGGCTTCAGCCGATCCAATGTGGAGCTGGTATTGGCGGCGGCTAACGAAACTCTCTGGAGAAGACAATTCCATCTTAAGTTCATGATGCATGGGGTGAGTCTCGACCACTCCGCCAGCCGACTCCCACCAATGGCAGACCGCATGATGCTCCAAACGCGCGATCCCCCAGAAATGCCGAATTCCCAAGTGCCACGCCTCATGCCACAGGATAGAAAGGAGCAGCGTCCCGATCCCTTGTCGCTGCCACTGGTCGAGAACCGTCGCTGCAAATTCGGCACCCTTGGGGTCGGCTTTATCGCGCCAGAACGATGCCGCACCGAACCCGGGCAAGCGACTTTGCGGATCCGCCTCCACCGCAATCCAACTGTGGTGGTCTCCGTCCTGAGGCTTGGTCAGGTGCTCTAGCTGATTATCACTGAGATGCAGTGTGTTATTCCAAAATCGATTCTTTCGGGATTCCGGTGACAATAAGCGATAGGCCTCCTCGGCACGGACTTTGTCCTCAGGCACTACCGGCCGCACCACTGCCTTGAGTCCTAGTCGGACTTCAAGTTCGAGCGGAGCGTGATCACTTAGCATGCCCACTACTGCACACGATTCGCCAAATGATCAAGGCTGCGTCAGCTGTAACACAGCTCACCATACTGACAAATTTCAGACAACTTTGACCGCTTCGGTTTGACTTTTTACCCCTCCTCCAACAACTTCCGCCCATGTATCCCGCAGACTTTCAACAGCACCTTCAATCCACCCTCAGCGAAATTTCAGAAGCAGGCCTCTACAAAAACGAGCGCTATATCAAGTCGACCCAAAATTCGACCGTGACGCTCCAAGATGGCCGCGAGGTCATCAACATGTGCGCAAACAACTACCTCGGCCTCGCCGATCACCCGCGCTTGATTGAGGCCGCGCAGAAGGCC
The DNA here is from genome assembly GCA_964021555.1 of uncultured Verrucomicrobiales bacterium. GTDB lineage: Bacteria > Verrucomicrobiota > Verrucomicrobiia > Verrucomicrobiales > Akkermansiaceae > CAXIBU01. Next base: position 2,092 of record CAXIBU010000284.1, on the reverse strand, counting down.
GCTGAGCGCTGGGGCTTCGGGATGGCTTCCGTGCGCTTCATCTGCGGCACGCAAACGCTCCACCGCGAGCTCGAAGAAAAGATCTCCGAATACTTGGGCACCGAGGACACCATCCTCTACCCTTCCTGTTTCGATGCCAATGCGGGCCTTTTTGAAGTTCTGCTCACCGCTGAAGACGCCATCATCTCCGATAGCCTCAACCACGCCTCTATCATCGATGGCGTCCGGCTTTGTAAGGCCAAGCGCTTCCGCTACCAGAACAACAACATGGAAGACCTAGAAGCCAAGCTCAAGGAGGCGGATGAAGCCGGAGCACGCTTCAAGCTCATCACCACCGACGGTGTTTTCTCCATGGACGGCATCATCGCTCAGCTCGACGAAGTTCATAAATTGGCTGAAAAATACAACGCGATTGTTCACTTCGACGACTGTCACTCGACCGGATTCCTCGGCGAGCGCGGCCGCGGCACCCACGAGCATTGCGGACTTTTCGGAAAGATCGACCTCACCACTTCCACTCTCGGTAAAGCCCTTGGCGGTGCCTCCGGTGGCTACACGTCCGGCAAAAAGGAGATCATCGACCTCTTGCGTCAGCGCAGCCGGCCCTACCTTTTCTCCAACACCCTCGCTCCAGTGATCGCCGCGACTTCACTTGAGGTCTTCAAGATGCTCGAGGAGTCCACCGAATACGCGGATAAGGTTAAGGAAAACACCAAGTATTTCCGCGACAACATGGCCTCGACTGGATTCGAAATTTCAGGCGTCGATCACCCGATCTCCCCAGTCATGCTCGGCGACGCCGCGCTCTCGCAGAAATTCTCCGAGAAGCTACTCGACTACGGCGTCTATGCCATCGGCTTCTTCTTCCCCGTCGTCCCCCACAACACCGCGCGCATCCGCACCCAGATCAGCGCCGCGCACACCAAAGAGCAGCTCGACAAAGGTATCGAAGCCTTCGTCAAGGCCGGCAAAGACCTCGGCGTCATCTGATCCCGAACGACACCCCATCTCACAAAAAACGCCAGTTCCCCTCGGAGCTGGCGTTTTTTTTGGGGGTGAGACATGCCACCCCTATTTGATTTCTTCGCTGTAAGTATGGAAATGCTTCACACCTTCTTGCAGTGGAGATTGCCTGACTTGCTGCCCTTTCAAATACCAAGCAATACCGCTCTGATCTGAACTCTTGAAAGCCATAGGAAATTTATCCCAATTGTAGGAGTCTTCATAATCGTAACAGAGCACGCTAAACAGTTTGGATTCCTCGGAATTCTCTACATTGATTGAGATTTCAATGTGCCTGTCAGCACCCTCTGGAATAGCGGCTAGCACAAACGCCGTGCAGCCAGGGTAAAACGATTCTAGGCGATCTCTCACGTCACCATAATATTCATCGTTCATTGCACTCTAAATGCCTGGCATTAACAGAGCTTCCAAAAGATCGTCACCAAGTGTTAACCCCGCTTTTTATAGAACCCTACAGGTGCAGCTTGCTTCTCCGGCTTGTTCTTGGGGTGATACATGCTGATATACAAAGTCACCGTCGTGCCATCGGACACGGTGACTTCGTAGATATCCAGTGGCTTGCCCTCAGGGCCTGCCCCACCGCTAGCCTTCCGCACAAACTTCACTGGTTTACCAGTCGCATCCAGTAGCGATTCGAAATACTCTTTTTCCGCAGCAGGTCCGCCGTATTCTTCCTTACTGCCAACCAAGATCGGCGACTCCATGGTGTATCCATACTTGGGATCCTTCGACATTAGCTTGGTATTCACCCCTCTCGGCTTCTTCGCCGTTTTTGAGATTGGCTCAAGGGTGGTCGGAGCTTCTTCGGCGGCTAGGCTAAGCCCAGAGAGGGCAAGCAAAAGGGCAACAATACAGGGTAGTTTCATATCAAACAGCAGCTTAACTGCGGCGATGATCCTTGAAAACACCTAAATCGAAACGACAGAATCTCGTCTAGACCTATGGGTGCGTGCTCTGAAATCATTCGTGCGAGTTTGGAGATTGACTCCGCTGCGCTCCGTCCAGCCCTACGGGGTTCGCGCTCCATCACTAATCACTAATCACTAATCACTAATCACTAATCACTAAT
>CAXIBU010000283.1:0-3577 GCA_964021555.1 uncultured Verrucomicrobiales bacterium | reverse complement strand
GTTCCGGGCTGACTAAGCTCCTGCCAAATGTCGTTTTTCTTAAAAATCAGCTCCCAGTTCTCATTCTCAACATCAGCAAGGTCCGCCCAAGAACGAAAGTCCAAATTCGGATAAGCCGCCCCCAGGGGAAGCTCACCAGGCTCGAGCGTCCATTCATCATAGATCATCTCACTGACACGTCGCCAGTGGCCGAGCCTCATTCGATTCAAGAAGGCGGATTTCCAACTAGGAAGGTAGCTGATGGCCTGGAGGAGTCGTCCTTCTGCCCCCGAGAGTAGGAAAGGGCACTCATCCTTAATGAGCTGATCCAATTCACTTTTGACCAAAGACAAATTCGGCTCTTCCGCCAAGTCTCCCATCGGTCCCTCAGCAAAAGCCTCGAACAAACGAGAATCCGAGTGCCAGTCCAGCAGCCGCAGGCTGTCCTCCCGACACTCCATTTCAACCAAAATCACCCCGGTTCTGTCGCCCTTACCTGCCGCGACGCCTCGCATCTTCTGCGCTAGCAAAGGACTCAAAATTCCGCGTTCGCTAGAGCCCATTAGATCCCGACCGGCATCGAGCCAGCGAGTCAAGGGATGACCGAGCCGGCTCAATCGTCTCGCCAGCCCACGGGAGAGAACTACGGGTCGCATCTCGGATGAAAAACTCACCCCGTCCGACAGTTTCCAAGTCGGTGTGTGTCCAGGACTCATCGCCAAATTCTCATTGGTTGAGGCCGCGTAGAGAGTGGCGGATGAGCTCATCCGCAGTGGAATCCGGGTGAATTTTCGCCGTCACTTGAACCGCCTTTCTTGCCTCGGTTTGTTTGTAACCTAGTGCAATCAGAGCAAGTTCCGCATCTTGACTCGCCGAGGTTGCCCCGCCGCTGGTCTGGACTTGCCAGGTATCGGTGACCCCGACCTTGTCTTTTAGCTCCAAAACGATTCTTTCCGCCGTCTTTTTCCCAAGCCCTTTCACCTTGGTCAGCGCGGCCACATCACCGGCTACGACCGACGACTTGAAGTCGCCGACACTCATTCCGCTCAGAACGGACATCGCAATCGACGGACCAATCCCCGAGACACGGTCAATCAGGAGCCTGAAGACATCCCGTTCTTCGATTCCTGAGAAACCGTAGAGGGTGTGGGCTGTCTCGCGAATGTGCAGGTGTGTCCTCAATGTCACGACGTCACCTTCAAGCGGATTCAGCGCATCGAAGGTGCTCAGCGGAATGCTGACCAGGTAGCCGACGCCTGAAACATCGATTACCATCTGGTTGGGGAGGGCTTCCGCCACGGTTCCTTTTAAAAAATCAATCATCTGAAGCTCTTTTCACGCCTAACATGAAGCGTCCGCGCTCTAGGTCAAATGGATTCCTAGTCCTATTCGATTCAAAAAAAATGGAGAAATCATGACTTCCCGCTTGCCGCATGCCCGACCGAATAGATAGGCTTAGGATTTAGCTTCTCTAAGTGACGAATTTGTGCTATCGTCCACGCATGTCTAATACCAAACGCTCCCGTTTTTCTCGTCGTGTGCCTGACCATGTTACCGACGAACTTGTGAACGTTCTCAGCGAAGACCAGATTTTTGGCTTCAATGACCTGTTCGGAAGAGTCTTTGAAAACCTCAAAGAGAAGAACGCTGTAAGCGGCGGCGAAGAAATGCTCCGCCTCCGTGCTTACGAAAAGCTCCAAAACCTTGTCACTCGTGGCTTGGCTGAAAAGATCGGCAAAGAATACCGCGGTCTCGAGCGCATCCATGAGGCTTCCAGCGAATACCTCAAGGCTCAGGAAGAAGGCAATGCCTAATCGCAAACCAAGGTGAACCATCTCCCCCCAAGATCGGGAGTCCGCGCTAGCGCGTGGCTCCCTTTTTTGTTGTCTGCCGTCCTGTCCTTACCGTTGGCCAGGTCGGATCAAGAAACGGACGGCAAGCTCCCAGAAGTCATTTGCTTCGGCTCCTGCAGTCATCAAGAGAAGCCGCAGCCTATCATCGATGCCATCGTCGCAGATGAGCCAGACCTCTTCATCTACCTTGGCGACAATATCTATGCGGACACCAAAGAGGTCAGCGAACTCAAAAGACACTACGCCACGCTGGCAGCGAAGCCTGAATTTCTCAAGCTCAAGAGGGCCACGCGCCTGCTTTCGACTTGGGACGACCACGACTACGGCTGGAATGATGCAGGCAAGGAATACGCTTTGAAAAAGGAATCTGAACAGATCTTCCTCGATTTTTGGGACGTCCCCAAAGACCACGCCCGCCGCAAGCACGAGGGAATTTATGGAGAATACCGCTTTTCAGGCGATGGTCGAACGGTTCAAATTCTCATCTTGGATACGCGGTATTTCCGCGATCCCCTGCTGCGGCGTCAAAAGGGCGACGAATTTAAGAACGCCTACAAACCAGATCCCTCTCCCGAAAAGACCCTCCTCGGGGACGCTCAATGGAAGTGGCTCGAAAAGTGTCTCCGCAAGCCTGCCGATCTGAGGATCGTTTGCTCATCGATCCAATTTGGCCACGAATACAACGGCTGGGAATCGTGGACACTCCTTCCCGCAGAGCAATCCCGCATGGTCAAGCTGATCAACGAAACGAGAGCAAACGGCCTAATCTTTATCTCTGGAGACGTCCATTGGGGCGAAATCTCAAAACGCACCGAAGGACTTCCCTACCCCATCTTCGATGTTACCTCGAGCGGCCTCAATCGCGACTGGGCAACGATTGAGGCAAACCATTTTCGAGTCGGAAATCCCTACCGCGAGCACAATTACGGACGCCTCAGGATCGATTGGAAAGCTCAAGATCCCGTTTTGTCCATGGACATCGTTGGAATGGATGGGAAGGCGGCCATCTCTCACTCCACGACCTTGAGCAAGCTCAAGGTGACTGCGAAGTGATGTGACTGTGATCAGGCCTCGCTCTTAAGTGCATTTCGAGTTTGGATTTTCTGAGAACGCGCGTATTCTAGGTGGATGCCCAAAAAAGAAGATGACCTTGATTCTTCAATGGTCGAAAACGACCGCCTAGAGCTTGCGCTCAAGGCGTCCAACGAGGGCATTTGGGATTGGAAGGCAAATGAAGCGGAAATTTACTACTCAAAGAGGATTCTTGAATTTCTCAATACCAAGCCAGCCAACGCCCCAAACCCCTTTTTGCCCCCGCACGAGTGCGTGCACCCGGACGAACGCCCCTGTTTCCTCAGGGCCTTGGAACTGACCATGCGGCCTGACGGCCCCGAATTATTTGCGATAGACTGTCGACTTCGGGCTGGGATTGATCATTGGCCATGGATGCGAATCCGTGGCGCGGTCGTAAGAGATCAATCCGGCCACGTGACACGGATTGCAGGCTCCATGATCGACATCTCTCGCAGGAAAAAAGCCGAGGAACAGATCAAGGAAGATCAGCACCTGCTAAGAATGCTGATCGATCACATTCCCATGCAGGTCTATTTCAAAGACGAAGAATCTCGCTTCTCCCTGGCCAACCAAAAAATGGCAGAATGGATGGGGCTCGATCACCCTTCGGAACTGATTGGCAAACACGACCGCGACTTTTTCAAAGGCGAGCACGCGGAACAAACCGGAGA
>CAXIBU010000282.1:0-3612 GCA_964021555.1 uncultured Verrucomicrobiales bacterium | reverse complement strand
CTTTTGACACTTATCTTTACCAGACCATGATCTCAAATCGTCTCACATCCATCGTCGCTCTGACATTGCTATCCACCATGGGAGCAATGGTCACACCGACCGCACTTGCCAAAGATTCTGCACCCATAACAGCCGAAGTCGCTGTTGCCAACGAAGCAGCTCAAGCACTGATCGCACGCGTCATTCCCGAACACGCCGACTCATTCGTCGTCGACACCACCCTCCCTAAAGACGATGGCAACGACACCTTTGAGATCTCCGATACCGATCAGGGTAAGATCCTCCTCGCGGGCAACAATGGCGTTTCCGTCGCCTCGGCCCTGCATTGGTATCTGACCGAGCGTGGCGGCTGCAGCGTCACTTGGGACAGTGAACAACTTGAGCTGCCAGCGCAACTCCCCAAGGTCGGCAAAAAAGTAAAAGTCACCACCCCCCACAAGAAGCGCGTCTATTTCAACTACTGCACCCTCAACTACACCGCCAGCTGGTGGAAATGGGATCGCTGGGAGCGCGAAACCGACATCATGGCGATGAAAGGCATCAACATGCCGCTCGGCGTTGTCGGCCTGGAGGGCGTCTGGTATCACACGCTTCTCAAGCAAGGATACACCGATCTTGAGGCACGCACCTTCCTCGTCGCCCCATCTCACTTCGCTTGGCAATGGATGACCAACATTCAAGGCGAGGGCGACCCACTCCCCAAAGAGTGGATCGATCAACGAATCGCCCTCAGCAAGAAGCTCTTCGACCGCCAACGCGCGCTCGGCATGACACCGATTCAGCAGGGCTTCACCGGCTACGTGCCCCGTTCACTCAAGAAGAAATTCCCTGACGCCAGCATCGCCCAAGAACACCGCTGGTGCGGCTACCCCGGCACCTCGCAGCTCGACCCTCTCGATCCCCTCTTCAAGAAAATCGGCAAGACTTTCCTTGAAACTCAAATCGAACTCTACGGCACCAACCACATCTACGCCGCCGACCCTTTCCACGAAGGCCACCCGCCGCGACCAGGCAACGAATATCTCGCCAAAGTCGGCACCGAAATCTTCAAGCTCCTCACCAGCGTCGACCCGAAGGCCACCGTCGCCATGCAATCGTGGTCGATCCGCCAGCCCATCTGCGAAGCCTTTCCCAAGGACCGCTTGTTCGTTCTCGATCTCGCAGGACGCCGCACCGACTTCTGGGGCTACCGCTACGTTAAGGGCCAGCTCCACAACTTTGGCGGACGCATCAACATGCACGGCGACCTCCGCTACGTCGGCAAAAACCCCTTTGCCGCCGATGCCAAAAAAGACCCTCTTTGCGTCGGCATGGGCCTGTTCCCTGAGTCCATCGAGCAAAACCCGGTCTTCTACAACATGGTCTTCGACATGATCTGGCGCGATAGCCCGGTCGACACCGAGAAGTGGCTCAGCAGCTATGCCGCCAGACGCTACGGCAAATCCACGCCAAACACCCAGGCCGCTTGGAAACTTCTGCTTAACGGCCCCTATACCATCGGCACCAATGGCACGGAAAACTCCTCCATCATCTGCGCTCGCCCCGCTCTGGTCGCCAAAAAGTCTGGCCCCAATTCCGGTTTCGAAATTCCTTACGACCCCAAGAGCCTCGTCAAAGCATGGGAACTCATGCTCAAGGACTACGACCAGCTCAAGGACAACCCCGGCTACCGCTACGACCTCGCCGACATTACCCGCCAGGTCCTCACCAACCTCGGCCAGGAATTCCACCGCGATGTGGAATTTGCCTTCAAATCCGCTGATGCCGACGAACTGAAAAAGAGCACCGACCAGTTCCTCGAACTGCTGCTCGATGTAGACACCCAGCTCGCGCCCCTCCCCACCCACCACTTTGGCAAATGGGTGCGCGATGCCCGCAGCCACAGCGAAGACCCTGCCACGCAGGCCTACTACGAGAAATACGCCTCCATGCTGGTCAGCATTTGGGGCCCGGAAAAACAACCCCTCATCTTCGACTACTCGTGGCGGGAATGGAGCGGCCTGATCAAGGAATACTACCACCCACGCTGGAAGACCTTCTTCGACCACCTCCAGGCAAAACTTGCCGCCGGTGAAGATTACACCGACCCCACCCAATACACCCACGGTCGCGAGGCCCTGCGCGCCAACAGCTTCTACTCCAAGCTCGCCGATTGGGAAATCGCCTGGGTCGGCAAAAAACGCGAAGCCACCCCGGTTTCAAAGGAAAATGCCGCCACCATCAGCAAACGACTCTTCGAGAAATATCAGCCCATTCTCACAGAGATCTATTCGGATGCCCGCAAACAGAAGATTCAAGAGCTGCTCAAACAGCGCGAAGCCCAGCGGGCCGAAGCCATGGAGCGCATTCACGGCAAGCTCATCTACCAATGGAAGCCCGAGCTGATCAAACCCGAGTGGACCACCGTTGAGATCGACGTCAGCAAAGCACTCGATGATGCCGGCACCTACGAAGTCGCCTTCCTCTACGACTCCGGCGCTCACGCACTGGAGGTCGAAGTGGTCGAGCTAATGCTCAATGGCAACGTCATCGACTCGGACAAGCACCCCGGTTCCACCGGCCACAAAAACAAGAACAACCGCTACACCGTCACCTTGGAGGATTTCGCCTTCAACAGCAAATACCAGCTCCGCGTCAAACTTCGCGGCAGCAATGGCAATCACTCCTTCGGTAAAGTGCGCCTCAAGAAGCTCAGATAAGCCCTGGTGAACGCACGCCTCGCCATCGATGAGCATCGTCGCGCCATGCCAATGCGAAAAACCGCTCCAGCATTCGTCTCATTTCATTCACTAAGTGGAATTAGTTGATCACGATTGGGATCGGATCTGGGCTGATTTCGATGATTCGGTGCTCGCTGGTTTGATTTGGTCGGCCCCAGTTTCGGTAAATTTTTAGTGATACTTTTTCTCCGGTCCGACCAACGAGTTTCAGCTGATGAGTGCCGGTTGAAATGAACGGGACTAGGCAGCGATGGAGCCCTTTGAACGAAGCGAGTTTCGCATTTACCAGTTCAACACTGTGAGCCGTGAATTCAGGAGTTTCGGCAGGCTCTAGTTCGATCTCGATGGAAGTGGGTAAACGAAATTCTTCGACTTCGATCATCAAGTCCAGACCGCTCCAGGCACCATGATTGGCTTCTCGCTTGAGATATTCTAAGGCGAGAAGGCACTTCGCCGCTTTAGTGATTTGCTCAGACGAGAGACCCAACTCGAGATGCAACCTCGTCAATTCGGCCTCAAGCCATTCCATCATCGGCCCGGGCTTGATTGCTTCGACGCCCCTCAACCAATCACCTCCGCTCCATACCGCATTGCTTGGGGCCGTGAATGGGTGATCGATCCCGTGAAATTCCGCCCACAAACACTGTTGTCTCCAGGCCCAGGATTTCGATGAGGGTAACTCATTCAAATTCGACATAAGCTTAACTGCCAGATCGGTATATTTCTCGGCATCCGCCATGATGAGTTGGTCAGCCATTGCCTGATAAACCCAAGCGTCAGTGAATTTTTGGTTCAAAAAGTCGGCGTAGACCTCATTTGACGGTTCACCTTTGATGATCCGGTCAACCCATGGCTTTGCAGTATTCAGCGCTTCAGCGAAGCTCATGCCAAC
>CAXIBU010000281.1:0-3613 GCA_964021555.1 uncultured Verrucomicrobiales bacterium | reverse complement strand
ACATCGTCATCAGTCACGGAGGATCCATCCGCACTTTCGAAAGTTCCGGAAACGAGAGTTGGTTCGTGGAGAGTTACCCCAAGAAGGTTAAATGCGTTACCGGCAATAGTCTCCTTCTTATACCCGACAGGCGTCGTGGTGGCTTCTTGGGCCGTGGCGACCGAAAACGAGAGGGCTGTAGCCATCGCTGCGGTTGCGAGAATTGTTTGTTTTTTCATGGGTGTTATTTAGTTGGAAGTTGGTTCGTTGGTGGTCTCGTCGAAGCCTTTTTCCGGATGGACTTAGTTATTTAGGATGAAAACTGGATGGATTCCAAGAATTTTCTTCCCATCGTTAAGTGAAGATTCCGTAAGATTGGGGGGGAAGTCAAGCGTGTGAATGCAGATAATCGTAAATTTTTCGGGCTTGGTAGGTGAGGATTGGTTGCGAGCCCCCTTGCCAAGCTGGTTTGAGAAGTTTGATGTTTATTGCGATTGTTCAATTCATGAGGTCGATGATGGACCCGGAATCGGGAGAGAAGAGTCTTTGGTAGAGTCGCGTGGCCTGATGGTCGGTGAGGCTAGCGAGGTGATCGCAGATCAGCCGTGAGCGGATCTTTTGGTCCTCGGTTTCGTTGATCGCCCGGTGGAGTCGGTCGGGGAGGAGCCGGAATTTTTGCGAATCTTCGGAGTCTTGTTGAAGGTATGATTGTGCGAGAGTGGCGAAGAGCCGCTCAAGCATGAAGTGGGCCTTGTGTTCGAGCTGTTTGAGGGTTGGCGAGAGGAAGATCACTCGGTAAGCGAGGTCCTTTAGTAGGTCACATTCCTCCTTGATCGAGGGGTCGACTTTCAGGTGGTAGCGGTAGCGGTTGGTGGTGTCGCTGAGGAAATTTGAGTCGAGGTCAAGCGTCGTGGCTTGAATGTAATCGCCGATTCTCCTGCCGAGGTGGCTCTCGACTTTGCGGTCTCTGATGGACTGCAGGAGCTGGTTGATCGCGGCATCTTGATTGGGGGTGAGTGTGCCCTTGGAGTGAGCCCAGGCTTCGATTCGCTCAATGTTGAGAAATCCACACTGGATGCCGTCAGCGATGTCATTGAGGGAATAGGCGGTGTCGTCTGCCCAATCCATGATCTGGCATTCGATCGACTTCATCTGATCCCGCAGTTTGCCGGGAGCGGCCTCGATGGGGAAATCATGGCCGCCAAGAGCGAAGTCGAGAAAGCGGAATTGCTCGGTGTAGATGAAGTGGTTGTTCGGGCGGTCTAGCTCGCCGTGGAGCGTCTTGTATTTGAGTGTCGCATCCAAAAAGGCGCGAGTTGGGTTCATTCCGCGGCCGGAAGAATCAAAAATCGTTTCGGTCAGGAGCCGGAGGGTTTGGGCATTGCCCTCGAAGCCGCCTGACGACTTCATCAATTGGTTCAGGGTCCGCTCCCCAGCGTGGCCGAAAGGCGGGTGGCCCAGGTCATGGGCGAGGCAGGCTGCTTCGACTAATTCGGGGTCGATGTAGTGCTCACGGGTGAGAAAGTCGGAGGAGTGCAGCAGATAGTTGCAAATCGACCTTCCAATTTGAGCGACCTCGAGTGAGTGAGTGAGGCGGGTCCTGTAGACGTCGAACTGACCCGAGGAGAAGACCTGAGTCTTCGACTGAAGTCGTCGAAAGGCAGGTGTGTGAATGATGCGGTCACGATCAATCTGAAAAGGCGATCGATAGTCTTGCTCGGAGCCAGCGGAATCGAGCCTTTCGAGGTCAAAGGCGTTGTAGAATTGATTGACTGGCATTGGGGCGTGGTAGCGTTGGAGTTTGCCAAATTGAAGCGTTCTCTAGGGACCGATAGGCGTCCCTCGCAGCACTCTCAAGCGGTAAAATCGTGGTTCTTCAGCTTCTGGGAAAATCACCTCTAGTGAGGTTTCGGTCTCGATATCGGGTTGAATTGCCTGCCAAGAGTCGTCTTGAAGCGAAGTTGAGGTCTCGATAAGGACGGCGATATCAGAGTTCTGCGAGGCATCTTGGGATCTTGAGACGACAAAGCGGCTGCCGTCGGCGGACACCCCTGGTCCGGAATTGGAGAGTCTTGGGTCGGTGCCTAGGGCGTATTCGACCAGATTCGACAATCCATCAAAGTCTGGGTCTTCGGTTGAGCTTGGATTGACATTGTTTAGCGTTGCCCACCATTCAAAGCTGGATGAAGTCGGAAGTGTGGTGAGACGAACGCCATCGGCCGGGAAGCCATCGATGGTGACCGGGCCGAGGTCAGTTCCAAGTAGCAAGTCGGTTGTGGTATCCGAGGCGACCCCGGAAATTCCATTTATTGGATTACCGTCGTCGACGAACTTGAGATCTTTGAATCGCAAGACGGCAAAATCCGTCGAGGATGCGAGATCATTTCCGTTGCCGATCAGGATGGTGACGCGCTGATCGATAAAGTCGCTGTTGAAGCCATTGGTTTCGATCGTGGCAGATTGACTGAAGTCAAAGAAACCCGCGCTATCGAAGGCATTATCGAATGGCTCTGGTTGGGGATTCCCGCTGTTGGTGAAGAAGCGGAACGCTGAGATGAGCTCGGAACTTGGGGTGAAATCTGAAATTGGGAAGGTTTCAGGAAAATAACCGATGTGAAGGCACCCCGTCCCGAGAGGGATAGGAGTCATTTCGCTGTAGAAGGCGAGATCGTCTTCAGGTTCGCCAAATAAGGATGCGGCTCCAATCGTGAGCTCACCTGCAATGGAGGTAGGCAATGCTGCTGCAACCGCTGAAAGACAGATTGAGAAGCGTATTGCGCCTACGGTCATCAGTGGCAAACTCTTACGACTGAATGGGCCGGTTCAGGCGCGCCGACGATAGGTGATTCCAGCTAGAGCTACTGCTACCAAAATTCCAGTGGAGCTCGGTTCTGGGATAACGGCGACGAGTCTCACGCTGTCGGCAGGAAAGCCTTCGACGGTGGTGGCTCCGTCGTCAATTCCAAGTAGCAAATTTGAGCTAGTGTCAGAGAAGATTGAGGAGCTGCCGCTGTTTAGTTGGTTGTTGTCAGCAAACTGTGAAGTCGTCGAGGATAGAGCGGCAAATAAGGTTGAAGTTGCCAGGGTGCTACCTTCGCCGATGAGGACGGTGACGGGCTTACCGATGAAGTCAGCGTTGATGCCTGTCGAATCGATGGTGGCGGTGTTGCTGCCGTCGAAAAAACCTGGGCTGTCAAATCCATTTAAAAATGAAAATTGATACGGCTGATTGTCATTGCTGAAAAAATTAAATGATGAGATCAGCTGACTCGGGCTTGTGGCAGATTGCGGATCGAAACCGTCGTCAAAATAGCCGATCGCGATGGAACCAGTATTGACTGGGATGGGAGAGCCGTTGGCGAAAAAGGCAATATCGTCTTCCGGTGCTCCGTCGAGACTAGCAACTGTCGCAGTGTAACTGGTCGCCGCCGTTGAAATGGCTGTGGTGGCGAGAAGGCAGCAAGCGCTCTTAATTAGCGAAGAGTAGGTCATGTGAGATATGAGTGATTATTACGGCTGCGGAGTGACGTCCTCGCCAAAGCCCGGATTGATGGTTACATCGGTGCCGGTGCCTTTTCGTTGAATGATGAGCGCTGATGGAAGATTGATTGTGGTGGCGTCTACAGTAGCTTGA
>CAXIBU010000280.1:0-3615 GCA_964021555.1 uncultured Verrucomicrobiales bacterium | reverse complement strand
GGTGGGCGTCTTCAGCATCGAGTTTGAAGAGCTGATTGCGGAGGAAGTCGTAAAGATTTGCGTTCACTGGTGATCAGACTGGGTGAGCTTGGCCTCGAATTTGGCGGCTTGTTGGAGTGCTTGGTCGAGGGTGGGGGCGACGAAGTTGGCGTGGCCTAGCTTGCGGCGGCCTTGGTTCCACTGCTTGCGGTAGAGGTGGAAGATGGTCTCGGGATCATCGAAGAGGCCTTGCTCGGCGGCGGTGGCATCGCCCGGCCATTGGTCGGAGAGGAGATTGACCATTACGGTGGGGGCGATGAGTCGGGTGCTGCCGAGGGGAAGGTTGCAGACGGCGCGGATGTGCTGGTCAAATTGCGAGGTGATGCAGGCATCCAGCGTGTGGTGGCCCGAATTGTGCGGGCGCGGGGCGAGCTCGTTGATGAGGAGCTGACCGTCGGCCGTGAGGAAAAATTCGATGGCGAGCAGGCCTTGGTAGTCGAGGCCGGTGGCGACGGCTGCCGCGGTCTGGCGGGCTTGCTCGGCGAGCTCGGGTGAAATGCGGGCTGGGACGATGGACTTCGAAAGCACGTGATGGCGATGCTCGTTCTCGGCGGGATCGTAGGTGATCACTTCACCTTCGCCATTGCGCGCTACGATGCAGGATAGCTCGAGCTCAAAGGGGATGAATTTTTCCACGATCAGTTCGTGGCCGGCTGACTCTGAAAGGCAGGTTTCGAGGTCGGCTTCGGTCTTCAGCCGCCATTGCCCGCGACCGTCATACCCGCCGAAGCAGGTCTTGGCGACGGCGTCCTTTCCGAGCTGTTCCCAGGCTTGGTCGAGGGTGCAGGAATCGTTGATGAGGCGGAATTCGGTCTGCTTTTGGCCGATCGAGGCGATAAATTCGCGCTCGGAGCGTCGGTTGCCACTGACGCGGATGGCGCGGGCATTTGGTGCGAGGTAGCCTGCGGCGTCGAGCTCGTCGAGCAGGTCGGCGGGGATTTTCTCGATCTCAGCGGTGACCCGATCGGCCTGGCTGAGGAAGCGCTTGCGGGCTTCAAGGTCGGTGAATGGGGCATCGATCAGCTCCGTGGTGACGCCCTCGACAGGAGAACCATCTCCGCCGCCGGACCAGCAAAGGGTCTGATAGCCAAGTCGATTGGCTGCGTGGCTAAGCATCCTGGCCAGTTGCCCGGCTCCAAGAATTCCAATGGTCGATCCGGGGAGAAGTCTGGTCTGGCTCATGAGTGGCGTTTCGGTTGGCTGAAGCTCTAGCGTCGCGCCATCTGATAGTCATAAGCGACCAAGTTTGAAAAGTGCGAACTCAGGGAAAGCTCGATTGAGGCACGGCGGATCAGCCGAGACAAGCTCAGCGGTTCCACCGGGCCTTTGCCAGCATGAGGCCCATGCCGCAGGTGTCGGTAATCCCGGCGAAGATCAGCCCGGCGCCGACGAATCCGGAGAGGGCGAGGAAGCCCGGATGAACCCACAGAGATAGCAGGATGCCAGTGAGCATAAGCGTGCCAGCGGCGATCCTGACTTGGCGCTCGATTGAGATGGAGTTGGAACTACCTTCAATGGGTAAATTTTGGGATCGCCACTCGGACATGCCGCCTTTGAAAATGGTGAGGGGTGGTGAGTCTGTCGATTCAAGGTGGCCTGAAGCGAGGCAGGCACGCTTGCCGCTTTCACACATTAGGACTAGATCACCGCTGGAAGCTTTTAGGGCCTCTTGTGGATTCTTTTCAATTTGGTCAAGTGGCAGGTTCACCGCGCCGGGGACGTGTCCCGAACGAAATTCGGCGGGCGTGCGCACGTCGAGCAGGGTGAGGTCGGAAGAGGCCTCGAGCTGAGCCTGCAGTTCCTGGGCCGTGATGGTTTTCATTAAAAAAATGTTAGGGCGGAAACGGCGAGCTGTCGACGGGGGGAAGTCCGTAGGGGGCGGGAGGCTTTGCTGTTGGTGAACCACGAAAGGCACGAAAAACACGAAAACTTTGAGATTAGGTTGATGGGTCTACTTGTGGTGGTTTTGGATCTGTTTCCTGACTTGATCGATGTTTTCGGATCCGCCCCAAAGGCGATCCTGGGGATCTGAATGAAGTTTGAATCTGATTTGTGGTGGTTCCAATTTTTCCTTTAAGAATAAATTGAAAACCTCTTTTTCAACGGCGTAGGCAGCGGCGGATGTCTTGACGCCTTTGACTGCTACGCTGTGATAAGCCTTTTTGAGGTCTTCCAGCGATGTTTCCCTATTGCCATCGAGGCCCCCTTGAATGACTGGATTCACTTCGAAGGAGTATGCAGCAGTTTGGTATTTTTCGTTTAATTGGGCTTCGATTCTGGAAAGAGCCTGGTGCTTTTTCTGAATTTTCTCGAGCGCTTGTTTAGCGGAGTCTGGGCTCTTTTTCTGTGGTTTGCAGGCGGTGAGTGAACTCAGTCCGAGGATAATGGTGATTACTTTGAGAGAATAGATTTTCACTATAGCATTCCATATGTGGCGGCCAATCGGATGCCTAGCTTTAATTTAGTGGAAGTCGTGGGATTTGGCGTTGGGTAGGGTGGCGGCGCTGGGGAGTGGCTCTAGGTGCTCGACGAAGAGGGTGTGGGTGCCGCCTTCGCCGCTTTGCATTTTGCCGTGGACTAGCAGGAAGGGCTCGGTGGAGATGAGGAGTTTGTTGGCTTGAAAGGTTTCGCGCGGGACGAAGAGGTTGGCGATGCCGGTTTCATCTTCGAGCGAGATGAAACAATGCCCTTTGGCCGTTCCCGGGCGCTGACGGCAGATGGCCATTCCCGCAATCGAGACCCTCGCTCCGTGTGGGTGCTGGCTGAAGTCGCTGGCACGGATGAGAGGTGGGGGGGAGTGCGGGCCATCTTGAAGATTGGGCTCAATCGTGGCGCGTGCGTCTCGCACGTCAGCCATCATGCTAGAATTCCACCTTGTGGCATGTCTCTCAATATACTGCTTCTGATTCGAGTAATCATCTCCGTCACGGATTAGATGATCGTAAGACTCAGATTGCCAAAGAGGACCTTTGCGCTTGAGGTGTCGGTTGATCTGCTTGGCGCTATAGCTTTTCAATGAGCGCAGCGTCTTATCTAGATCTGTAACAGAGCTTAGCAAGAGATGGGTGTGGTTCGGCATTAGGCAAAAAGCATGCAAATGAAAGCTCTTTTCAGCGTGATATTTCAGTGTCTCTAAAAAGATTTGCGCGCAAGCAGGGATTGCGAGTTGGCAATCGCCTTGGCCACGGTGCAGATGTTCTTCGATACTGCAATGAAAGTGATTTTCTAACTGAGTCGTCAGTTCGGCTTTTTGTTTGAGATTGGTTGTAGATTGCAGTCGTTCTTGGAGCTCCTGCTTTTGGGATACATATTGCTGAATGGTGCTTGCGGGTAGGGAGTCAGCGAGCCTGAAAGTGATGGCGTAAGTCAGGTGATCACTGCGCCAGTGGGGGAGTTTGTTGTGAAAGACTTGATTGGGGCGTTGTGTGCCCAGAAATTTGTGTGGAACTGGGTGAAGTGGGATCTTTTGCATCTCATGCTTGGGTTGTTTAGGAGGGCTTACGTGCGAGACGCCCGAGCCACGGATCGATTTTCTCCAGAGTTTCATGGGGTGGGGGCCGGTGGAGTGGCCTTGGG
>CAXIBU010000279.1:0-3657 GCA_964021555.1 uncultured Verrucomicrobiales bacterium | reverse complement strand
GCTACGTCATGCCAGACCGCTACCCGAATAGAACTTCTCCTTCGGTATCAGTCGACTTGGAGCAGGTCTTCTGATCTTCTGCGGGCATGTCAGCATCTTCTACTACACCTCTCTACGTCTGCGGTCCCATGGCCTCAGGAAAATCGGCCTTGGCGATCTCACTTGCGATCGAATTGGGGGGAGAGATTGTAAATGCTGACCCTTATCAGGCCTACAAGGGACTTGAGATCCTAAGTGGCGCACCTTCAGAAGAGAAGCAGTCCTTGGCGCCACATCACCTCTACAGTGTGCTCGAGCCGACCGAGCTCTGCGATCCCGTTAGCTTCCGGAATTTGGCGATGCCTGTGGTGGAGGAAATCCAGTCCAGAGGTAAGGTGCCGATCCTCGTCGGGGGAACGGGTGTTTATTTGAAAACGCTCACTCACGGCCCCTCCTCGATCCCTGGTCGTGACGATGCACTGCGCCAGACATTCGAAGAGCGGAGCAATGAGGATCTGGTCGAAGAGCTCAAAAAGCTCGATCCCGAGGGAGCCGCTGCCACCGACCTGAAGAACCGTCGTTACGTCATTCGCGCTCTCGAAATTTGTCTGCTCTCAGGTCAGAAGATGTCGGCGCTGAAAGAACAGCAGTTCCGCAAATTTGATGAAATTTCCCAGAATCTTCGTGGACTCTACCTTCTCTGGGATAACGACAATTCGAAGCAACGCATCAGTTCGCGCACCATTCAGATCCTCGAAAAAGGCGGGGTCGAAGAGGTGAAGGCATTACGCGAGATCGCTTCGGAGACCTGCCGGAAGACCATTGGGTTTTCTGAAATCGAAGATCATATTGATGGCAAAATCTCTCTTAAGGAATGCCACAAGGGCTTCCACACCAGCACCCGTCGCTTCGCCAAGCGCCAACGCTCCTGGATGAAAAAGGAAGCCTGGATCGAAGACGTCCAGTGTCCATTTCCTTTTGATGCCAAAGTCGGCTCTTTCCGTGAAAAGCCAGTAAACTAGGCTAAAAACCCAGAGCCCTATGATCCGTTCATAAAATAGGAGAGGTTCTCCATAAAGAGGACGGCGGGTATTCTACCCGCTCGTTTCATCTCAAGTGGCTTGGCAAAATTGTATCAATAATTGCCTCACCAAACTCCCTCCTCGTGCCTTACTAGAAATAATAATGAAGCGGATCGGCAGCATCCCCAATTAACTGACGATTCCCTATCGAGGCGTCTGAATGATATAGATTGGCCCCCTCAATTAAATGCAACGCCAATTGTCATTTTTGCTAGTATTCAAGGAGCGGGACTCACCCTAGCTTCGTAGGGTCATGAAAATAATTAAAAGAGCATTTGTGTGTTTCATGGCGATGGCATTTCAAGCTAGCGCCCAAACCTTGACTTCTAGTAGCCCGACCTATGAACCAGCCTCTGACATTGTTGTGTCCTGGACGGGTGGTTCGGGAAATGGAAAGGATTGGATCGGCATTTACCCTGCTGGTATCACACCTGGTTCCCAACCCTCAGAAGATTGGATGTATATTGGAGGTGCCCAAACGTCGACTGTGAATGGTCCCGTTAATGGTTCAGTCACATTTTCGAATAGCGGCCTCACCATCGGGGATTATAGTCTCTACTATCTTAGTAACGATGGTTTCGCCATCCTTGACGGGCCTGTAAATTTTAGTGTGGCCGCGGCGGTAGTTCCGTCGGTTAGCACCAGCAAGGCGACTTATAGCCCGGGCGAAACGATCACCGTAAATTTTGCCAATGGTCCTGGAAATGCTCAGGATTGGATTGGAATCTACCCAGCGGGTCAAGCCTCTCCTGATGGTTCATACCTCCTATGGTCGTATACTAACGGAGCTGTCTCTGGCTCGGTCGATTTCACCTCGCCAACTTTGGCTGCCGGTAGTTACGAAGTCTACTTCTTGGAGAATAACGGCTACAACGTCATCGCTGGCTCAACGACTTTCGTCGTCGACGCTAATAACGGTGGCCCGGCCATTTCAACCAACACGACCGAATTTGATTACAATGAAACGATTTCCGTGAACTTTTCAAATGGGCCTGGCAATGCCAAAGATTGGGTTGCCATTTATCCTGCTGGGCAAACTCCGGCAAACGGTTCATTTGTAAGATGGTCTTACACTAATGGTAGCACTTCTGGATCGGTAAACTTTTCTAATCCAAATTTGGATCCCGGAAATTACGATCTATTCTTCCTTGAAAACGATGGCTACAATGTTCTTAGTGGGCCCCTTAGCATTTCAGTCGTATCGGTGCCAGGTGCTGCAAACCCAAAATGGGTGAAGTCTAGCTTCAAGCGCATTCACGGCGTCACTGGAACCGCCTACACTGGTATCATCAGTGCCTACGCAGCCGATCCTGACATCGGAGAAGCATTGAGTTTCTCTAAGATTAGTGGTCCCTCATGGCTCACGGTCAATTCCAACGGGACTCTTTCAGGGACTCCCACTACCAATCACATCGGAACTAATAGCTTCGTTGTTCGCGCCACCGATACTGGAGGTAATTTTTCGGAAGCTACGATGACCATTGAAGTGTTCGCAAACGGTGCCGAGTCGGTCACCGAATTGAAGATCCTCAGCTACAACCTCTGGCACGGATTTGGTAAGATTAATCGAGGCTACCGCAAGGGTCTTGAATCAATCATTCTATCAGGGGCCGATATCATCGGAACCCAGGAGACAATGGATAATGTGACTGGTATGAACTCCAATCAAGCCCAAGTCATCGCTGATGCGCTAGGCTGGCACTACAGCCCGGTAGGCGGGGGAGACAGTGGGATTATTAGCCGCTACCCGATTACCAGCGAATTCACGTCTGGTATTGCCAATGGTATCAAAGCGCAGATCACAGCAAGCCCTAACAAGGAAATTATCTTCTATAACTGCCATCTCGATTACTTATTCTACGGCCCTTATGCCGCTGAGCAGCCCAAGGCCAATGCGAGAAAGGTTCTTAGGGAAGAGAAGCAATCGCAACGTGATGAGCAGATTGCAGCGATTATCGCAGGAATGAATAGCGATCTAGGAAACGCCAACAATATCCCGGTATTCCTCAGCGGTGACTTTAATGCACCTTCGCACCTCGACTGGACCTCAGCCACAGCGTCGTCACATTACGGTGTTGGCTATGTCGCATGGCCTACCAGTATTGCCTGTGCCAACGCTGGCTTGATCGACTCTTTCAGGGCAATCCACCCTGACCCCGTAGCGAAGCCAGGTAATACCTGGTCACCACTCTTCAAAGGGACTGAACCGCAGGATCGTATTGATTTTGTTTACTTCAAAGGCAACGGCGTGACTGTGACAGCTTCAGAAATGTTCAACACACCCGTTGAAGTCACAGTGGGTTCATGGGGGAATAGCATCGCCCCTGCTCTTAACAACACTTGGCCTTCTGACCACTCAGCGGTGCTCTCTACCTTTACTATCAGTCAGTAATGTCTGAATCCAAATGGGGAGAGCCAATTTCTAGATCATAGAATAAGGTTCTCCCCATTTACTCTTCTAGTCACTTCGCAAGCCACTACCCGCGGCAAATGATTGCATCGGCTTCGTCACTCTTGCGGTCGTTTTGATAGATCGCCCGGACCTTGCGCGCATTGGCGACTAGAACTTCGTGACCCAGTTCAGTGAAGTAGCGGC
>CAXIBU010000278.1:0-3673 GCA_964021555.1 uncultured Verrucomicrobiales bacterium | reverse complement strand
GCCCCGCCTCCGGCGGCGAAGTCTTCACCCGCACCCCCACCAAAGGATCAACCACTCCATCACTCAAATCATTCTTCATACACCACTTATCCCCCACCATCCACTCACCCGTCAACCACAAAACACTATTTTGTGTCTGTCACAAAATAGTATTCATTCCCAGTTGACGCTTTTGGTGGCTGGTATCAGATTGGTGGGGATGATGACTCGGCTTCTTTTTGTATTCTTCGCGATGTTTTTGGCGTTTGCTGAAGCGGCTTCCTATCAGCTCGTGCGCAGTGAAGTTCCTGACGTGCAACGGGAGTTTCGGGGAGCTTGGGTGGCGGTGGTCTACAACATCGACTGGCCGAGTCGACCAGGCCTTTCTGCTGCGGCGCAGCGAGCTGAGCTTCGGGCGATTATGGATCGTGCCGCTGGAGCTGGGCTGAATGCGATCATGTTTCAAATTCGTCCTGCCGGTGATGCGATTTATCGCTCCAAACATGAACCGTGGGCCCATTGGCTGACTGGGAAAGGCGGGGGTGATCCCGGCTACGATCCTCTCGAAGAAGCAATTAGACTCGCTCACGCCCGTGGAATCGAACTTCATGCTTGGTTTAATCCCTTTCGTGCACAAGCCAGTTTGAAGCATCCGCTCAGTCGCAGGCACCTTGCCAGCTCTGGAAACTCGTGGGTGAAGACCTTCGGCGATCACCGTTGGTTCGACCCATCATCCAGAGAATCCCACACTCAAGCCCTCAAGGTCATCTTAGACGTCACCCGTCGATACGACATTGATGGGGTCCATCTTGATGACTATTTTTACCCCTACCCTAAAGTCATTAATGGTCGCTCCGTGCAGGACTTCCCCGATTCAAAGGAATACGAGCGCTATCGGCGCGGCGGCGGAACACTTGGGAAACACGACTGGCGCCGGGACAACGTGAATCGTTTCGTTCGCAGCCTCTATGTCGAAGTCAAAAAGGCGAAGCCTTGGGTGCGGGTCGGGATCAGCCCGTTTGGCATCTGGCGTCCAGGAGTGCCGCGCGGCACCGAAGCCGGCCTCGATTCCTACGACCACCTTTTTGCGGACTCCCGTCTGTGGCTTGCAAAAGGCTGGTGCGATTACCTTGCCCCCCAACTCTACTGGCGCGATGCTGGACCTCAGAGTTTCTCGAAACTCATTACTTGGTGGCGTTCGCAGTCGCAAATTCGCCCTGTATGGCCAGGGATTGCCACCTCTCGTATCGACAGCAAGGAAGATCCAGGTCGCCCCGCCAGCGAGATTATCAAGCAGATCAAGCTCAGTCGTCGGATCGGCAACTCAAGCGCCGGGCATCTTCATTGGAGCATGAAGTCCCTAATGCAGAACCGAGGAGGAATTCTCAAGCAACTTGGCCCCGCCTACCAAGGCCCCGCACTACCGCCAGCGATGCCTTGGCTCGGTCGCACCGCTCCGGCCGCGCCAAATCTCAGAGCCGAAATCGTCAACGGTGAGACCATCCTACATTTCTCCCCCAACAAGGCTGGGGCCGGAGTTCGCAAGTGGGTGGTGCAAATTCGCCAGGATGGGAAGTGGCGAACCTACCAAGTCGTTCAAGGCCCCTATCAACAACTTAGACTCCCCATGCGCCCCGAACTGATTGCACTGCGGGGAGTGAGCGGGTATGGCAACCTAGGCCCCGCAAGCGTCCTACAAATTCGCTAAAGTCCTTGACAAACCTTGCGAAATCCCGTGGAACAAGTCACCGCCACGCGGTTAGTTAAGAAAAGCTAATGAAAATTCGCCTCGTAGTCACCGCACTCGCAACTTTGTTTACCGCTTGGTTGGCAACAAGTTATCTCACGACAGTAACAGCCACTGACTACCCTGGACTAAGCGCCGACGAGGTAGAGGTGACTGAAACGGAGGAACAAGGTGAGGAAGAAAAATCGGCCCAAGTCATGTTCGCCGAACTTCCAGCTAAACTTTAAAAGGCGGGTTCTCCCGAATGAATGCAGCTGCCTCAGCAGCGGTATCGACCAAGCTCAAGCTCTTGGCATAAGCTTTGCCTTTCGCGAGGAACTTTGCTGCCTCGAAAATTTGGCTTTTGCCACCCCATCGTTCTTCCCCAAGGAAGACCATGGGACTGATCCAGTGGAAAGTGGCGTAGTGGTTCTGACAGGCGTCCATAAACACCTCCTGAACTGTCCCTGCACTTCCTGGAGCATAAATGACCCCATGCACGGCGATCGCCAGTAGTCCATCTTCTCGCAGGCTATTGGAGAAATATTTCGCGACCCGATTAGAGAAAGAATTAGTCGGCTCGTGCCCATAGAACCAAGTAGGAATCGCGACACTTTCAGCACCATGGGGCACACGATCGATCACCTCTTGAGCAGCCTGAAGGTATCCTGGGTCATCATATTTTGGAGCCTTACTTAGAACCCCGAGAGCCCACTCCAAGGTTTCATCGCTCTCATTCGCAAGGTAAGCCCCTAAATTCGCCGCCTCCATGATACCAGGCCCTCCTCCCGATGCGATGAAGTAGCCGTTTCGAGTCAGCTCACAGGTCAATCGCACCACCTCGGCAAAATACGGATCGGTTCTTGGTGTCGAATGCCCGCCCATAACCGCGACGACTTTCAATGGCCCCGCGCCATTGACCCGCCCTTCGAGAAGATCGCGCAGGGCATCATCGATGGCATGGTCATGCAATCGCTGAGCTAGCGCCTCCAGCACATCCGGAGCTTCGCGGCCCTTTGCCATGAAATGATCATAAATCCGTTTATCGAGACTATTATCTGAAGTCTCACTCCACCCCTCCTGTAGCTCCTCCCTCGAATAAAGTGAATTTCGATACGGTCGGTAAGGCACCCCCTTCATTTCAGGAAAGACAAGTGTGCCCTCATCCTGTAGCCGACAGCTTGAAACACTCTCGGGAAAGGTGCATCCCAAGAACACCGTGCCATCCAATTGCAAGTCTTCCCAAACAAAGTCTTCACGTGACAGGTCCAGCCCTTGAATCACACATCCTCTTAAGTCGCCTCCCTGACGCAACAGAGCATGCCAGCTATCCAGTTCTCTAACTAATTCGTATCTCATAAAAACTCTCTGCTATCGATGTTCAGGCAAAATGCACTCTTCCTTCAGGACAGCCACATAGGGCAGATTGCGGTAGCGCTCCATGTAGTCGAGCCCATAGCCGACGACAAATTCATCGCCTATCGTAAAGCACGAATAATCAGCCTCAACGGCAACCTCCCTCGGCCTGTCCTTCTCGAGAAGAACACATGAGCGAATCTCACTGGCTCCCTCTTCCATCAAACGGTCGGAAACCGCCTTCAAAGTCCTGCCACTATCCAGGATGTCATCGAGTAGAAGAACTTTTCGCCCAGCGACCTCGGGCAATGACTTATCCATAAAATTCACTGTCCCAGAGCTTTCGGTGCCGCCGTGATAAGAGGACACCCTTAAGCATTCGATACTCAAGGGAGATTTCAATCGGCGCAAGAGGTCGGCCATGAACATGAATGCGCCATTCAACAGAGCCACCACCACCAGCTCATCCCCTGACGCATATTCTTCCTCAATCCGCTCAGCAATGCGGTCCAAGCGCCGCAAGATGACCTCTTGGTCGATCAAAATTTTCTCAATATCGTTTTCCATCGGCGCAGTCTCACCCATCGCAATTGAGCTGGCAAGTCCGCCTTT
>CAXIBU010000277.1:0-3678 GCA_964021555.1 uncultured Verrucomicrobiales bacterium | reverse complement strand
CCGCCGTTTGGTCCTTGTGGGAAGTCAAGTGGGCTACTTGCTTGGCGAGGTGCAATCCCGCCTTTGTCGACGTCCTTAGGTGAATATTTGCCGGAAGGCGCGGACTCACCAGCGTTCTTGTCGAATTTAGCCAGGACGCCTTGAACTTCTTTCAGTGCGTCAGGAGCGACTGCGACTGCGCATTGGGCGATGAGGCGTGAGTGCTCAGGTGCGGATGTGATGGCTGTTTCCACGATTGCTGCCACCTCTTTGGCTGAGGCGTCGGATGTGGCGATTGCGGTTTTGACGATGTCACAGGCGCAATCTGCGTTGGCCGAGATTTGTGAGCGAACGATCTCAAGTAAGGATGACGGCTGTTCCTTAATTTGGAGCGTTGTTGTTGCGCGGATGGACGAGCAATCAGTAGCTTCTTGCTTTTCGGCGGAGATGCCTGTCGCAGGGAGCGCAATGCTTGATGCGATGGCTAAGAAGATTGTTTTTTTCATGGTGATTGGTGGTCTAATGTTGGGGAGAAGTTTATTTGGAGCGGGTAGCGGGAATCGAACCCGCGTAATCAGCTTGGAAGGCTGGAGCTTTACCACTAAGCTATACCCGCTTAACAGATGAGGAGATCTAATCGTGTGATTGTCGGTCTGACAAGGGATTTCTTTCGAAGAATCGTATTTTTGTAAAATTTTACAATCCTGTCGGGTGGTCGACGAACTCGTGATTTAGAGAAAATCGCTCGACGAGAAACCTTCCAAGTGATCGAACACCAAAAGTTTCGGTGGCGTAATGCCCAGCATAAATGAGGTTTTTTTCGAGCTCTTCCGCGAGGGGGTAGCTCCAGTGAGGGCCCTCACCTGTCACTAGGGTGTCAATTCCGAGGTCCTTGAAGTCTTGTATTTGTGACCCAGCGCCGCCAGTGACAATGCCGACTGTTCCAAGGTCTTGTCCTCTCCCAGGGCAGTGGTGGACTTGGTTTTGCAGAATTCCCTCAAGTTTTTTGAGTAAGGTATCGAGGCTTTCGCTCAAGTGTCCCTTGATGCCGATGGGGTTCCCTTTGAAGTCACCAAATTCGCTCTGGTCTTTGAGGCCGAGCGCTTCTGCTAAAAGGGCATTGTTCCCGTGCTCGGGATGGATGTCTAGTGGGAGGTGGGAGCTGTAGATGGCAAGGTTCGCTTCGATTGCAGCATTAAACTTCTGAAAAGTCGGTCCGGTCAGGTTCTGTGTGCCGTGCCAAAAGAGGCCATGATGGACGATGAGAAGGTCGGCGCCTGCAGCAATGGCCTTCTTGATGACCGGGAGTGAGGCATCGACGGCGCTAGCGACTTTGGAGACTGTGTTGGATCGATTTTCCAACTGCAATCCATTCATCGCGCCGGAGTAGTCGGCAATTTCGGAAGTTCGGAGGAGCTTGTCGAGGGTTTCGACAATGGTGTGTAGTGAGGCCATAGGTCAGCGATTGAGGTAGATGATGGAGCCGATGATTAGGATCGCCAACAAAACCAGGAAGGTGATCTTCCAAATACTCTTCGGGTAAGTGGATGCAACTTTGCCAGTGAAGCCATTGACGACACTTTGGTAGGTCTTGCTACGGTATTGATAGGCAACGATCCAGATCGGAACGAGGATGTGTTTGAAAGTCTGGTCGGAATATTGTGGGTTGATTTGAAGGTTTCGGTAGGTGTCGCCTGGGATCTGATCGGCGCACATTTCCCGGAGCATCTGGTGCATTTGCGACTTTCCGAGTTGTGCCGCCTGGGGGAGGTCGACTTGGTATTGTTCAACGTGCCAGCCGGAAACGTAACGCGTCTCGTAGGGGGTAAGTTCGCCTGTCGGGTAGGGTTCGATCTCACGTTGAAGCTTGTTTTCGACGCTTCGAGATCCAGAGATGGTGACATCGTCAAAGGCGGTGTTGACCGTGCCAGACGCGGGGCGCCATCGGGTGCGGCGTTCTTGGCGGGTGCGGGTCTTGCCGTTGGAGTCGGTGTAGGTGCGGGTGACGTAATAGTAGGTGCCGCTCTGGGCTGTCCACGGGCAGTGGGCGTTTGCATCGAAAGTCCAGTAGGGGATGTAGACACCATGGAGCCTGTCGATCAGACTACGCTTCTTTAGGTCATTTGGAGCGAGCCAACGCTTGCCTAGCCAAAGCTTTAGTCTCTCAGCGGCCGAATTCTTATCCACCTTCGCCGGAAGAATGCTTTCGGGTCGGATGACGGCATCGATGTCCTCGTAGTCGAGCAGTTCGGGGGCACCGCAAAAGTCGCAGTTCTGTGCGACGTCGTTCCTATTCCGCCGAAGCGTCGCGTGGCAATTGGAGCATTTTACCAACCGAGTCTCTGGTTCGTCCCAGTCCTTCGGTGTCGCGCCTAGTTCGGCGAGGGTCTGTAGCAGGTCATGCTCGATGATGTCGTCATCATCGGTCTGGGAATCACGCTCAAAAGTCGTTGCGCAGTAGGGGCACTCGAGTTTCTGGATGCTCGGGTTCCAGATGGCCTTGCCGCCGCAATTGGGGCAGGCATGGCGTTCAAGAGAGCGGACCCCGACCTCGCCCTTTTGACCGGGGAGAGGTGGAGGGACGTCCTTTGGCTCGAAGTGAATCGGGCTCTCTTCAGTCTCCGAGGAAGGCTTCGAGGGCACTTTGAGTGATCCGGTGTGAGGTGCCGATGGTTTTGGCTTTCAAGTTGCCTGAGCTGATCTCTGACATGACGTCGGTTTCGCTGACCCCGAGAACTTGAGCAACCTGAGCGGGTGTCAAGAGTGTGGGTAAATTCGAGCTTGGGGCCCCGGCTGGGGCGACTGGAGCAGTGGCCCCGGGAATTGCGGGAGGTTGAGCACCGGTCATGCCGGAATTTTTCATCATCTCTTGAGCAATGCCAAATCCGATGGCCAGCTCGGATGCAGTTCCTGCGGCTCCGGCTCCTCCGCCATTTTCCATGCCCTGGCCCATCTGGTATTTCACGTAGCCGTTCAAGTCGCCGATGGCCGACATGGCTGAGCGCTTGTCGATGGCCTCTTCGACCTCGGGTGGCACGGAGATGTTCTCGACGACAAAGTTATCGATCTCGAGACCATACTTGGTGCTCATGATCGGATTGATCATGGGGAGCAGTGCCTCGCCCAGTTCTTGGTAACGAGTCGCCACGTCAAGGACTGGCACATTGGCACTGGCCAAGGCGTCAGAAAAGATGCTGACGATGCGCGAGCGCATGGTTTCGGCAAATTCGTGGACTCGGAAGTCGTGGTCGCTGCCGGAAACCTCGCGAATGAAGGTTTGAGCATTGGTGACGCGGAAGTCGTAAGTTCCGAAAGCTCGGGCGCGAACGATGCCGAAGTCGGCATCGCGAAGCATCACCGGATTGGACGTTCCCCATTTGTTGCCGGTGAAAAGTCGTGTGGTGACGTAGTAGAGGTCTGCTTTGAAGGGGGATTCAAAGCCGTATTTCCAGCCCTTGATCCGAGTGAGGACAGGGATGTTGTCCGTCGTAAGGGTGTGCTTGCCGGGGCCGAAGGTGTCGCCGAACTGGCCGAGGTAGACGAACTGTCCTACCTGGCTCTCGCGAACGATCAACTGAGCGCCGTTTTTGATGGCCTTATCGTCATCCGGGAAGCGGTAAACGATGGTGTCACGTGTGTCGTCGGTCCACTCGATGATCTCGAGCAACTCGCCTTTGATGAAGTCCATTAATCCCATGA
>CAXIBU010000276.1:0-3688 GCA_964021555.1 uncultured Verrucomicrobiales bacterium | reverse complement strand
AGCGGAAAAATTCAAGAGTCCTTCTTGGCCGAGGCACGGCGCAGGCGGTCGGCGATCGCCATGCCCAAGCCCGCATTGGTGACCGTCTCGGAAATGATCACATCGACCTCCGGATTTTCGTCCAGCTTGCGCATCATGAAATAAAGGCGGGTCGCCGCTTCGATCGCCTTGCCCTTGCCGGGGCTGAGCACCTGCTTGTCGGTCCATTCGTGGAGCTCACTGAAGCCGTCCTTCGGCGAATCCCGATAACTGAGGAGTCCATAGCGCACACCCTCTTCAGGAACGAAGTCTTCCGGCTTGTCGAGCAGGAGGAAGGGCTTCGACGGAGAATAATGGCTGTCCAGCGTGCCCGGGGCCACGACTTTCTCGCCGGGCTTGGCCTTGATGACCACTTGCCCGAAAGGACGCAGCATTTCGCGGGTCACTGGGCCGGGGCGTAAAATTCGAATGATTGGCTTGTTCTTCTTTGGAGGCTCCAGAGCGATGATGGTGCTCTCGATCCCCTCCGGACAAGCGCCGCTATTGAGAATCAACGGGATTTTTCCATCCAGTTCGCTCATCACCGCGAAGGCACCTGTCGGGCTGATCTTGCCGAATCGGTTCGCGCTCGGCGCGGCCAAGGGCATCCCGCCTTCACGGACCAACGTTCGCATCACCGGATGAGCACTGATGCGCACCGCAACCGTCGGCAGGCCAGCGGTCACGATGTCGGGGACACAGTCCTGCTTGGGCAAAACAAGGGTCAGCGGTCCGGGCCAGAATTCTTCAGCGAGCGCCTCGAATAATTCCATCTGCTCTTCCGGCACCTTGGCGACTTTGTGCACCGCACGGTAGCTCGCTAGGTGGACGATGAGAGGATCATACGAGGGCCGCCCCTTGGCCTCGAAGATCTTGGCAACCGCATCAGGATTAAGCGCATCTGCCGCCAGACCGTAGACGGTCTCGGTGGGAACGGCGACGACTTCACCATCGCGCAGCAAGCCGATCGCCTCCACTAACTGGGAAGCGACTCGTTGACTATCGTCGACATCAATGACCTTGGTATGCATAACGGGCTTTATCTGCGTCCGCCTTTGGTCCAAGGTCAATCAATAACCATGAACGAAGCCACACAAGACACCCCGCCTCAGAACCTGATCCTCGTCGGATTCATGGGCTGTGGGAAGTCTACGATTGGCCACCATCTCCACAAAGAGCTGCAATACCCCCACCTCGATACCGACCAATTGATCGAGCAGCGCGAGGGAAAGAGCATCCCTCAGATCTTCAAAGAAAAGGGGGAAGCGCACTTCCGCACCCTGGAGACTCAGCTTCTCGAGGAACTCGTTCAGGCACAACCTCAGTGCCACATTATTTCCACCGGCGGCGGGCTCCCCCTCAAACCAGAGAACCGCGCCTTGTTGCAGCAGCTCGGTTTCGTGATCTGGCTGGATGCCGAGCCCGATGCCATTTTCGAGCGGGTCAGCCGCAATCAAAACCGACCGCTGCTCAAAACCGCGAATCCTAGAGAAACCGTGCTAAAGCTCCTCAGCGACCGCCGCCCAATCTACGAGGAGAGCTCTCACATCAAGATCAAGACGGATTCCCTGAACTTCAGCGAGATTACCTATGGCGTCATCGAGAGCGCCAAAGTGTTTTTCTCCTCGCTCCAGTGCGGGGAATAAAAAAATCCGGCCTCCGCAGAACGAAGAGCCGGATTCTTGAAAAGCGATCTGACGGATTAGCGACGACGTGAAATGTCGATCCCAGGACGTCCGGTGCGGACAGGGGCAGGTGCGACATTATCACCAGTAACGACCTTGCCAGTGGCCTTCTTATGAATGTGGTAAGATCCTGCTGCCCAGTGAGCTCCGGTCGGAATTGGGTTAGGATTATACATCGGCACAGGAAGCACTTCAGGGTGATTGCTGTCAGGGAGGATCAAATTGGAGCATGAGGTCATTGAGGCAACAGCGACTGACGCTCCGACGAGTGAGAACAAGGATTTCTTGGACATAGTTCTCAATAGCTAACAGTATTTAGCCGTCTTGCAAGACCTCAATTCAGCTCCGGTCTTTCAGGAAACTCCGCGAGAACTCGATGGAATGGCCCCATCTGCCTCAAATTCGCCGCCCACATGCTCTCATCATGCGCTGTTCCGAGCAGACTCTCGGGGACGTCGGCGAGCACCCAGGAATCCTTTTTCAGCTCATCCTCAAGCTGACCAGCACTCCATCCGGTATACCCGACAAATGCCCGCACCAAAGTTCCTGGCTGACGGTCGCGGCGGATTGCATTTTTCGCCGAGGTCTGTGCCGCGTATTGCAATTTACCTTCATCATTCAGCCACAGCGCGGTGAAGCTGAGGTGCCCCGGGCTGACCGGACCACCGATGTGCACTGGAATTTTCGCCAGCGGTGCAAATTCATCACTGGGAATCAAGTCACCGACCACTTGGTCCGAGGGCTGGTTAAGAACAAGACCAAAGGCACCATCCTCCTTACTGTGCTTGGCAACCAGGATCACCGAGCGCTTGAAAACACTCCCATCGAGCGCCGGAGCGGCAAATAAAATCTTACCCTCCAAGGTGCCAGCGGACGAATTTGCGTCAGGTCGTAGGCTCATGCCACAAACTAAGCCAAAACCCCTGCCTTGGCAAGACAGCCAGGACAATTCTGAACCCAATGGCCGGGTGTCTTCTCGACAAATTCCGGGCTGTGATCGGTCGGGCACAGGCTGGCATCGCCCAAGGTATTGCGCTCATGGAAGGCGCAGCCAGGAGGCGGCGAGGTCAAGCTCGGCGGCAGACCTGGGATCGTGTAAAGCTCTTCGCCCTTGACCTGCGTCGCCGGGATCGATTTCAAAAGTGCCCGCGTGTAAGCATGCATCGGATTGCGGAACAACTCCTCAGCCTTGGCACTCTCGACCAGGCGCCCGGCATACATCACGTTGACATGGTCGCTCGATTCCGAGACCACCGCCAGATCGTGAGTGATCATCACCACCGCGGTGCCGAGATCATTCTGTCGCTTCTTGATCAGGTCGAGCACCTGCTTCTGCACCGTCACGTCGAGCGCCGTCGTCGGCTCATCTGCAATCAACAGGTCCGGCTTGGTGATCAGCGCCATCGCGATCATCACCCGCTGGCGCATCCCACCGGAAAATTCGTGTGGGTAGGAATTCACCCGCTTTTCAGGCTCAGGGATCCCCACCTCCTCCAGCGCCTCGATCGCCCGGCGCATCCCCTCCTTGCCCTTGATTCCTTCGTGAATCTCCAGTGGCTCCATCACTTGAGCCCCGATTTTCAAATACGGATTGAGCGAGGTCATCGGATCCTGAAAGATCATCGAAATTCGCTTGCCGCGCAGTCGACGCAACTTGCTCTCGGATGCCTTCAACAAGTCCACCCCATCAAACATCGCCGTGCCGGAATGGATCCTTCCCGGTGGCTTGGGGATCAGTCCCAGCATCGAATAGCAGGTCACCGACTTCCCCGAGCCGGATTCCCCAACGATTCCCAGCGTCTCCCCCGCCTCGACCTTGAACGAAACATCTTCAACGGCATGAACCACCCCATTTCGAGTGTGGAAGCGAGTGGTCAGGTTACGAACGTCAAGAATCGGCATGGTGAGCAATAATGGGTCGAGCCCACTATCCACACGTCACCCTTTCAGTGTCAGCCCAAAAGTTTTCAAATCCGTCAGTATCC
>CAXIBU010000275.1:0-3726 GCA_964021555.1 uncultured Verrucomicrobiales bacterium | reverse complement strand
AGGCATTCGATGCTGGCGAGGAAAAGAGCGGATGCACCGTGCACCACGTCGATGCTGGGATGGATACCGGCCCGATCATTCTTCAAGCGGAGGTCCCCGTCCTCGCTGATGATACCGCCAAGACCCTGCACCAGCGCATTCAAGTTGCCGAGCATCAGCTCTACCCAGCCGCTATCCGCAAGCAGATCCAAGAGCTCGCCCAGTCATGACTTAATAAGCATTTACTAATCACTCATTTACCCCACCAAAATGCCCCTAGCCTCATTAGAAGCACTCCTCACCGACACCGTTCTCGGCAGTGGACGCGCGAGCCGATTGATCCTCGTTGCACTGATCGCCAAAGGCCACGTCCTCATTGAAGGTGCGCCAGGGGTCGGCAAGACGAGCCTGGCCCAGACTGTCGCCAACCACCTGGGTCTCAAATTCCGCCGCGTCCAGTTTACTCCGGACCTCCTGCCAAGCGACCTCCTTGGCTACAACCTCTACCACCAGAACGAAGGCCGTTTCGAGTTCATCGAGGGCCCAGCCTTTTGCAATCTACTGCTCGCCGATGAGATCAACCGCACCAGCCCACGAGTTCAGAGCGCTCTCTTGGAAGCGATGAACGAGGGCCAAGTGAGCCTCGACGGGGTCACCCGCCAGCTGCCCAGCCCGCATTTGGTCATCGCCACGCAGAACGACGTCTTCGCCACTGGCACCTTTCCCCTGCCCGAGCCTCAGCTCGACCGCTTCCTCCTCTCCATCCACATGGAGCTACCCGATCTGGAGACCCAGAAACAAGTCCTCCTTAAGCAAGGCAAGGGGCAGCGCAAGGTAACCAATAGCACTGAAAGCCTCGACCTCAAGGCCCTCGAGGACCTGCAGACCCGCTGCCAAGAACTTCCCTTCGAGGAGAGCATGGCGAGCTACATCATAAACTTGTGCGAGGCGCTGCGCCTATGCAGCGGGGAAAGTCACAGTGTCTCCGTCCGAGCGAGCTTAAGTGTGCTTGCCGCCGCCCGCGCCCATGCCCTGCTAGAAGGCCACCCCGCAGTTCACCCGGAAGACGTGCGGGCGGTCATCGGTCCCGTCATGCGCCATCGCTTGGCCCCTGGCGACTCTGCTCAAGCGGAGGAATGGATCGACCAAGCACTCGAAGCGACCCCTGTGCCATGATTCCACTCATCTGATCCGATCACTCGCATGCCAGACCCCGCTTCCACCGAGAACAGCCCATTCAAGCTATTAAAAGGCGGTCTGTCAGGGCTCGGGTTCGGCGTGCTGATGATCGCCACCCTTGCAGTGCTACTGGGGATCGGTTTCACTAATGGCTACCTCATTGCCCTCGGCAGCAGTGGCATTCTCTTGATCAGCGCTGCAATTATTCCCGGCAAAGTCGCGGCTAGATCCCTGGAATTCGAATTTCACATGCCCCAGCGCTGCCGTGCCGAGCGCAGCTTCCCTTTCCTCGTTTCCGTCAAACATTGCGGACGCTTCCTAGCCACTCCGCCAGTCTTCTGTGACATCAAGTTCTCCGGCCAGCCCGACCTCTCCTTCGAAGTCGCCTCGCTTACCCCTGGCAGCTCGGCCAAGCTCAAGCTGAAGTCACGCCCCCTGCCCCGCGGGCTGCATGAGGATTGGCACTTGAACTTAGAGAGCGGTTTCCCTCTCGGCCTGTTCAAGTTCATCTATCAAGTCCGGCTCAAGCGTGAGCTAAGCGTGGTGCCCCGCGCGATGCTCCCTAACGAGATTCACGAGCTCGGGCGCGACCAAACTGGAGAGCCTCAGCACCAAGCTGGCCGTCTGGGACAGGAAGAGGAATTCCTTGCCCTGCGCCAGTTCCGCCACGGCGACCGCTTGCGCCGCATCCACTGGCCCGCCAGTAACCGGGGCCGCGGGCTGATCATTCGTGAGGTCGAATTTCCTGGCCAGCTGCCGCGCCACATGGTCCTCATCTTTCACTCCTGTGGACCGAGTTCCTTGATCCGCCCGGATCGTTTCGAGCGCGCCCTCAGCTTCGTCACCGGGGTCACCGAGCTCATGGTTGGCGCTGCTCGGCCGCTTGAAGTGAAGGCTGACTTCTTCCAATATCAATCCAAGCTCGCCCGATCCCGCGCCTCGCTGCGGAGCCTGCTCGATGAGCTCGCGACCGCACGGCGGGTCGAAAATTCGAGCCTGCGCCAGCTGCAATCCGTCCTTGGCTCTATCAGCCTCTCATCGCACCTGATTGTCGTCAGCGACTCCCCGCTCGAGCTGTGGGTGGACCACATTCCCGCAGAGCACGATGCGACCCTGATCGATGTTGATCAGTTGTCTTGGTCAAGAGCTAACTAGCCCCATCAGAAGACCCAATAAAACTAGGAAATCTGGCTCTTGCGGAAGGCCCGTGGTGAAACTCCTAGCTCCCGCTTAAAGGCGGCGGAGAAATAGAAGATCGAGGCAAATCCGCACGCTTCCGCCACGTCGGAAATCTTCATACTAGGATCTTCGATCAATAAGCGCTTGGCTTCGTTGATCCTCAGTCGAGACAGCTCTTCATGCACCCCTCGGTTCATAGTCGCGCGGAAGCGGAGTTCGATCACTCGTCTTGAGCTCCCGACTTTTTTCACCACATCATCAACGTCGATTTTCTCTCTAAAATGCTCTCTGACGAAAGCCATTGCCTCAGCAGTAATCATGTCTCGAGAGCTAACACCTCCAGTCGTTTCACGCTTCTGCACGCCCTTGGCAGGAACCAGAACTTTCTCATGCGGGAGATCTTCTTTCTTGATCAAACGATGGGCCATCTCAGCGGCGACATACCCGTGGTGCCAGCCGTTGATCTCAACCCCACTGATAGGCACCGGGGCCATCGCTGCGGTCTCTTGCAGATCCTTATCGAGAACCACGATCTTCACATCTTCAGGGATCGAAAGCCCCTCCTCCATCAAAGCCTTCTCCAAGCTAAATGCGAAGCCCGCATGGATCAGAGGGAGTCCGACGGGTTTGGGTAGCTTCTTCACCCTTGCGACTATGTTTTTAACTTCGTCTTCGAAAGATTTCCACTTCTTGGTCGACTCCGCAACCTGGACCCCAAGCTGCTCTCCCGCCTTTATTGCGCCTCGATTGAAGAGTTGGTCCATCATGAAGGGCGCTGGTGAGTTTACCGCAAGCGAAGCACAAGCTTCTACAACCAGCTCCTCGACTGCCCTCCTTCCGCAATCCTCGTAATCCAAAGTCACCGTCGGACCGTCCTGACCTGGCATCAACCACACCCGCTCCATGCTAGTCTCCTGCATCCGCTCCATGAGCGTATTCCCCTCGGTCGAGGCCACCCGAACGAGCACCGCATCCCACTCAATCGAGTGAGGTAACCAATCACCCCGAACCGACCAGCGTGCATCAAGGAATAGCCCATTCTGATCGCAATAATCACGAGCGCCTTTGACCAAGTCGGGTGTAGGAAAGTCCATTACCAAACCAATTTGAGGATAGTCTTTCCATTCTGTTAAATCCTTGGACATGCGTCTGATTAAATATCCTCGTCTTAAATGACAATGGAAAACTATGTTCTGGAAATGAAATGACGAACCGGCAGGCGCAATAACTTTGGCAAACACCATGATAGAGCGGCCGTGCAGATCGAGATATTCGGGTAGCTCTTCTACTTGAGCGCCATTTTCACCAAGTAAAATTCGACATTGTTCAGCGCGGGCCGATTGCCCAAGTTTAAGGTCACCGTGTCGCCGAGCACACCGACCGAGACCG
>CAXIBU010000274.1:0-3750 GCA_964021555.1 uncultured Verrucomicrobiales bacterium | reverse complement strand
GTGACCGTTACTGACAACGGCGGCCTCTCGGATTCAGCAGTCATCAGCATCAATGTTAATGACGTCAACGAGGCACCAGTTGCTTCAAATGCTAGCGGATCAGTCCAAGAAAATTCGGCGAACGGCACGGTTGTTACAACGGTTTCAGCCAGCGACCCTGATGCCGGTGATTCGCTGAGCTTCAGCATCGTTGGAGGCAACGATGGTTCATTCACCATCAATCCGAGCACTGGCGTTGTTTCGACCAACGCGGCACTCAATCACGAAGCTACCAGCGCCTACAACCTCACGGTTCGCGTCACCGATAGTGGTTCCTTGACCGACAATGTATCAGTCAACATCACGGTTCTGAATGTCAACGAGGCCCCTTCTGCCAGTAACGGCAGCGCAGCCGTTGCAGAAAATTCCCCTGCTGGCACTCAAGTCCACACGGTTGTCGCTAGCGACCCCGATACCAGCGACAATTTGAGCTTCGCTATCATTGGCGGAAATGATGGCTCATTCGCCATCAACTCAAACAACGGTAGCATCACCACCACTCAAGCTCTGGATCACGAAGGAACTTCATCCTATGCGCTCCAGGTTTCCGTCACCGACATCGGCGGGCTTACCGCGAATGCCACCATCAACGTCACCGTAACCGACGTTAATGAGTCGCCACAACTGGCAGGGGCCTCAGCAAGCATCGCCTCCACCTCGGTCATCGGCACATCAGTCGTGACCGTCTCTGCAAGCGATCCGGACAATGCGGATTCACTGAGCTTCGCAATCACAGGTGGGAACGACGGCTCGTTCGCAATCAATTCTGCTTCCGGTGCCATTGTCACTGCTGGTCTTCTCAACTACGACGTCACGCCAGCATACAACCTGACTGTCACCGTTACCGATGCAGGCGGACTCTCCAGCAGCGCGGTTGTTTCAGTCACCTTGGCGGCCTCTGCAGCTGACATCCAAACCCGTATTGGACAAGATGTGACGGATTCAAGTGCGACCGTTAACGTCCGAATTCTTGAGACCGGTGGTCAAAATCCGACCATCACCCTCTACTACGGTCCTAGCAACGGAGGGACCACACCTTCAGCTTGGGCGAACAGCCAGAGCCTTGGAGCACTTGGCCTTGGTGACCATCAGGCCTTCCTCAGCAACCTAGCTTCTGAGACCACCTACTTCTACACCTTCTCGGCCACAAATTCAGGTGGAACGGTTTGGGGCGGAATTGCATCTCTCACCACCGAAGCAGGCGAACCAGCCAAGTTGGTCAGAACCACCATCGAGTCAGTGAGCAGCTCAACATGGACCACAGTCGATCTTGGCCAGACATTTGCCTCTGCCGTCATCGTCGCCACGCCGATCTATGCCAACAACAACGTTGCTCCTGTCGTTACCCGAATCCGCAACGTGGCCGGAAGCTCCTTTGAGCTACAGATTGCTAGAGCCGACGGTCAGACCGGCGCTGTGACATGTGATGTCTCTGTCATCGCTGTTGAGGAGGGCGTCTACACCCTAGCTGAGCACGGAGTCAAAATGGAGGCGGTCAAATACACCTCCACCATCACCGGATCGAAGAGCGGCTGGGTGTCGGAAGTCCGTAGCTACTCAAACAGCTATACCTCCCCTGTTGTCGTGGGGCAAGTTATGACTGCGAATGATCCAGCCTGGTCCGTCTTCTGGTGCCACGGTAGCACACGCACGGATCCACCAAGCGCCTCGGCACTCAGCGTTGGCAAGCAAGTCGCGGAAGACCCAAATCAAACTCGCTTGGACGAAACCGTCGGATACATCGTTATCGAATCTGGCAACGGAACTCTGAACGGCACCAACTTCGTTGCCGGGCTCGGAAGCGACACCGTTCGTGGCACGACAAACTCTTCCACAGGCTACAACTACAGCTTGTCAGGTCTCAGTTCAGCCAGTGCTGCAGCGATCAGCTTGGCTGGCCTAGACGGTGGCGACGGTGGCTGGGCTGTCCTCTTCGGAGCCAACCCGATCACTGCAAACCAGCTCACTCTGGTAGTCGATGAAGATCAGCTAGCCAACGACGAGCGCAAGCACACCACCGAACAGGTTGGTTACATCGTTTTCGAATAAAACCAACTCATCATTTGCGTCAGAATTTGACGCAAATGATAGTAATTAAATATCAAAATCAATCTTGATATTGAGTAGACAGCGGCAGGATTGGTATTTTTACAACTACTGGGTCCTATTTGGGGAATCCTGCCGCTGCCTTTGACTTTACTAGTAATCAACTTAGAGGCCATCGCAATAGAGACTTGATTCATCAAAGACGAGACACCTAGATGCTGCATCGAAGGGTTCCTGCAGGCTAAGCTAAAAGCTGTCTATGACGGTAGCGATCCCCTTCGTGAGGGATAGGACGCCATGAGAAATAGAGCAGACTAGGAGCTCTCTTTAGAAAACTTCAATCATCGATGTAGTTCGAAAGAGCTAAGCTTCCTTGCAACAGCTCTCGGCAATATCATTCTAATTGGATCTCACGATACACATGGAACGAAGTGGGGGCGGAATGATTGTCAGTAAATTCTGTGTATTGTTGATGATGACTGGGAGGGCGGCTATATCGAGTTCTCCGCAGCAGAAGAAGTGGAATGTAGGACCTGGAGCGTAGCGGATGACCGTAACGGAACCAATCCCACCGCGGTCGCCTACCGGCCTGAGTTATTGCAACTTCTGATTTCTGAAGGCCGTAAAGTGACCACGGCTTGGCGTTGTCGAGCACCTGCCGTTTGAATTCTTCGGAATAGCGTTTTCATTTCATTTTTAGTTTCATGATTCAGGGTGCGGAATAAGGATACCTGTTGACCACAGAATTGGGGAAGCTCAGCTCCAAGAAACGAAATGATCGGTATTAATCTCATCGAGACAACTCAATACCTGTTCGTCGTCCACGCAGACGTTTAGCTATCTGGGATCCAACCGGTTACGATTATCGTTCAGAGGCTTGCCCTGAATTCGTATCGACAACTTTGGATACTTTTTATTCGATCGTCGCCTTACGCTGAGGTCGCCCCCCCCAAATGCTCGCACTTTTTTTTCCAAAGAAAACTCCTTCTCGATCACTCACTGTCCAAGCTTACGCACAAGATAGGACTCACGCTTCTCTTGGTGACGAGCCTGCTCGTCGGCTGCATTCTTGCGAGCAAAGGTCTCGCTTTCCTGAGACCACTTAAAGCCGCTCGAAGTGAGTCGTATCATCTTTTGGAGCTATTCGCAGCCCAAAGCATGCGCCTCTTCACTCAGAAACCACTCACGCCTCCTGCGTCAGCGGCTTTGCCTTACTCGCCGGTCCCCTTAGCCCAGACATACGGCTTCACCGTTCTCGACTTCGTTGCCCTGATAGTCAATCGAACAAATATGGCAGATTGCCAGAGCCTTAGCCAGCTGACAAACACCCGCCTCACGGACGCTTTATCCGCTCTCTGCGGATTATCCCGAGGCTCCTCCAGGGCCGCATCAAGTCGTCCGCTTTGGCTCCTCACAGTTTGCCCTGTTGCCTTTATCCTTTCCTCAAACTGAAACAAGCACAGCAGCACAAAACGGAGCACAGACGAATCTCCTACCAAAGCAAAAACGATAATGAAACCGGAAGAGATTCCTCCAAAAATATAGATGCCGTGAAAACAAAATGGCCCCGGCAGAAAAACTGCCGAGGCCACTGAAAACTAAGAATTTAGTTTGAGTCGAATTACTTGCGGCGGCGCAAGAGCAAACCAAGACCAGCAAGACCGA
>CAXIBU010000273.1:0-3801 GCA_964021555.1 uncultured Verrucomicrobiales bacterium | reverse complement strand
GCTTCCGCCTCAAATTGACCGGGAATGATGCTCTCTTCGTTACCTTCGTAGAGGTCATTGAGGACCATTTTGAGGTTCTCCATTTGATCTCGCCCTTGGGCAAAGCCTTGACCGCTGAGTGCTTCGGGGTGGGTGATCTGGAAGAAGAAGGACGTCGAGGTCTTTTCGTCGGCAGATGGCGCCTTTCTCCCGCGAAACGAAGGCAGACTGGTGCCGATGAGAGCACTCGTAATTTCGTTAATCAGACAGAGACCATAGCCCTTGTGGGCTCCAAAAGGCAGGAGTGCAGCGACTTTGCTCGGGTCAAGCGTTGGGTTCCCATCGGCGTCGATTGCTGCATTGGGTGGTAGTTGTTTTCCCTCGCGGGCGAGTTGCTGAACTCGGCCCATGGCAATGGTCGATGTGGCCCAATCAATGCAGATAGGAAATCCGAGAAGGTCGGTCGTGGGGAACGCCCATGAATGAGGGTTGGTTCCCATGGTGGGGCGTTTGCCTAGGAAAGGCACGACTTCGGTCGTGCTTGAAGTGCAGTTGGTGTAGGCGATGTAGCCACGTTTCGCCGCATCGATCACATAACCTGCCCCCCAGAGGTAATGGAAGCAGTTGTCGACACTGACGATGCCGGTTCCATATTCCTCAGCCAGTTCGATGGCACGGTCGAAGGCGCGCTTGGCGACTGATTGGCCGAGCTTGAGCTTGGCGTCCCAGACTTCGCAGGCGGGAAAACGGTTTGGAACGACTTCAATTTCTGCACCTGGCTTGCAGCCCCCGACCTTTGAACCAAATAGATCGTCGAGGTGAAGAGCCTTAAGGACATTGTGCGTTTGGTTTCCGTGCCATGTGACATTGGCACAGACCGCTGCTGCCTCTCTGGCCTCATCCGGAGCAAACCCGCGGGCGACGTAGGCGGCGGTGACGAGGTCGTTGTGGGCGTCGATGGAAACAGGATTCATAGAATGATTACGGCAAGCGATTGAAAAAAGGAACGAGGATTTGCTCAGCGAGCGATTGGGGTGGGGCGGTGATCTCGAGCACTAGCGCATCTTGTGGCACTTCGAGGGTGTCGAGCTGGCTATCGAGTAGCTCGGGTGGGAAGAAGTGGTCAGAGCGACTATTGAGACGTTCAAGGAGCAGCTCACGGCTACCGTGGAGGTAGACGAAGGCGACTTGCGGGCCTGCCTGGCGCAGGATGTCGCGATAGGATTCCTTGAGCGCGGAGCAAGCGAGGATCAGGTTCTTACCAGCGTCGTTGTGAGTTTTGATCTCGTCCCGAAGCGTCTCCAGCCAGGGCTTGCGGTCACCGTCGTTGAGGGCGATGCCGCTGGCCATTTTGTCGCGATTGGACTGGGGGTGAAAGTCGTCGGCATCGAGAAAAGGGGTGTCGGTATGATCGGCGACAGCTTTCCCGACGGTCGATTTTCCACAACCGGAAACGCCCATAATGACGAGGGTAAAGGCAGGCTTGAGTGGCATCTTGATTCAGGTTGAACGAAAGATCAGGATACCACGTTAGGGCAGGCGTCCGCGCCCTTGGTGAGCACGGTCATGATGTTCTGGGCGGCAGTGCTGGCCATGCCGGCGTTGGATTCCTCAGTGTTGGAGCCGATGTGCGGGGTCATGATCAGCTGGGGAAGGGAACGAAGGTCCTTCTCGGCACTTTGCGGTTGGTAGGGCTCTGCCTCGAAGACATCGAGGGCCGCGGCACTCAGGTGGCCTGA
The DNA here is from genome assembly GCA_964021555.1 of uncultured Verrucomicrobiales bacterium. GTDB lineage: Bacteria > Verrucomicrobiota > Verrucomicrobiia > Verrucomicrobiales > Akkermansiaceae > CAXIBU01. The sequence continues at coordinate 2,083 of CAXIBU010000273.1, read as the reverse complement.
ATTTAGAGCATCGAAGAGGGCATTTTCATCGACCAGTGCACCGCGGGCGGAGTTGATGAAACGAGCACCTGGCTTCATTTTTGAGAAAAATTCGGCATTTGCGATGTGCTTGGTCGCCTCCAGCACAGGCAGCAGGCAGATGACGAAGTCGGCGTCCGAGATCGCTTCGTCGAGATCGGTCGTGTAATGGGCAATGCCGCTGTTCTCGCCAAAGTCGGGGCTCTGCATGATGTCGTAACCGGTGAGCTCCATTTCGAGCCCGATGCCGAGCTTGCGACACAGGGCGCGCCCAATCCGCCCGCAACCGAGGACGGTGACCTTGCGGCCACGAATTTCGATCCCCTGAGCGGGCTTCCAGTTTCCGGCGTGGGTGCTTTCATTGCCCTGGGCAAGGGGGCGAGCGAGAGCTCCAAGCATCCAGACGGCGTGTTCTGCGACGGCGTTGTCGAGCACACCAGGGGTATTGCAAACGGTGACGCCTGCCGCGCGGGCCGCGTCCTTATCAATGGAATCGTGCCCGACCCCGTATCGTGAAATCACCCCGCCATTGCCCAGCGCCGTGTAGAGTGGCCCTTGGTAAGGTTCCAGGTCGGCAATGAATCCTCGGATACCCTCGCTGGCTACAAGTGCGGAGAGCGAGGCTTCGTCCTCAGCCGCGGGCTGAAATACAAAGTCGGACTGAGAATCGTTGATTGATTCAAAGGTTGAGCGGGCTTTTTGGTAGGAGACTTCGGAAACAAGGATGCGCTGCATGGTGAAAAAAGTTGTGAGCTGGAAAGATACCTAACGAAGTTGTCTGATTTATCAAGAAGTTGGTGTCATTCTACCCCTCGGCTCACATTGGCTGTCCGCGCCTGAATTTCAGCAATCGCCCATAGAGCGTGCTCGCGGACGAGCTCTTCTTCGGTATCGGCAGCTCTCTGGAGCACTGGCAGGTCGTCTTGGCCACCCACATTCCCAAGAGCCACACAAACATTGCGAAGGAAGCGCTCGCGTTTGATCCGTTTGACTGGGCTTTTCTTGAAAATTTTCTGAAAACTCGGGGTGTCCAACTCCAAGAACGAGCGCAGCGAGTGCTCAAAAATCGCGGGCCTTCCCAAGAGCTGTTGCTCTCGGCTGCGCTGGGCGAAGCGATTCCACGGGCAGACCTCGAGGCATTCATCACAGCCATAAATGCGGTCTCCGATGGCGCGCCGGTATTCAATAGGGATAGGTCCCGGATTTTCAATGGTCAGATAAGAGATACACTTTCGGGCATCGACCCGGTGAGGCTCGGTAATTGCGCCCGTGGGGCAGAGATCCAGGCAGCGTGTGCACTTGCCACAATGATCGGCCATCTGAGGATCCGGTTCGAGCTCGAGAGTGGTGATCAGTTCACACAGGAAAAACCAAGGGCCAAACTTGGGATGGATCTGCACCGTCGATTTTCCACTCCAGCCCAGCCCCGCCTCGTTGGCGTGGTCACGCTCTAGAACTGGGCCGGTATCGACATAGTAGCGCTGTCTCCCGCCATAGATTTTCAAGGTCTCGTCGAGGTCAGCGAGCTTGGATTCGATCAGGTCGTGATAATCTGAATTCCAAGAATAGCGAGCGATCCTACCTTTCGGGCCGGGCATTTTAGGGTCGGGCTGCTGGTCGCCGGGGTAGTAATTGAAGGCCAGACAGATCACCGATCGAGCCTCTGGAACGACTTTTCTGGGATCGGTTCGACGTTCGGGAGTCTTTTCCATCCACTTCATCTCGGCGTTGGCACCGTCTTTCAGCCACTTCTCAAACGCATCGGCATGAGCCGCCCGGTCCGCCTTGGCGATCCGGCAGTCCAAAAAGCCAAGCTCACGAGCCGCCAAACGCACGGCCTGTTTCGCTGATTTCGGGCTGAATTCGCTCATTTGCAGGGATGCTGGACAGGTCTGAGCACGGAATCGAGAAATATCCCTGATTTTTGCCTAGACAAATTCGCCCGACGAACTTAATTGTCCTGCCCACCACGGCAGGATAGCTCAGTGGTAGAGTAGAGGACTCATAAGCCTTTGGTCGCGGGTTCAAATCCCGCTCCTGCTACCATCTTCTAGCCCCGGTTCTT
>CAXIBU010000272.1:0-3819 GCA_964021555.1 uncultured Verrucomicrobiales bacterium | reverse complement strand
TGGCTCCTGATTGGAATGCCGATGGCGAACTCAGCTTTGATGAAGTGGTCGTAGCCGGCCCCCAATACGCTGCAGATAACCCAATGGGTGTTCAGCCTAAGACCAATAAGAAGGGCTACGAGCTTCTTGAATACCTCACTCAGGACGGATTTGTCTCATACGAAGAAGTGAAGGGCGCTGATGAAGGCACCTTGAATCCTGAAAAATTCACTTTCGCTGTCTCGACCGAGACATTGGAGGCGCTTCGCGAAGATTTCCGTGAATCACGCGGCAATAATTCCTCAGTCAACGCCAGTAACCTGCGCAAGCAATGGGCTGAAGCTCACAAAGCAAACCCTGGAACGCCTGATTACAAGTTGAGTGATGACATCAGCGTTGATTCAGAGGCGGTTGCTCCATTCCTCCGCGTCGCTAACGGTTCGATCGATCTCTACGTCGTCGATGCCGAAGGCAACTACCCGGAAGGTGAGGCCCAGCCAGTCGTCGCGTTTGCTCCTTATCGCCCGCTCATCGAGACGGGCCAGCTCAAGGACGATACGTCCGTCAAGGGCAAGCTCCTCGACAAGCGCTCGGAAATGACTTTCCACCACGTTGATGCCGTTGACTTCCGTCACTTGGCGATGCGTGCTGAGAAGGCCAACAAGGATCCTTTCACCGTTATCGATCAATCATGGATCCTTAACGAAGGTGATGCTCACGGCGAGTTCCGTGCCATCTGGGAAGAGCACCTCAAACACCTCAACGGTTACACCGATGAAGACGGCACTGAGCACGCTGGTCTTATCGCGGAGTTGAAGGCCAAAGATCGCGTCCCTACTCCTCGTGAGCTCTTCCGCATCGAGAAGGCTGAGATGCTCAAGTATTTCCGCGGCGGTCATGTTGTTGGCGCCCATCACGGTGAGCATGCTGAAGGTGGTCATGACGACGGTCATGGGACTGGCGGTGAGGCCGCAGCAGGTCCGAGCGAGGAACCTTCTGCTGAAACTCTCAAACTGAGCTTCCTTGAGAAATTCGGTGTCGCCAGCAACGTTCCCGTTCTCGGTGGAATGCTGCCTAACCGCGAAACCCACTACCCGCACCTTTCTATCCCACGCAGCAAAGTCTCTCACGAGTCCACCTTCACACCTGCTTGGAACAACTATTACGCCATCTACTTCACCATCACCGGCCTTCACGGTCTGCACGTGATCGGTGGTGCCCTCGTCCTCGGTTACTTCTGGATCGGTGGCGGACGCAAGATGTATCGCGAAAATCCCGAGTGGCTCGCTAACCGTGTCGAAGTCGGCGGCCTCTTCTGGCACTTTGTCGACCTTGTCTGGATCTTCCTTTTCCCCATTCTCTACCTCATGTAAGCGACTGCTTACCGCTATTCGATTTTAACGACTGATTTCATGGCTAATTCACCTGAAGAAATTAAAAAGAGCGTCCGCCTTTACTGGCTGATCGGTCTCATCCTGTTCATCTTCACCGGCATTACCGTCGCTGTTGCTACCGTCGAGTGGCTCGACTTTGGTAAGCATGGCTTCGATACCTGGGACATGGTCATCGGCCTCGCTATTGCGACTTTCAAGGCCAGCTTGGTGGCTCTGATCTTCATGCACTTGAATCACGAGAAACGCCTGATCTACATCTTTTTCGGGATGGCGATCTTCTTCGGAATCGCGCTTTTCGCTCTGACCGCCCTGTCCTTCGTTAATCCGATTTACTGGGATAAGTTTTTTGGCTAACAGCCTAAACTGACTTAGTTTACAATATGTCTCTCAAAAGCTTCCATCTCTTCTTCATCACTCTTTCGACCCTCATGTCGATCTTGGCCGCGGTCTATTGCCTCGTTCTGATCGGTTCCAATGGCGGGACGATGGTGACGGCGACTGGTTGGGGCTGCGTTGGGCTCGCTGTCATTCTGCCTGTCTACGGCTTCCGCTTTTATCAAAAGCTGAAAACTCTCAATCTCTGAAATGCTTACTTCTTCCATTCTTGCTTGCCTGACCTGTGCGAGATCCTTCGCGGATCACGACGGTGGTGGCAATGCGGCTGGTTGGGCCATCGGATTCATGCTGATGGTCTTGGTATTCGTTCTCGGAACACTTTTTGTGACAATGATCCGGCTCGCCAAACGCGAGCAGGCCAACCTCGATCCCGAGTTCATGGATGAGCCCGAGAGCGAGCAATCTCTCTAATTTCTTAATCCGCACTACTACTTCTCATGCTAGTCGATCTTTTAGGCCTCGGTAAAAACTACTCTGTTCACGGTGAGCAGGTGGACCACTTCATGGAGCTGATCCATATCTTCATGTTCGCGCTCTTTGTGGGCTGGACGATTTTCTTCCTCTACACCATCTTCCGGTTCTGGCGCAAACGTCACCCGAAGGCCGATCACCACGGTGTTCGCAGCCACCTTTCCACCCACCTCGAGGTCGGCGTCGTCATCATCGAGGCAGTTCTCCTTCTCGGTTTTGCCTTCCCTCTCTGGGCCGAACGTTCTGACGGCTTCGACGAAGTGAGCCGCTCTAATCCGGTCAAGGCCCGCGTGATCGGTTATCAGTTCGGTTGGGTCTACCACTACCCTGGTGCCGATGGCGTCTTCGGTCGTGTCGATACCTCAACTCTCTATGGCATGAGTGGCGATGCCAACGTCGCCCTTGATTCCAGCGATCCCAATGCGGCGGATGACATCATTTCCAGTGAACTTGTCCTCCCAGTTGAGCGTCCAGTGATCCTGAACATCACCAGCCGTGACGTCATCCACAACTACGCCATTGTCCCACTTCGTATCCAGCAGGATGCGATGCCAGGTAAGGAGATCCCCATGTGGTTCACTGCAACCGAGCCGCTCGATACCTTTGTGATCTGCGCCCAGCTCTGCGGCGAAGGGCACGCCAACATGGTTGGTAACCTCTCCGTAAAAAAGGCCAAGGCCTTCGACTCCTGGTATGAAAGCCAGTCAAAAGCAGCTAAGAAAGTCCGCATGGAAGCCCTGGGTCTCAAGGCCGATACTGCTAAAGAAGTGGCAAACAACTGAGTTCAATCTGAATTTCTTCCGAGCGCGTTCCTTAACGGGGGCGCGCTTTTTTTTGTGGTTAAGACGTTCGAAAGTCAAAGCCAGCCGTGAGCATTGTGGCATGGAGTTTTCGATTGATCGAAAGACTGCTGTAGATACCATGCTCGGATAATGAACTATCCCGCGGGCCTCCTGATTCTTTATTTGTCGCTGACTTTCTCATTGGGAGCTTATGCAGATGAGAAGGCCGCCGAGAAGGAGGCAAGACGTCAGGCTGCAATCAGTGAGCTGGAGCAAGGGGTGGACGACTTTGAGCCCATTCCGCAGATCCGGTTTCAAGTCGAATTTTTCGAGACGAGTGCAGAGTTGGCGATGGAGCTCATGGCAGATCCCGAACTAGCTGCCGATGATCGACGCCTCCGTCAGGCTTTAATTGAGCGAATGAAGTCTCGGGAAGTCGAACTATTGGAGTCCGCTGCGCTGGTGGCGAATTCTGGCGAGCCAGCACAGGTCGAAAACGTAAGGGAATACATTTACCCGACTGAATATGAACCAGCGGAGCTTCCGAATGCTTTCGAGATGGCGGCGAATGCTGACTTGGACAAGTTAGCCTCAATGACGATGACTCCGCCCACGCCGACAGCGTTTGAGACGAGGCATCTGGGGCTGGAGGTCGAATTTGACTCGGAATACGAAGGGAATGGATTCATTTCGCTCCGCTTCTCACCGAGTCTCACCTATCTGGTAGGAAAAACGACCTATCTTGAGTGGCGCGACAGCCGCGGGAATGCAGACGTGACCATGCCCGATTTTTATTC
>CAXIBU010000271.1:0-3836 GCA_964021555.1 uncultured Verrucomicrobiales bacterium | reverse complement strand
AATCACCGTCGAAATCGCCCCGCAGGCCCCGTATTTGATGAATTGTAGCATCGGGTGGGCATCGCGGTGCATGAAGGCGGCGACCGAGGCGCGGAAGCCTTGGGTTTTAAAGAAGTCAGCGCCGGAGCGTAGGTCCTGAAAGAGTCGTGAGATCATGGGTAAGTGAGCTTCATGCCGTCGTAGGCCACGTGAACTCCATCGGGCAGACGGGAGCTAAGTTCAGCGTAGTCAAAGTCGTGGGATAGGTGCGTGAGAAACGCGCGCCTGGGGGAGATGACCTCGATAAGCTGCAGGGCCTCAGACAAGCTGAGGTGGGTCGGATGCTCTGTATCGCGCAGAGTGTCAATCACAAGGGTATCGAGATCGCGAAGTTTTTCGAGGCTGGAATCTGGGATGGATTTCACATCCGGCAGGTAGGCGAAGCCGCCCTCCATGGACGGGTGATCGAAACGGATGCCCACAGTCTCGACACTGCCGTGCTCGACGGGGACGGCCTCGAATTTGACATCGCCGATCTGATGAGCGCCATCGTAGGTGACGGGGCCCGGCTTGACGTAGCCCTTGTAAGTATTGTCAGGAGAAAAGGCCCAAGCGAACATCTGTTGCAGCGTCTTCAAAGTGCCGGGAGCGGTGAAGAGCGGGAGCGGATCATCGCGGCGCCAGCAGAAGGCGCGCAGGTCATCGAACCCGGTGATGTGATCCATGTGGGCATGGGTGTAGAGCACCGCATCTGCTCGTGTGATGCCGTATTTCAGCGACTGGGTTCGCAAATCCGGCCCGGTATCGACGAGTAGCTGGGCCTCTGGCGTTTTCAGGTGAATGCTCGCTCGCAAGCGCGAATTTTTCGGGTCGCCAGAGGTGCAAACGGGGCACTCACAGGTCATTACAGGCACCCCGGTGGAGGGGCCTGTGCCAAGAAAGGTGATTTCGAGTGATGGGATCATTGATTCCGTGCCGAAGCCTTGCATAATGTGCGCCACAGGCAAGCTCATGCTCACACTCCTCTCTATTCGCAATCTCGCCCTCGTCGACCAACTTCAATGGGAGCTCGGGCGTGGTCTGATCGCCGTCACGGGTGAAACCGGTGCCGGAAAGTCCGTCATCGTCGGCGCGCTCAAGCTCGTTCTGGGCGAGCGCGCGGACAAATCTCTCATTCGCTCAGGGGCGGAGACCTGCACCGTCGAGGCCGTCTTCGAGCTGGACGATTCTTCGGCGGTTGATTCCCTACTGGAGCAAGCCGGGCTACCCGCTTGCGAAGAGAAGCAGCTGATCATTCGTCGGGTCATCGGAGGCAGCAGCAACCGCCAGTTCATCAATTCGGCAGTGGCCACGCTCGGGGTGCTGAAGTCGATTGGGGTGCACCTGGTCGACCTTCACGGGCCTCATGATCATCAGGGCTTGCTCTCAGTGGAGCGTCAGCTCGCGATGCTTGATGCCTTTGCGGGAAATTCGGGTGATCTCGCGGCCTATCGAGAGTGCTACGCTGACTGGAGCCGGGCCCGTCGTGAGTGGGAGGCCCTGCGCGACGCTGCCGATGCCTCGGATCAGGAACTCGAATTGCTGCGTCATCAGGCAGATGAAATTGCCGATGCCGAGCTCAAGCCCGAGGAGGAAGAAGAAATTCAAGAGCGCTACCGCCGTGCCAACAACAGTGCGCGCCTGGTCGAGACCACGGGAAATGCGCTGCGTGCGCTCAGTGGCATCGAGGGCGATGGCTTGCTCGATCGGCTCAGTGAACTGCAGCGTGCGGTTAATGAGCTGGAGCGGCAGGATTCGGGGGTGCTGGAATTTACCTCAGGTTTGGAAAGTGCCGCGCTGGAAATGCAGGAGCTGGAGGGCTCGCTTGAAGCTTACCTGTCTGACCTCGAGATCGATCCCGAAGAAGCCGCGCAATTGGAGCAACGCATCAATCTCTTTGAGTCACTCAAGCGAAAATACGGCCCGACTTTGGTCGACGTGCTCGAGCATTTGGAGCGGGTCGAAGAGCGCTTGAATGGGGTCGAGAACCGTTCCGAGCGCTTGGCCGAGCTGGAAGAAGCCGTGCGCGCGGCGGACGAGTCGCTCAAAAGCATCGGGCGCAAGCTCGGCGCGAAACGCAAGAAGGCGGCACCTCGTCTGGCCAAGGCGGTTGCGGGGCATCTCGCTGACCTCGGCTTCAAGCAGGCGACTTTTGAAATTCAACTTTGTCCGGTGGCTCAAGCGGGTCCTTCGGGCCTCGAGGCTGCCGAATTCCAATTCGGACCGAACCCCGGAGAGCCAGTCAAGGCACTGCGCCAGATTGCCTCCAGCGGTGAAATTTCGCGGGTGATGCTCGCGCTCAAGACTGCGCTCGCGGATCAGGACTCGACCCCGCTGATGGTCTTCGATGAGATCGATGCCAATGTCGGCGGCGAAATCGCCCGTTCCGTTGGCGAAAAAATGGCTGCTCTTGGCGAGCAGCATCAGGTCGTCTCGATCACCCACTTCCCGCAGGTCGCCGCCGTTGCCGCGCGGCATTTCCTCGTGGTCAAAGAAGTGGCCGGCCAGCGCACGGTCTCGACCCTGCGCGAAGTCGCCGAGGAGTCACGCTTGGATGAACTGGTGAGAATGCTCGGTGGTGGCGGAGAGCAGGCGAGGGCTCTGGCGGAGTCGATGTTGAAGGGGTGATTGGTTATTGGTTGTAGGTTGTAGGTTGGGATTGAATTGATGAAGAAGATTAAATGGATGCAGCCGATATCAAGTTCTACTCTCGTGGGGTCATTCTGTCTCTATGCGAGTTTCATGTTTATTTTGTTCTTTATTCTCTTTGGGACTCCAAAATATGAAATTTTTCTATCGATCTTCGCCCTTCTCACAGGAGTTTTGGTTTTTCGGAGATCAAAGTCAGGTTTTTGTCTGCTAGCTTGTTCTATTTTGATGTTTCTTGGTCAGTCGCTGTTTGATTGGCGGGATAAGGGGGTCTGGGACTGGTGTAGATTTGCCTTTGGGGTAATTCTTTCTGTCTATGCACTTCGTGAAATTCAATCTGAAGTGCGGAAGGGGCGTTGGGTTTAGAGGCTGACGCCGATGGCGTTGTGTTGTTGGAAGAGCTGTTGGTGGGGGTGGTTTTTGAGGAGGGTATGGAAGGCGGGGAGGGCCTCGTTGACTAGGATGAAGGTGGCGCTTTGCTCGGCGAGGTAGGCTTGCATGGCCTTGAGGGTTTCCGTGTTGTAGACGAGGAAACAGGCGACCACTAGGTCGACCTCGGGGAGAGTTAGGCTTTCGTAGCGTCCTGGGAGCGGGGAGAAATTGGTGATTCCGTTTTGTTTTAGTTGCTCACCGCAGAGCTCCAGCGCGACGGGGGAGAGGTCGTTGATCCAAAGGTGGTCGGCGAATTTGCCCAGGAGAACGGTCTCGGCCCCGATGCCAGCGCCGAGGACGAGCACGCGTTTGTTGCGGAAGAGATCGAGTTGGCTGCCGAGCCATGAATTGAGCTCAGCGGTAATTTCCCAGCGTCGGTCGTAGAAGACTTCGGTGCCCTGGGACATGTCATCGATGATGCGTTTCTCGACCTTTGAGTGATCGAGGTTTAGCAGGCTCATGGAGAGGCCGCCTTGAGTTTCTTGGAGCCAGAGCTTTTTGGGAGAGGTCATTTGGTCGGATCAGGCGAGGTGCTTGGCGTGAGCGCGGCAGGTATTGAGGAAGGTGCGCACGGTCTGCCGACGCTCGTCTCTTGCGGCTGCGGCAAAGAAATGGATGCTCTCGTGAGGGGCGGGAAGGGCGATGGATTGCAGCCCGGGGTGATCGCGGAGCATTGAGTTGGAGGGCATGATGAGGGCGGATTCATCAGTGGTGACCTTGAGCAGAGCGCTGCTGAG
>CAXIBU010000270.1:0-3840 GCA_964021555.1 uncultured Verrucomicrobiales bacterium | reverse complement strand
CCGGTCGGGAACTTGTTCGATACCATTCCCTTCATCGTAGCCACGGGTGGCTTCGTTGTCATCATCATTGAGCTGCTTACCCGTAAGGGCTTGGCCAGCGGAATTGGGGCCGTATTTGGAATTTTCGGTGTCTTCCTTGCCCTGCGATACGAGGCTGGGACGGGCCAAGATACCATGACGCCACTGATCGCCGTGCTGCGCTCGAACTATTGGCTCACCACCCACGTCATCACCGTCACTCTGGGTTACATGGGAGCACTTTTGGCAGCTGCGATTTCCCACGTCTACCTGCTTGGACGAGTGACAGGCTTGGATAATGGCGATAAGAAGCTCCGCCGGGTGCTCACTCGCATGACCTATGGCGTCATCGGATTTGCGCTGCTGTTCTCCATCGTAGGGACCATTCTTGGCGGTGTCTGGGCGAATGACTCATGGGGCCGCTTCTGGGGCTGGGACCCCAAAGAAAATGGCGCTCTGATGATCGTCCTCATGAACCTCATCATCCTTCACGCTCGTGCTGGTGGCGTGGTGAAAGAATTCGGGCTGCACATTCTCTCGGTCTTTGGCGCGGTGGTCGTCGGGTTTTCCTGGTGGGGCGTTAATATGCTTGGCGTGGGCTTGCACTCCTACGGATTCACCGATGGTGCGCGCACGCTCTACCTTTTCTATGGCGTCGAGCTCATCTTCATCGCAGTGGCTTTGGCGGCTCATAAGCTGTCCGGCAAGGGGCAGGGCCCTCAAGCCACACCAAAGAAACCCGCCGAGCCCCCAAAGGGCCTCGAGGTAAGCTAAGAGGTGTGAAATTCAGATCCAGTCGAGAGGGTCGAGCTGAAAATAGTGGCGCATTTCCTCGTAGACCTTCGGGTATCGGCGCTTCAGTTGCAGCGGCTTCTCGAAGAAGGTTTCCACGCATACCGCAAAAAATTCGGCGTGATTGGTTGCGCCATACTCGTCAATGACAGTTGGTTGGCCTTTGTCGACGCGCTTAACAAAGCGCTCCCACGCGCCGCTGAAAGCAGCTGACCAAGCTTGATACGCGCGCGCATTTTCCAGCGGAGGAGCCCCATCGGTCACGCGGTCTTCACTGTCGAGCTGGTGAGCGAATTCGTGCATCGTCACATTGTGCCCATCATTGCCGATCTGGCCGCCGCGCTGGACGCTAGCCCAGGCCAAAACGATCGTGCCACGATCCCAGGATTCTCCGAGCCGCACCGAGTCCGACTTACCATCCTCGCTCGCTCGGTAGGCATCTGGATAGACCAGCACCGAGCGTAATTTCGGGTAGGGCATGCCTTTCGGAAGTTCGTGCCCCGCGAGGAGGAGGCAGGCCTGGGCGGCGATGGTCAGGCGCATTTCTGGAGAGACCGACTTTAGCCCACCGCATGCTTCAAAATCCTTGTCGTCGAGAAACAGCTGGATCAGGCCATCGAGACGATCGCGCAAGCCCTCTGGCAACAGCGCGTAGAGCGGAAAATTCTCGATCAGCCCCTCACGATCAAAGTCGCTGAGTGGGGTCCGCAAAAGCCTCTCGCGAACTTTCGAGGCTCGTCTTTGCTTAATCCAAATCAGGATGCCGGCCAATAAGCCAAGCCCGAGAATGATTAGGGTGACCGTGCCCTTGTTCATGCCTGCCCTTGGTTCCAGCGAACAAGTTCATCGTAGCGCACGCCAGAGCCACCAAAGAGGTCAAGTGCGCTCCCAACCGTCAGGTCTACTCGGCCCTGCGACCACTCGTTGACCCGCTCGATATCAGCAAATTCGCTGACTCCTCCCGCATAAGTCATCGGCCGACCCGCCCACTCGCCTAAGTAGCGAACGAGGTCTTCATCGACCCCTTGGCAGAGCCCTTCGACGTCGGCAGCGTGAATCAAAAATTCCGCACAATGCTCGGCGAGCAAATCCAAATTCTCATGGGTCACTTCGAGATTGGTAAGGGTCTGCCAGCGATTCATCGCCACCGTCCAGCCAGCCTCGGTGCGGCGACAGCTCAGATCGATGACCAATCGCTGCGAGCCAATCGCGTCGGTAAGAGCGGCGAGCTTCTCCCACGAAAATGCTCCCTCATGATCGAACAGCCAGGACGTGAGAATCACCTTATCCGCCCCGGCCTCGAGCCAGGATTGAGCATTTTCAATCGTAATGCCGCCACCAATCTGAAGTCCGCCCGGCCAGGCTGCGAGCGCATCAAGCGCGGCTTCGCGGTTGCCGGGTCCAAGCTGAATGACGTGTCCGCCGGTTAGTTGGTCCTTTCGGTAGCGTGCCGCAAAGTCGGCGGCACCCTCGGTCGAGACGTAGTTGGTCTGCAAGCCGTCACCTGAATCACTCAAGGTGCCTCCCACAATCTGCTTCACCTGACCTTGATGAAGATCAATGCATGGTCGAAATTTGGTCATCTGTGCAATCGGTAAAAAGTCCCCGCAGCAAGCGAGGCATGCAAAGCCTATAGGCCTGCTTCCCCATGGTCTAAAGCGAAAATACGGCAAATCGCCCTTTTTGAGCGTGTTCGAAACTTGTCGGCATTCTCAGATTGTCCTAGCTTGGGGCATGATCAGCCGTGCGATTCTTCTCGTCACCACCTTTCTGGCAGTCTTTGGCTCTGCCCTCTCCCCCTTGGCCGCGATGACACTCGAGCAAGCGCTCAAAGTGGCCGTGGAACATCAAGAGGTGAAAAATAAGGACTTCAGGCTCTATTCAGCGGCGGCTGAGATCAAGGGAGACGAGAGCTTCTACTCCTTTACCTTCTTCGACGGCGAAAAGGCCCTGCACTCGGTGAATGTGGATGCCACCAAAAACACCCGCTACCAAGTTCGCGAAATTGCCAAAATTTCTCTCTTTGAAGAGGTCGACTTTTCTGAACTCCCACCGTGCCACGTCCACTGCGCGGCGGAAGCAGTAGATTCCATGATCGAGCAGGCAAAAGCGGCGCTCGAAGCGCTGGGGATGAAAGTCGGAGATCGCGATATCATCCGCCTCAACTACCACGTCCGCCGTTCCAAGGCCGAGGGCGGAATGGTTCACCACTGCTGGTCCGTCACCCTGCCCTCAGAAACGAAAAACGAAGGCATCAGAGTCGGATTCATCGATGGCAAACTCAAATCCATCAACCCAGCGAAACTTCGCTGAAGCTAGCGAACGGCAAGGGCGCGATAGGGTTTGTCATTTCAAGAGGACGGGAAAGTGGTCCTTGGATGTCCTCACCCAAAGCACTAAATTGTGAGTTTCTTGTCGGTTCAGTTTAGTAGCTTGTTTTACCAAATTTTCGGCCGCGTTCCGATCTCTCATGACAAGTGGGGTAAGTGCAACTTTCAGGATGCGCGGTCGCTTGCTGAGGGTCATCGTTTGAGCCCATTTGAATGCCTTGATAGGGTGCTCTTCTGCCAAGGATCTGACAATATACGGAACGATGAGGTCTCGTTGGCTTCCTATGGGTAGAGGGTTCGTGTGGAGGCAGGCGGCGACTAGGTCATCTCGAACCCAGGTATCGTAAAATCTATCTAGTAGAGACCTCCTCGTAGTTGAGGGCTCCAGTTTGAGGATGAATTGAAGTCCAACTTCGGGAGCCTGTTCTGCTAGCTCTTTGGTGATAGCTGAAAGGCATGACTTCAAGTCAGGGCTACTAAGGCTTGTATCTGCTTTGACAAACTTACCAACCTTTTCAAGAGCAAGTTGAGCATCGAATTTAGCCACGGCCTCTAGGCTCTTTAGTTCCGCCAAACGTTTCTCCTCGCCCTTCAGGCGATTCATCCATTCTTCGGCAATTCTGGGGCTGAACTTTGAAAGCTGCTCACTCAGTTTTCCTATCACCTCAGTCCGAGCTTCATTCGGCTTGAGAAGTGGTAG
>CAXIBU010000269.1:0-3864 GCA_964021555.1 uncultured Verrucomicrobiales bacterium | reverse complement strand
TATCGAGTGCTTTCGAGGCTGAAAGGGATGCGTTTGATAATTTGGTCGAATTTCACGCAAGTCAGGAGAAGAATACGACCAACTTCTACGACAACTTTGGTGGGGCCTACACCGGAAAGGAATTCTACCCAGCCGACAGAACGCCGGATCTTGGTTATGTCTTCGAGGTGCCAGTTTCCTCAAACGCCCGCTACCGGGGCCCGACTTGGGATAATGTTCGGAACTTTTATCGCATCTACAAGCGGGAGCACGAGAGACTCAGCTGGGGGAAGGCCGTGGATGTTGGCAGAGATGACACGGTCTTTGCCGCGCGCGGGGCGATGCCTCTCAGCTACAGCACAGGCTTTTTGCAGACGAGAGGAAACTTCTCGTGGAGGGCGAACGCGGGCTGTCTTTATAGCAAGGCGAGCCGAGGGCGATACCAGAACTTTACCCCGACTGAGTTTGCGCATGGAAAAGCCCGTGGAGTCCCAGGTGAGAATCCTCCGACCATTAACTCACATACTGCACCTAGAGTGGCACCGAATTTGATCCGGTATGTTCTTGGTATCGGTTTGGTCAAAAACGGAGGAGGATCAAATGGCACGATTGCCATCGCTTTCGAGCCCTACTTTACGATTCACAACCCCTATAACGTTCCCATTGCGTTCGATGCTCTTGGCTTCTTTCACGCTAAAATGAACCCTGTCAGCTTAAGCATCGACTGGGAGGATCGTTCAGGTGCTCGGAGAACAACACCAGTGACCTTGTCAGGCAATTTCTGGACTAACGGTTCGATATCGACGCGAATGGACGCAACGCAAGATACCTACGTCCTCCAGCCAGGCGAAATTAAGACTCTCAGCCCTTATGCTTTGCCGCAAAACGAAGACGTGAGAACATGGGGGATCACTGCGATTCGTGCCGACTTTGCTTATAACGAAGGCTCAAACATCGTCAAACAGCCCAATTCAGTGGTCGAGCCAGCACCTTCATCCTCCGTTACTCTCAGGGTTTCAGGTCGAGGAGGTGGGGATTCTGAGTTGGATCACGTGATCTTTTCCATGTTTTCGGGGAATGATCATGGAGGTTCTCCGCGGAATTTGGATGGGCATGTTCCGCCACTCACAGGCATCTTCGCTGATACGGATATTTTCGATGATCCTCTGATGGGTAAACTAAGTTTCGCCTCTCAAGGGGAACCAACAATTCAGCGCACGGTTAATTTTTCGCAAATTCCTCCCCGCGGTGATGCCGGGATCTATGTCGCGGCTTTAGATGTGCGTTCCAAGACCGCCTCTGATGATATCAATGTCTTCAGTGCCTTCAATCCGAGATTTATGGCAATTGATCCCCGCGACTATTCGGGTGGGGATCGGGTTTCGCCTTCGTGGGAACTTGATCTTCGGGCGATCACTGACTTGTCCGAACTACAACTGGCAAGTGACCTAGAGGGGCACGCTTTCTGGGGAGCTTCACGCGACCCCAGTGGAGGTTCAAGTTCTGTGGTTTTGTATGAATTGCCTCGCCTGCCGATGACTTCAATCGCGCAACTACAGCATCTCGATATAGCTGTCACGGCTTCGGGCGGATCCAAGCATATCGGAAATTCCTTTATGCATGCAGGCATCAGTTCTCCAGAGTCGCTAGTCGACAGACGCAGGCTTGAGGGCACTTATGCGACGATCGGGCCTCAGGTTCTGATCGATAGTAGCTGGGCTGCGAATGAGGCGCTATACGACCGCTATTTCTTCAGTGGCTTACATTATGGAGGTAGCGACGGTTTTGCTGGAGGGGGGTCTTATCAATATACGAGCCTGAATTCAGCCGTTAATGGGCTTCTCTCCGGAGGAGACTCACCGTTTTTCAATCCAAGGGTCAAATATGCAGATTGGATGGCGAGCGATGTCGGGCAAGATCAGAAAGAGGCGGAGCTCAAGATGCACGATCTCATTGCCAGGCACTTGACCGTGCATGGAGCTTTTAACGTCAATTCGACTTCTGTCGATGCCTGGGCTGCTGTTTTAGGTGGGCTAAAAGCAGTCGAAATCGCAGAGAGCAGCCAAGGTCGGATCAATTTTGTCAGCGGCAACCAGGTCCCATCGGGACGGTTCGCCTTGCCCAATGCGGCCGATCCTAATGACCCTTGGCAGGGACGACGTGTCCTAAGTGATCAGGAGATCAAGACCTTGGCTGAAGAAATGGTCAAGCAGGTGAAACTACGCGGGCCTTTCATGGGCATGAGCGACTTTGTCAATCGTCGGTTGGACCGAAGATCAACGCGAGGCTATGAGCTCGGAAAGCTCGGAGCTCTGCAAATGGCGATTGAGTCGGCAGGCCTGAATAGGGGGGTAAGCTTCGCCCGTGCCGTTTCGAGTCGGGATGTTGAAAATTCGAGGATTCGCGCCGGCGCGGTTGTTCGTCGAAGCACGATGGAAGGGGCTCCTCAGTATTTGATGCAGGCGGACGTCCTTTCAAGTGTCGGCTCGCAGTTAACGGCACGTTCAGACAGCTTCACGGTCCGAGCTTACGGTGAGTGCTTGGATGCAAATGGAAACGTCTTATCGAGAGCATGGTGCGAGGCCACGGTCCAGCGGTGTTCTGATCTGGTCGGCGGAAGGACTGATGTGGCTCCGGTCACTCAGGCATCCGGTTATCCTTCGACTTCCTTCGGCGATCCGATTATCCGTCAGTTTGAATCGAATTCACAGTTTCCCGCCGAGCTCAGGGCACTAGGGCGTAGATTCAAGGTCATGGGTTTCCGCTGGTTGAATCAGGATGAAGTGTAATATGCTCTCGATCAGATCTATAATGAAAAACCTACTCTACTATTTCCTTTTTGGTCTTATCTCGGTTGTTCAGGCGCAAGAGTCAGATCAGAACTCTGGCGATGAGGGACCGAAACGGACCTTTTCAGTGACCTGTTGGGGCGAGTGGGATGGTCCTGAACTTTTTGTTAAAGAGGAAGGACAGCGCGACGCGGAAGGTAAGTGGCACAAGTTAGCCTTGGCCGATCTCGCCATTTCTCCACCGTTGCCTTTCGAAAAGGGCTCCCAGATCACCCTCTATCAGCAGTTGGAGGGGCAGGAAGGGACCGATGATGAAGCATTCAAAGTCTTCGCCGGATTCAAGGTGCCGAGCACGGTGAGAATGCCACTGTTAGTTCTCTTCAAGTCTGGAAAAAAAATTCAGGGTAAGATTTTTGATCTTTCACCCGATCGATTTCCCGGAGGTTCGTATGTATTCGTCAATCTCGGCGCAAAGCCGCTCCAAATTGAGCTCAATAACAAGAAGTTCAACCTGAAACCGGGCCAGGAACACCTGGTGAGGGGTAGGATCAAGAAGAATCAAAGAGTTCAGATTCGAGCAAACGCCATGAACGATGAGGGCAAGCTCACCAATCGTTACAGCAGCATGCTGATCAATCGACCAAACAAACGGATGGTCATGTTCTTCTTCCCAACAACGAACCAGGCCGGATTGGAAACTATCTCGTGCCGCAGCGTGGTCGATTTTGTTCAGGATAAGTCCTAGCCACGAAACCAATTGGTTGGCTCGCGGTTGCTGGTCTTGGGTAGGGGCGGACTTGATCCTTTGAATGTCGGGGTTTCCTATAGAATCGCCATATATTGGCGATTATCCGCAACAGTGCGGAGGGCCTGATCACTGATTTGGGGCTTACTTCTGACCCATCCCTGGATTGATTCTCACTGCCACAAGCAACGTCGATGGATCAAAGGTTCCGAGTGAAACAAAAGCGAGATCATCACCGCTTAGTTCGCTCGGCAATGGCCTCGGTCTTGGCAATGATTTGGCATCAATCAAGGAGTTCGTTCAATAGAATGGCTCCGAGTAGAGTTCGGTTGTCAGGGTTCACTCGAACCA
>CAXIBU010000268.1:0-3883 GCA_964021555.1 uncultured Verrucomicrobiales bacterium | reverse complement strand
AGAATCGGGGCAAACAAGCTAGCCGCATTGCACGCCGCGCGGAAGGCCCACGAGCGATTGGAAAGTTCATCTGCCGCGACTTCCCGTGAATTCTTGAAGTCTTCTTCGAGCATGCTTGTGAGCTGCTGTATTTCACTGCGGCGGCAGCCAATGACACCCAGTTCGAAATTTAAGAACAAGGAGCGATTATCCAAATTCGCGCTCCCGACATAGCCGAAGTCGTCATCAATCAGCAGTGATTTCTGATGCAGGAAGCCCTCAGTGTAGCGGAACAATCTAACCCCGTAGGAAACGGTCTGCTCAATGAAGGTGTAGCAAGCGAGCCAGACCAAGAGGTGATCCTTCTTGCTGGGCAATAAAATCCGCACATCAACTCCGCGCAGAGCCGCTGCCTGCAGCGAGGCCAGCACACCGTCATCCGGAACGAAATACGGCGAAGTGATCCACAATCGTTCACGGGCGTTCGACGCCGCCTCCATCACAAAAAGCTGCCAACTAGCCAATCGGTCCGCAGGACCGGTCGGGAATACCAAGCACGGCACCGCCGCAGGGTGCTCCTCCGGTAGCAAGCCAACTTCGGGGAATTCGTCAGTTGCCCAGTTCCAATCGTCGTAAAAGGCAAGCTTCAGACCTGCGACCGCCGGCCCCATGACCCTCAAATGCGTATCCCGCCAATGTCCAAATTCTTCACTTCGGCCCAGATACTCGTCACCGACATTGATCCCCCCCGTAAAGCCGACCTTACCATCGATGATGACCAACTTACGGTGATTGCGGAAGTTGATCTGAAATCGCTTCCAGCGCCGTCGCGACCCAAAACTCGCCACTTGGACGCCCCCCTTCCTCAGACGTTCGATTGCTCCACTGGAGAGTTCATGCGAGCCAATCGCATCGAAGAGCAACCTGACCTTCACACCAGCTTGGGCGCGCTCAATTAGCGCATTCTGGAATCGCCGCCCGACGCGATCGCTCTTCAGCACATAGTAGCTCACGAAGAGTTCGTGCTCCGCCTCGCTGATAGCCTTAAAAATTGCATCAAACGTGTCCTTGCCGTCGATGAATAGTTCCGCAGCATTGCCCTTGGTCATTGGCTGCTCGCACAAGCTGGTGGCCGTCTGGATCAAGGACGCCCGTGGCTCGCAACCATCGGTCCGGTGAGCCTCCAGAAATTCCAGTAGAGCAGCACGCGAGTCACTGTGATCCTGACCGCTATCCCGCCAAGCCTCGACATACCCCTCCAATCGATTGCGGCCCAAGAGCCAATAGAGCGGTAGAGCAAGGTAGGGAAAAGTCGCCAAGGACAAGATCCAAGCGACGCGTGCCCGCGAAGAGCGGACGTGCATCAGTGCATCCAGCGCGTGGACGGCACCGATCACGTGAACGGCCAAAACCACAACCCCGGTCAGGGTGATAGGATCTGGATCGTTCATCTTAGAATAGTCAAATTAAGCTAAGCCAGATTGTTGAGCTTCCAAAACACGCCGGAGCTCTTGCTGGAAGTCTTGAAGGTCTTCTTCACTAGGGCGGTAGCTTGGATCGTCAGCATCTAAACCGAGCTGACCAGACTGGTCGATATACCACATGGCACGGCCGCCATCACTGAAGCTGACTTTACCGCTAATCAGTGCATGAGGAGGGGTGATTTCATCCACCGTTACCGTCACTCCCTGGCTGAGAGCTTGCTCAAGGGAATCAGCAGTCACAGGCTCGGAATCTTCATCATCCGCAGCCTCGACGACTGGTGCCGTCTTAATCTCCAAACCCAAGTCGGAAACCAGAAAACGGGTCTCCATGTAGTTGACTTTCAGCTCGAACTCTTCATTCAAGCGTTTCTGAACGCCTGCGAGATCAGCTCCGGATTCAATCCAAGCCTCAATCTGCTTCCGCTGTGCATCGTCCAATTGTTCGAGTAAACTCATGATCCGTATCCTAAGTTCAGCGCTGGTTCATCAGGCCAAGTTGGCCCTGTCCTTGGCCGTCGATTGGCACGTTCCAAGGCATGCTGCTCTCTGAGCTCTTGGGCATCACGGCGGTGCGGCGTGGGGTATCTTTCAGTGCACACGAGGTCCCAAATCCTCCGAAAAGGACGACTGCGATCAATAGAGGTAAAGTCTTCACATGCCCACTAAAGCAAAAACCCCGCCAGACACAAGTCCTGACGAGGTTTTGAAAGTCGAATTCTTAAAGAATCGGTCGCGGGCGGGATCAGTTGCCGCGATTAGGCTTGGCCAGCATGACTTTGTCACCAGGACGGATCATGGAGCCTGGCGTCAGGCTATCGTAGAGGATGTTAGCGACTGACTGGCCATTTTCGATGCTGGTAAGAGCGAGGCGACCGACACGCTGGCCACCACGAACAACGAGCAGTTCGTTATCAGGATCAATTCCATCAGAAAGGCCCAAGTTGACCACAGCAAAGCCCCAATCGGAATTAACCGCAGTTACCAAACCACTGAGAGAGTTTTGGTTGAGGTTGCTTTGATACTTGGTCTGCTTTTCGACACGACGCTCAACATCTGCTTGAGCGGTGGCGAGTGCCTTGGCGGACTGCTCTGCCAAGAGGTCTAGCTCGTCGCGTTTCTCGGTGAGCTCTTTGGCTGTTTCTTCGAGTTTGTTGAACTTCTCTTCGAAGTTATTGAAGTCGATTTCTTCACCAGGGAAGAGACCTTCGAGGATGGCCTTGGCTTCATTGAGATTATCCTTTTTGGCTGCAATCTGACTTTCGACCCCTTCGAGACTGCCTTCTAGATCGGTAACTGACTTGGATGCCTTGGTGGATTTCGAGATGATGGACTGGATCTCAGCACGGGTGGTGGCAAGCCCATCCCGAGCATCTTCTCGGGCGACCTCCTCTTTTCCAGTCACGTCCCTCTGATCTTTGCGTTGGGTGATACGGGTGCCTTTAGTTTTTTCAGCATCGGCAAGGGCTGCGAGCTCTTGCTCGACGAGCTGGTCGGTTTGGTAAGCGAAGAAGCCGGCGGCTCCCGTGGCGGCCAGGGCTAGGATAAAGAATAGGATCTTCATGATAAAATTAGTAGGTAGTAAGTCGCGGTTTGCGGGAAATTAAAAATCGAAGTCGAGTTCATCTTCCTCTTCTTTCTCTTCGTCGGCTGCAGGTGCCTCATCGGCCTCAGGCTTGAGATCATCAATATTAGGAAGGACGTCTGGCTTCAGAGCCTCAACCGGGCGAACGGCGCGAACGACGTCGCCTGATCGAAGAACGACCCCCTCACCAAGCTGTGCCCCGTCAATGTCGGCGGCAGCTTGTGTCGCCTCGACGCTGGTCACGGTCAGGCCGCCAACCACTTCGTCACCACGAACGACTTCGAGCTTGGAGCCGGGAACGACACCCTTGTTGTAGCCACCGTTGATGATGACGAAGCCGAAGTTCTGATAAGAGCGTGAAATCGCGGCGTCCAGATCGGCAGGTGAAACGCGGTTGCGCTGATTATCCTCTTGGGTCTTGTAGCGCTCGATGGTCGCTTGAGCGCCAGTGCGCTGCTGATTGACATTAGCCAAGTTCGCTTCGAGATCAGCGACTTCACTATTCAAATTGGTGATATTCTTGTTGAGACTTTCAAGTTTCGCCTTCAGCTCGGCAGGATCAGGCAGGCCTGAAGTGTCTTCGGTGATCTGGGCAAGCTCTGCATCCTTCGTGATTTTCAGAGCGGTGAGCTTCTCCACTTTGACGATCAATTCATCCAACTTGGTCTCAAGTTCGCCCTTTCGGACAAGCTCCTTCTCATTATCGGCGATATCATCCTCCTTTTCCTTTTTGAGCACATCAAATTCGTCCTCGGACTTTTTGATTTCACCCTCAATGGAAGTGATTGCTGTCTCGACCTGCTTGCGATCATTAATTTTGTCCTCTAGACCCTTGCGG
>CAXIBU010000267.1:0-3897 GCA_964021555.1 uncultured Verrucomicrobiales bacterium | reverse complement strand
GGTATGGCTGACGTGCGAGACGCCCGCGCCACTGTGGGAAGCATCGAGGGTTATTGCATCGGGACGATCAGGTCATCTGGGTCTCTGAGACCGGGTGGTGGAGGAACAATGTTCTCTTTGTTGGTCGTGTCTTTGGTGCCCTCGTCCGAATTTGGTAACTCTTGAGGGGCAGGCTTGCTTGGCTCTTGTTGCTCCTCGGTTGGCTCCGGGGTCGCTTCGATTTCATCTTCAGCGATGTCGGTATGGGCGCAGGAACTCAGAAGGACGAGCCAAGCCGTTGCTAGCAGCATAGAGAGGTATTTCATTGCGGTGAGGTTTGGCGAATTTCACTCCGTAGGCAATCGTAAAGAAGGGGCGAGCGGATGATGCTCTGAGAGTGGTCTTGCTATTTTCAGTGACAGAGGTCAATTTTCCTTCGTAGCTGCGAGCTTCAACCTAAGAAATACATCATGTCGATTTTCAAAAAGCCCTCCATCAGTGGTTTGCGCAAGAAGCGCGATGATATGCCCGAAGGACTTTGGGTGAAATGCCCATCGTGCAGCGAGCTGCTGCACCATGTCGAACTTCGCGACCATCTGATGGTCTGCCCTAAGTGCGATCACCATTTCATGTTGGGATCGCGGGAGCGCATCGGCTCGCTCTTGGATGAAGGGTCATTTGAGGAGTTGGATGCCAACTTGATCTCAAAGAATCCACTCGGATTTGATCGCTACGAAGATAAAGTCGCAGGCCTACGCGAAAAGACCGGCCTGAATGATGCCGTGGTCAGTGGGCGCGGGACCATTGAGGGCAAGCCCGTCGTTCTCGCCGTGATGGATTTCAAATTCTTCGCGGGATCAATGGGCTCAGTTGTTGGTGAAAAGCTGACTCGGGCGATTGAGACGGCGATTGATGAAAAACGCGGCGTCGTGATTGTTTCCGCCTCTTCTGGCGCTCGAATGCAGGAGGGCATGCTCTCCTTGATGCAAATGGGTAAAACCTGTGGTGCGCTGGCCCGCCTTTCCGAAAAGGGGCTACCCTACATTTCCGTTCTGACCCATCCCACCACTGGTGGCGTCACGGCCTCCTTTGCCACGATTGGTGACATTAACTTGGCTGAACCTGCTTGCATGATCGGCTTTGCCGGTCCTCGGGTGGTAAAAGAGACGACCCACCAGAACTTACCGGAGGGCTTCCAGACGGCGGAGTTCATGGTGAAACACGGTTTGGTTGATCGAATCGTTCGCCGCCAAGACCTGAAGACCAAGCTAGGGCAGCTGCTCGGCTACATGCTGGCTGACTGAGTGTGGCAATAGAATTTCGGTGATGAATGCTGAATCGGCGATTGAGTGGCTCTTCAGCACCCAGATGTTCGGCATCAAGCTCGGGCTCGACGGGCCGAGGAAGCTCCTGAAGGACTACCTCGCTTATCCCAAACGGGGGGTGAAAGTCATTCAAGTGGCGGGCACTAATGGCAAGGGCTCAACGGCGGCGATGATTGATTCTGTCGCGAGAGCTTGTGGCATTCGCACGGGTTTGTTCACTTCGCCGCATTTGGTTCATTTCAGCGAGAGAATCCGCGTGAGCGGTCAGCGGATTCCGGATCAGGCGATTGCTAGTGGGGTGACGTCGCTGAAGGAATTGGTGGCGGATTGGGCGCATCACCCGACTTTTTTCGAACTGAGCTTAGCCCTGGCAATGAGGTATTTTGCTCAGAGAGAGTGCGAATTGATTATCCTGGAAACTGGCATGGGTGGTCGGCTCGACGCAACGACAGCGGTGCCGACAGATCTCGCGGTGATTACTCCAATCGGTCTCGATCACACCCAGTGGCTGGGCGATACCTTGGAAAAAATTGCGGGGGAGAAGGCTGGAATCATCCGACATGAAAAGCCCGTGATTGTTTCACAGCAGGAGCCCGAGGCCTTTCAGGTTATTGAACGGCAGGCCAACGAAATGCGAGCTCCGCTGCATCTCGTCGATGAACCACTTCTGGGTTACGCTCTCGGGCTCAAGGGGCCCCATCAAAAGCACAATGCGGCGCTAGCGGTCACCGCACTTCATGTCCTTGGAGTTGAATTGAGGGAGCCGACCGTCAGACAAGGTCTTGAAAATACCAGTTGGCCGGGTCGGTTCGAAGTGCTGGAGGAGGGGAGGATCACCCTGGACGGAGCCCATAATCCCCATTCGGCACTGGCGCTGGCAGAGACTTGGAACCAAGAGAACGGTGGGAAGGCGACATTGATCTTCGGGGCGGTTGAGTCAAAAGACATTCGCAGCGTCTTGGCCACCTTATCGACTTTGGCTGAAAGAGTCATTTTTGTGAAAGTCCCGACTCAGCGAGGGCTGGAAGTCGAGACACTGCGAGACGCCTGGCCCAAGGAATCCACCTGCGATCAGGCCGAAGCAAAAGATCTCGCCGATGCACTCGAATTGGCTCGTGCCAGTGATTCCAAGATTCTTGTGGCAGGCTCGCTGTTCTTGATCGGTGCGGCTCGCGCCCAGCTGGCGGGCATACCTTTTCAAGCAAGTGAACAGTGAGCTTGTTCAAAAGACGGTTTGTGCTTTCTTCGGGGTATGAATTTGAAGTATTTGACCCGATCAATCGGTTTCTTAGTCATCGGCTGCGCGATTTTCTACTCGGTCCAAGCTGATGACGCGCCAGTGCCGTCCTCAAAGAAGGAGGTGCAAGATCTGTCTCTCGAGCAAGCTGAGGCGGAGCTGAAAAAGCTGTGGCCACAACTTCAGGAGGCCTATGGGAGAGTGGCAAATGCCCCTAAAGTTCGCGAAACGGCGATCGCCGCGGTATCGGCGAGTCAGAAATATGAGCAGACGGTCATGGCACATGAGAAAATTGCACCTTTTAAGGCAAAGCTAAATGCCGCAAGCAAAGAGCTTACCGAGGCGATTAAGGCCAATGGATTTGAGCATGAATCTATCGACCCTCTGAGGGAGAAGCTGGTGGAAGCCAGAGCCGCGATTTTTGAAAAGGCTGAGACCATTCCCGAGCTAGCCAGGATCAAAAAGGGAGCTGACATGATTCAGCAAATTCATCTTCAGAATCGTGACCAGCAACTCAAGGAGCTCGACCCCGCAAGCGCTGAGCTTTTGGCGAAGCGAGACGCGCTCGAAGCGAGAATCAAGGCTTTGAGTGAGAAGAAATAGATTGGGCCGTCTAGAAGTCCACGATCATTAAAATCCAGCCAGATCCACTAACCTGATGCTTGCCACTTACGTCCATCACATGGACCCAGTCTTGTTTCGATTGCCTATCGAATTTTCCCTGGGGCCGATCAATGTCGATCATCCGGCGATCCGTTGGTATGGATTGGCTTATCTAGCCGGGTTCATCGTCGGCTACTTCTTGTTGGTGTTTTTGTCGGGGCGTGGGCGTTTCCCGCTCGAAAAGGCTAAAATCGCCGATTTTTTGACCTACGCTGCCGTTTTCGGGGTGTTTCTGGGCGGGCGACTCGGCTACTTTCTGCTCTACTGGCTACCAGCAAATGGTTTTGACGCATGGCTGTCAGATCCTTTGGTGGTCCTGCGAGTCTGGGAAGGTGGCATGGCGAGCCACGGTGGCATTCTTGGGCTCATTCTCTACACCGCGTGGTATGCGAGGAAGCACCAGGTATCCTGGTTCGGGATCGGCGACGGGCTTTGCGTCGTTGCTCCCCTGGGGGTCTTCTTTGGGCGGATGGCGAATTTCATCAATGGCGAACTTTATGGTCGCCCAGCCCCCGAGGATGCTTGGGCAATGAAATTCCCCACTGAAATGATGGAGCGGGAATTTGGCTCGGAGAGCTGGACCTTGGCCCGCGATGCGGCCTTCGAGGTGGATCCCAGCCTCCGTGATAAGATGCTGGAGGAGGGGGCGATGCCAGTCCAAGTGCTGATCGATGCCTCTCGCGATAGCCCTGA
>CAXIBU010000266.1:0-3915 GCA_964021555.1 uncultured Verrucomicrobiales bacterium | reverse complement strand
GCGCATTTTCTGCGGAGAAACCCAACATCCTCATCATCCTTGCCGACGACCTCGGCTACGGCGATCTCGGTTACACCGGCAGCAAAGACATCGAGACCCCCAACTTGGATGCATTAGCAAAAGCCGGTGTCATCTTGACGGACGCACACACCACCGCTTCCGTCTGCGCGCCTTCGCGGGCAGGCTTGCTGAGCGGTCGTTATCAGCAGAGGGTAGGCTTCGAGTGTAACGGACCAAATGGATCGCAGGGTCTTCCAGGTGACACCTACACCTACGCCGATGGAATGAAAGATGCTGGTTACGAGACCATGGTTCTGGGCAAATGGCATGTCGGGGCCACTGAGGAAATGCACCCGAATGCTCAAGGCTTTGACCACTTCAGCGGCTTCACTGGCGGTAGCCGCAGCTACTGGGCAACGCCCGCTGCCAAAGGGACCAAGATGCTCCAACGTAACGGCGTCAAAGTCGACGAGGCAAAAGAGGTCAAATACGTCACCGATTGGCTAACCGACGAAGCCATCGACCTGATTGCCAAGCGTGAGAAAGAGAAACCCTTCTTCATGTTCCTTTCTTACACCGCCCCCCACGCCCCGATGCACGCGAGACCTGAAGACTTGAAGAAGTATGAATCGATCGAAAACAAAGGTCGTCGCACCTATGCCGCTATGGTTGATCGCTTTGATTACAGTGTGGGACGGGTCATTGCCAATCTGAAGGAGCAAGGAATCTATGACAACACCATGATTATCTTCGCCAGCGACAACGGAGGCGCGACGGTTAACTCCTCCGACAACGGGATCTATCGCGGAATGAAGGGCAGCAAGTGGGAAGGCGGCCATCGTGTCCCTTGCATCATCAGCTGGCCGAATGGAAAACTCGGCAATGGCAAGAAGCTCGACCTTCTCTCCTCCACCCTCGATTTCATGGCGACCAGCTTGGATGCCGCGGGCAGGACTGAGGTCATCGAAGAAAAGCAGCTCGACGGAATCAGCCTTTTACCGGCTCTACGCGAGAATGCCCAAGCCGAACGCGGCGACCTGCTCTTCTTCCGTCGGTCAGTTGCAGCAGGTGTCCGCGATGGCTCTTGGAAGCTCATCCGTGTGGAAGAGCTTGATAAGTCCTTCCGCTACCTGCTCTTCAACCTTGCCGAAGACATCGGCGAAACCAAGAACCTGGCTGAAACTCAACCCGACAAGGTCAAGGACCTTGCTGCCAAACTCGCAGAATGGGAAAAAACCGTCCAAGAACCTAAATGGCTCGAGGGCAAAAACTACCAGAACAACCAACGTCTCAAGCACAAGATGAGTGTCATCGGCCGCGCCGCCGAGCGCAAGCTGCCTTGAGCTTTGCTTGATCCGGACGGACCGGTTGTTGATCAACACCAAAAGCCTCACTGGTTAAACCGTGAGGCTTTTTTGTGTTCAGCTGGTCGGTTTCCGCTAAGCTCTGCGGCAATTCATTGATGAAACGCTCACTTCTATTTTCGATCTTGGTCCCAATCCTGGTGCAGCTCAGTCACGGTGAGGAATCGACGCTCAATCGCCTGGCGGACTCAGCCTCTCCCTACCTCAGGCAGCATGCAAAGAACCCGGTGGATTGGTATCCTTGGGGCGAGGAGGCATTTGCAGCGGCTAAAAAACAGAACAAGCCGATCTTCCTATCAATCGGCTACTCCACTTGCCACTGGTGCCATGTGATGGAGCGGGAGAGCTTCGAGAACCCTGAGATTGCCAAGCGACTCAACGAGCACTTTATCGCGATCAAGGTCGACCGCGAGCAGCGACCGGATGTCGACCAGATCTACCAGACTTTTGTTCAGGCAACGACTGGCCAAGGCGGCTGGCCGACCTCGGTCTTCCTCACACCCGAACGTCTGCCTTTTTTCGGAGGGCTTTATTTCCCACCCAAGAGCGAATTTGGACGACCGGGCTTCGATAGCGTGCTGACCAAGATCAATACCGCATGGCAGACTGACGAAGCCAACCTCAGGGCCAGCGCCAAGAAGGGCATTGAGCAAATTCAGAGCTTCATTGAACCAGAACCGAGCGAACAAGCGCTCACTCAGAAAGAAGTTGATGCCACTCGCTCTGCGATTCTTGCCCAGGTGGACAAGATCAACGGAGGACTGGGTAACGGGGCAAAATTCCCTTCGCCTTCGGTGCTCGAATTCCTCATTGCCGATGCTACCCGATATCCCAAAACAAGCTTGCGTCGGCAAGAGAACGTCGAGGTCGTTCGAGCCGCGCTGGATGCTCTGGTGCAAGGGGCGCTGCAAGACCACTTGGCGGGTGGATTTCATCGATACACCGTCGACCCCGAATGGAAGCTGCCGCATTTCGAGAAAATGCTCTACGACCAAGCCCAGCTCGCGAATCTTTACTTGGACGCCTTTCAACTGACCGGCGAAGCCCGATACGCGGAGACGGCGAGGCGCACGCTGGACTACGTTTCAGCGCAGCTCAGGTCGGGATCGGGCGGGTTTCATTCTGCTGAAGATGCCGACAGCTTGCCCAGCTCAGCAGCGATGGAAAAGCGCGAAGGCGCCTTCTACACTTGGACGGAGAAGGAGCTGTTAAACGTCTTGGGTGAAGAGGGCTACGACCGATTCAAAGAGCTGGTCCCGACGGGCGCTGATGCTGCGCTACCAGAGGGCTTCGATCCTCACGGTGAGCTCGCCGGCCAGTGGGTGCTCCGACTCAAAGAGGGCGCCAATCCCTTGCCAGAGGACTTGATTGAGCCGCTACTGGAATACCGACGCAAGCGACCTCGTCCAGCGATGGACGATAAAGTCATCACCGCTTGGAATGGACTCATGATCGAGGCCTTCGCCAGAGCTTCCGTCGTGCTCAATAGCCCCAAAGATCTCGAAGTGGCGAAGGAGGCTGCGTCCTTCATCAAGAATGAGCTGTATTCCTCCGAAGACGGAAAATTGCGACGTTCCTGGAGCCAGGGCAAGGCGGGACCACCAGCCGTCGCAATGGACTATGCAGGTCTTATCCATGGGATCATTGCCCTCCATCAGGCCGAGCAAGATCCGAGCTGGCTAAGCTGGGCGATCACTCTCCAGGAGCGACAGGTCAGGGACTTTCACGACGCTAATAATGGCGGCTTCTTTGATGCAGACCGCGAACGAGCCGACCTGGTGCTGCAAATGAAAATGGCGGATGACAACGCTCTGCCATCCGTCAATTCACTGAGCACTCGAAACCTACAAGCCATCGCAGCCCTCAGCCATCGCGACGACTTTCATCTTATTGCGAAGCAGACATTGAAGACCTTTGCCGTGCCGATGCGCAGCCACCCCGCCTCCATGACCCAAATGAGCATCGCACTAATCGGAGAGCTGGGAGCGACCCGCAGCCTGGTGCTTGTCGAGGCGGCGAACTCACCCAAACTTCTCAGCAAATTCGCTCAGAGCCAATTGCTGCCCTTCACTTGGCGGATCGAGCTTTCAGATGAGAACCAAGCCGCCTACGGGGCGATGTCGCCTTTGCTCAAATCCCTCGCGGATTCCGAGAAAGGAAGCGCCTTTGTATGCACCGGAACTCAATGCGGACCACCGATAAGCGATCCTGAGACACTGAAAACGGCGCTATCACCGAAGTAGGTTGATCCGTTTGGAGTCAGTCAGCTTCAGTCAGGGCGTCGATCAAAGTCGATGCGGATGCTGCGGCCGCGAAGCCTCGCCCCTTTGACTTTGGAAACCACGTCCTTGCCATGAGGATCTTTGACATCGACCAAAGTAAAGCGATCGAATAGCTGGATCCTACCAAGCGCGCCGTCGGGAAGTCCCCCTTCGCGGTAGAGCATTCCGGCAATCTCACCAGGCTGGGTGTGGTCCATGCGCCCAACACTCAAGAAAAGTCGTGACCAGCCAGGATTAGGCCCGGCATTTTTACCTCCGTCGCTGTCGTT